>CAMAYN010000006.1 GCA_945862285.1 Akkermansia muciniphila | reverse complement strand
AATGGACCCAAACCATCACCAACTGGCCCAGTGCCCTGAGCTACTTCACCATCGAATTCGCAGACCGCATCCCTAACCAATCTAAGAATCATAACAAATAACCTTTCCTTCATCACAAATGCATTTACACAAAATTACTTGCACCCCCCCCCGTGGCGGAGGCGTCCCCGCTTCCCAGCCAAAAAGACCACATTTCCCTGCGACACAGTCTCATCCAAGGAAGCATTTATGCCACTCCGAATTTTCCGAACGGCACTTATCAAACGATTTATGCCATTCCGAATTTTCCGAATGCCACTTATCAAACGATTTATGCCATTCTGAATTTTCCGAATGCCACTTATCAAACGATTTATGCCATTCCGAATATTCCGAATGCCATTTATCAAATAATTTATGCCACTCCGAATTTTCCGAATGCCATAAGCAACATTTTGGGTGATGCGGCAGCTTTTTTCCAGGTACGATGAAAACTGGTGGGCAAAATAACCAATCGCGATAACCGAAAATATTTTTTCTTTTTCTTGACAGAAAGGTAAAAAAACTCATTCTTCCCCGCCCGCGACTAGATCATTCTTCTCAATTCTTCATCATCAAAACGACCACCTACCATGGCTCACACCAAATCTGCACAAAAGCGTATTCGCCAAACCGAAGTCCGCACCGAGCGTAACCGCGCTGCGAAAAGCCGCATTCGCACCCTTCGTAAAAATTTCTTAGCAGCTGTTTCCACGGGCGATAAAGCTGCCGCTAGCACCGCCGCAAGTCTGCTATCTTCCGCTGTTGACAAAGCCGCGAAAAGCAATTTGATCCACAAGAACAAGGCGGCGAACATCAAGAGCAAAGCAGCAAAAGCTCTCGTCTAAGATCTTTTCCCGATCAATCGAATTTACAAAAAAGGACTTGGTTTACTCCAAGTCTTTTTTTCTTACAGAAGAATCGACAATTTGATTTGCAAGCTTGGGAGATTGGCCATTATAGTTTGCCCATGGCAGAAAAACCGATTCCCTGTGGATTGAAATCCATCGCTTTAGAGCTAGAAGAAGGCACCTACTGGTGGTGTTCCTGTGGGCGTTCCTCAAGCCAACCATGGTGTGACGGTTCTCATAAAGGCACTGGCCTGCAACCAGTAAAACTTGTCGTAGAGGAAAAAAAGGTTTTTTATATCTGCCAATGCAAGCATACGCAAAACGGTGCCCTTTGCGATGGCTCTCACAAGTCGCTCTAAAGACCGAAGAGTCCTAGCGATTTTCCTGTAACCATTGCGCGATCCCAAGTAATTTTTTCACCCCTTCCGCGCCATGATTGCCGGTGAGGCCTTGCAAATGATCGGCTAATTCGGCCTTTCGTGCATCTGACCAAAACAGGTGTCGCTCGCGATACATTACTATCGCACGCGCTTCTTCTGCGCGCAGTAACATGTTTGGACTTTTCGCCTGCGATTGCGGCACGGAACCACTTTTCGGCATAACTTCTGCCCGCGTATAGATTACCAATGTGCCTGCCGCGATGTCTCCGAGACGCTGAAATCTCTGCGATGTCAAGCAGGACGCTAGACCAATCAAGGAAAAGGGAAATGGTAGGACATCGATGAAGCGAATAAAATTTCTCACCGCCGCTTGACCAATGGTGATGGGCGCACCTGTCGTTTGCGTCACACGTAGCCCACAAATTCTTTTGCCAAATGATGCTCCCCAGCGGCTCGCTTCAAAGATCCACCAATACAGCCACATCGCAAAAAAGAGGAGTAACAAATAAACCCCTGTTGCCACGGTAAAGCCTACCAAAAATCCAGAAAACATCATCAAGAAGCCGATGATGAACAGACCGATACCCAAAAACAACAAGTCCAACAAAAACGCCCAAATCCGGGCCACAGGGCCCGCGATCCGAAGGCGAATTTCCACGCCTTCCGCTAGCTCAATCGCTTGTTGTGTATCCCACAATGTCTGTGTCCTCGGCACGATGGTATGGTATTCTGAAAGGCAACTTGCCGCAAACGAAAAAACTAAATCTATCTCCTACTACCCCGAAAGCGATTCCGTGGGTCATTTTCGGGATGTTCTGCATCGCCATCTTTATACCGTAAAATGCCTCGTTCCCGTAAATTCCGAATGAAGACCTTGGCATCGGCAGAGACTTCACCGTCGCTGGTCAGAGTGCCGATTAAACCTTGTCCTTTCGACACGCGATCAATCGTTTGTCCTGCTTTTTCTGCTGCTTGGGCGATGGCTCTCGTTGCTTGGGGGATTTCTGCCAAAGCGGGCTTTAATTCATCGACCCGATCATTTACCTTACTGAAGGTAGTCTGCGCTCCTTTCGCAGCATCATTGATCGATTGAATCGCGGTTCGGGCATCGGTAAGCGTTGGCTTGAGTTCGGTGCTTGCTTGTTCAAACTTTTCCATCGTGGAGGCAAAATCTTCAATCGCTTGATTTACATAAGTGAGATTTTCTTCACGAAGAACTGAAGTATTTACCTTTTCCAAGGTCTTGGATAGATGCCCTGCCGCGACTTTGATATCGGTCACGGACTCGTCGATTTTTTCCAATGTTTGTGAGGCTGTCACCATCAGATTTTTCGCCTCTGATGTAAGATCTACGGCGTTTTTTTGAATTGCATCGATACCAGAAAGTCCTCCTCCAGCAATCTCGCTACCTGCTCCGATGTATTCCCCGGTGAGTTTTTTAGGCGGTAATACGACAATCATTTTATCACCTAACATCGAGGCCGAATCGATGGATAAAATCGAGCCTTGAGGGATGCGAAATTTCTCCTGTATGGCAAGTTCGATTCTGATTGTGGCATCGTCTTTTAATTGCGGTGTTTCCGTCACTTTACCGATTTTTGCCCCACCCATCCGCACTTCAGATCCTTTGATGATACCCGCAGAGTTTTCGATATTTAAATAAATGGGGTAGCTTTGAGAAAATCGATCACTGAATCGCCCAAAAGTCATAATCAACGTTGTGAGCAAGGCGATACCTAACAGAACAAAAAGCCCTACATAAAAATCTGTTTTTCGATCCTCCTTCACGCGGCGATCTGTATCATCATCTGCGGAAATACTCAAGAACTGGTTTTTTCATGCGAGAGAAAACAGGGAATCGCGGTATGATTTAGATAAAAGTCGTTAGTCCTGTGACAGTATTGTGATCCAGTCGGCGCACCAAAGCGTTCGTTAGCGCCACCATCGAGAGATAATCTTCCAGGTCAATGATCGCATTATGCGAATGAATGTAGCGGGCGGGCACTCCGAGAACGATCGTCGGCACACCATGACCCGATAAGTGAATTGACCCCGCATCCGTACCGCCTGTGCGGCGCACTGTCACTTGATGGCGAATTCCTTCTTCCTTGGCTACATCGATGGCAAAACGCACCAAGCGTGGATTAGCGATGGCAGTCGGATCAAATGCGCGAACTTGTACTCCACGCCCTAAGGCTCCTTGGGAATCGTAGCGTGAGAAGCCAGGTGTATCATCTGCTGGTGGTCCTTCTAAAATAATCGCCACATCTGGGCGCGCCATCGTTGCTGCCGTTTTTGCCCCACGCAAGCCCACTTCTTCCATTACCGTGCCCGCCAAAACCAAGCGATTCGGATGACTGGAGCCACGTAAAATCTGTCCGCATTGAATCACCGCGGCCATACCTACCCGATTGTCGAACGCTTTTGCCATGTAGTAATCTTCCCGCGCCATTTCCGTAAAAGCACTAACCGGCGCGATGGGGTCGCCAATGCGGATGCCGAAACCTTTTTCCGCTTCTTCGCGACTTGATGCACCAACGTCGATAAACATCTGATCGATAGGAATGATCTGCGAACGTTGTGCTTGAGGCAAAAAATGAGGAGGGCGAGATGCCACAACGCCGAGGATTTTTTTCTCATCGCGCGTCAGAACTTCCACCCGTTGCGACAACAAAGAATGCTCCCACCAACCACCAAGGGCGACGAATTGTAGAAAGCCATCATGCGTGATGTTTTGCACCATAAAGCCCACTTCGTCCATGTGCCCTGCGACCATTACTCGCGGTGAATCGATTCCAGTTTCACAAAAAACGCTGCCCAATCCATCAGATGACAATTCACCGCAGTCTTCTAATTCGTTAATAAAAATCGCGCGTACTTCATCCTCAAATCCTGGCACTGAGTGTGCTTCCGTTAATTCCTGCAACAGGGAAATCGCTTTATTTCGCATGCAGCAATCTAGCAGCTAGGTTTACGGCTTCCAGAAAAAAATCGTCCGATCACGCCTTTCACATCGCCCATGACGACGTAAATGCAGGGAACCAGATACAGCATAATCGCCGTCGAAAATAAACTCCCGAATCCTAGCGAAACCGCCATCGGTACGAGGAAACGCGCTTGCATGTCCTGTTCCATCAACATTGGTGCCACACCAAGGAAGGTCGTCACCGATGTTAAAAAGATCGCTCGAAAGCGCCGCCCTCCTGCCAGCACCGCCGCCCGCATTTCGTCGCCGCCTTGCTCCTTGTATTCATTGATAAAATCCACCATCACCAAGGAATCATTGACCACCACGCCTGCCAGTGCCACCACCCCCACGAGCGACATTACACTCAACTGCATGCCCAGAAAAATATGCCCCCAGATCGCCCCAACAATCCCAAACGGGATCACGCCCAGAATAATCAACGGCTGCACGTAACTCCGCAACGGAATCGCCACCAAAACATACATCAACAATAGCGAAAACAAAAACTTCGTGCCGATCTCCCGCACACTATCGCGCTGGTCTTTTTGCTCACCCTCGAAGTCATATTTCACCCCGGGAAATTCCATAGAAATCCTTTGCAACACTTCCGTGGTAAATCTCTCCACGACCTCATTTGCATTCGCGTAGGATAAAACATCCGCCATTACCTTGATCGAACGCTCGCGATCCGTGCGCTGAATCTGCGCCGGACCGCGTTCCAGGCGAAATTCCGCCACCTCAAGCAACGGCACCTTGCCACCACTCGGCGTGCGAATCACCATTTCCTCTAACGAATACAGCGACCGCCGATCTCGATCTGGGAAACGCACCATCACCTTCACTTCATCGCGCCCGCGCTGAAACCGCTGCACCTCATTGCCAAAATACGAATCGCGGATTTGCCCCATCACATCCGCCAAACGCAAGCCGAGCACTTCTCCACGTGGCGTGAGTTTCTCCAAACGCCACTCATCCTTGCCCGCCGTATTACTATCGCTGATGTCCACCACCCCTTCGTACTCGGTCAGCTTCCGCTTCACGTATGCCGTCGCCTTCTCAAGCTGCCCGAGGTCACGCGAGGTCAGTAAAAAATCGATCGCATTGCCGCCCGCCGCCGTTTCCGCACGGAAAACTAACTTCACCGCCCCGGGAATATCGCCCGCTAATTTTCGCCACTCTTGCACTAATTCCTCTGCCGCCACCTTGCGCTGGGCCGAGGGAAACAACTCCAACGTCACCTCCCCCAAATTCGAGGCAATCGGCGGCGTTAATGCCGACATATCGATCAAAAACGGCTGCGATCCCGCACTCGCCAGCACATGTTTTACCACCGTTCTTCCGGTCTTCGTTTTGAAATCCGCATTCAGCTTCGTCGCCGCCTCCCGCAACTTCTTGATCGCCGCCTCCGTCTGTTGAAACGGCGCGCCCTGCGGCATTTCCAACTTGCAAGTCAGCACATCCCCCTCCACCTCAGGCATAAATTGGCTCTTCACATGCCCCAGCCCCACCAAGCCCGCTGTTAATACCAATACCGCCACAAAACAACTAATCGCCACATAGCGCCAGCGCAGCAAAAAGGTCAGTGACGGCTGATACACCCGCGCGACAAAATCTTCCAATCGTGCCCCGAACCAATGCTGGCAACGCGAAATCCGCCCCGCCTCTGCCCCGCGCACCATTTTTTTCATCGTCGCCAAATGCGCCGGGAAAACCAACTTCGTCAGCACTAACGAGCCCAGCAAGGTAGGAATCACCACCCACGGAATGCTCGGCCAGATTTTCCCACTCACCCCGCTGAGACCCAACATCGGCGTGAATGCCACGCAGGTCGTTAAAATGCCATAGGTCACCACGCCGCCCATTTTGCTCGTGCCTTTCCATGCCGCTTCCGTGGGGTCTTCGCCCGCCTCAATCCGCGTGTAAACCGTCTCGCCGATGACAATCGCATCATCTACCACAATGCCTAGCACCAAGATAAAGGCAAAAAGGCTGATCATATTGATGGAAATGCCCAGATACGGCATCGCCCACACCCCCACGGCAAAACTCGCCGGAATGCTCAAGGCCACCAAAAACGCCAAGCGCGGACGCAAAAATAACGAAATGCTCACCAACACCAAAATCAATCCCTGCAGGCCATCATTAAATAAAAGATCCATCCGCCCTTGCAGCCACACACTTTGGTCATTCCACACCTGCACCGTCACCCCCTCGGGTAGCATCTCCTCTGCTCGCTCGGCATAGGCACGCACCATCCTCGCCAAGGATAATGTATCCTCATTTCCCACCCGGAAAACATTCACGAGCATGGCTTTTTCCCCATCAAACTTCGCCTCTAACTCCAAATCCGTAAAACCATCCACCACATCGGCAATGTCGCCTAGGCGCACTACCGCCCCCTGCTGGCTCGTCGCAATCGGCAAATCAATAAAATCCTCGCCACGCAACTTTTTCCCCACCGCTCGCAACATCATCTCGCCCCCTTGCGTCCGCACACTGCCCCCCGGTAAATCCAGCGACTCTGCTTGCAAGGCGCGCGATACCTGCTCCAGCGATACACCATACTTGATCAGACGATCCTCATCGACCTCTACGGAAATTTCCGATGGCCGCACCAGCGCTGTCTCCACCTGCGTGATCCTCGGCTTGCCGCGCACGATCTGCTCCATCCACTCGGTAAATCCTTTGGGAGCCCCCGCATCATAGTCGAGCAAATCGTCCCGCACTTTCTCCGTCAAATGCTTCAAGGTCGCCTCATCGGTATTCGCGATCACCGCCAAGCTCATCACCTGATTTTTAATAATCACATCCTCGATGACCGGCTTCTCGGCATTTTCCGGCAAGCTATCCAGCGCGTCCACCCGCGATTTCACCCGATCTTTCACTTCCCCCACATCATAGCCGCTCTCCACCTCCAGAATCACCGATCCCACATTCTGCGCCGCCGTCGAACGAACCCGTTTGACCCCCTCCAAATCTGCCACCGCCTCCTCCACCGGTTGGCACACTCCCGTCTCCACCTCCTCCGGTGCCGCATTTGGATACGGCACGCTAATCGAAACCGCATCGATCACCAATTCCGGGAAAATCTCTTTCCGCATCGTGAACCACTTCGCAAAGCCCGCCACGCAAACCGTCAAAAACAGAAAGTTTGCTGCGACGGGATTCTTCGTAAACCAGCGAATTAATCCTTCCACAGCACCCTCCTCAGAACATGCTCGTGCGCCATAAAATCATCAATCTTCATAAACGTAACAACGATTCACCTCCACAGAATGATCTGCGACGACCAACCTAATGCCCGAAACCCAAAAAAACAAGCCTGGATCACCGCGTAGCTGCACTTTGATTTGAAGCGGAATTGTTGGCGGTACCATCTCGATTTGTATTGAAAAAATCTATTGATTCCGTGACTACAGGGAAGTTTATGGTGCGGTAAACTGATGCAGGATTTTGCCTTGATCGTCATGGTGGAAAAATTTTAGTGAAGTGGAGGGAGTTGTTTCGAGGGATACTCGGAGAAATCCGCCGCTCGGTTGCTGATCGGTATAGGGTTGGCGGATTTTCCCCGCAGGGTCATTCGATTGCGGATCGCCGGGTTTGCGTCCGAGACGGGCATTTTCGCGATTCAGGGCACCGCAAGAAAACTCGGTAAATCCGAGTGGATGGATGGAGTGATATTTCCAATGACGATCACCACAAAGGAGGAAGAATTTTTTGGGGTCGATGTTGTTACTGATGAGCCATTCGAAAAACGACTGCGCTTCATGGTGGAATCCTTTGAGATTGGCATGGTTATCCGATTTATAGCCATCATCGGGACCGATCATGGGAGTGGGTGAAATGATCATTTTGTAGGTGGCTTTAGAGTTTTTGATCGATTGCTGAAGCCAATTTCTTTGAGTTATGCCCCAGAGAGATTTGGTTGGCCCGTCGGGCATTCGATTTTCACTGCGGTAATCGCGTCCCTCTACAAACCAAAGTTGAAGATCTTTCGTGATGCGATGTGTGCGGTATGTAGGGCTGTCTGGTGCCTTAGGATCGATTACCGGAACTTGCTCCCGAAATGTAGCAATCCCGAGTTCATGGGATGGTTGCTGATTCCCTTTAGGATCGGAGTCGTTGAAACGATAATCGTGATCGTCCTTCAGCCAGAATGTGGGAGTTTGGGCGAAGATTTTCGGAAATCGCGGCATCGCGTATTGCTCATGCCATTTTTGGCGGAGTTCCCCTTGGCTCTTGGCGCGTGTTTGCGCAGGGTGATCGTAGTACACGCAATCGCCATTAAAGATCACAAAGTCCGGCTTGCAGTGGTGAATCGATTCAAGTGCCGGATACCCCAAAATGCGATCCTGCGATGTCGCCGAGTCTTGATTTTTGGCAGATTCTTGGAAAAAGGAGTAGTTCAAACAACTGGTGACAATAAAGTGCATCGGCGCGATGGTTGAGGGTGCTGGAAGAGTCTTACTTGAAGCCGTACTACTTGGTTTGGTATGACTTTGATCTTTGCCGTAGATCAGGCGATAGTAGTATATCGTGGAAGGATTTAGCGCTGCCATTTTTGCCTTGAGTATGAAATCATTTTCGGGAGTCGCACTGAGCCATTCGGAAAATGTGGATGAAGAGAAATTCGCCATTGCCGATATTTCAAAACGCCCTACGCCGCGGCTTCCGGGAATTTTCCTATCGATGGGCTGCGCGACGGCGGTGAGTCGAGATTGGAGGATAACGGAGTCATGAGTCGGCTCTCCCGAGAGGAGTCCTTGCGCGAGATGAATTTCCGCACAATGGCTAACGGAGATGCACAGTAAGGATAAGGTGGCTAAGCAGAAGTATTTCATCGATGGGAAAAGAGTGACTTTATTGATTTTTGGAATGATTCGATTCAGAAAAATCAGAGATACCTGAATCTTTCGGGAGTTGGTGATTCCACGCAAACAAGCGGGTTTGAAGATCCTTTGCGATGTCGGGGTATTGTTGTAGAAGATTTTTGGACTCGCAGGGGTCATCTTGGATATGGTAAAGTTGTGCTTCTGATCCATCGAAATTCACGAGGAATTTCCACACACCATGGCGCACAGCGAGATCAGGATTGTCTCCCATACCCCATTTAGGATCATTGCCTGGGCGGTCGGGTGGCCGTCGGAAAAACAGGGGAGAAAGACGCGATGCGGTGCGATTTCCTAACAATGTTGCGCTCACATCCTCGCCGTCGATTATGTGGCTGCGTGGTAGCGCCGTCGATGTCAGAGCATAGAGGGAACGATTGAGATCAATTGCACTGAACATAGAATTTTGGTTCGTTTTCCCTATCGATGCTGGATTCATCAGGCCGGGGCACCACACAATGAGCGGGGAGCGAATGCCGCCTTCATAGAGCCATGTTTTCCCTCCTCTCAATGGATGGCTCGATCCAGCCCCGGGTTCGTGACCGTTATCCGAGCAAAATACGATCAAGGTATTCTTTCGCAATTCATCGTCATTGCGAACGTAAGCGAAAAGTTTACCGAGTTGCTCATCCATGGTATGCAGCACGGAAAGATACAACGCGCGTTTGCTCTCCCCCCATCGATGGAGAGGAGGAAAGAAAGGTGAGTGAACGTCGTCTGGCCAGAGATTGATATAGAATGGTTTTTTTGCTGATCGAGATTTTGCGATAAAGGAAAGTGCTGCCTCGACGAAGCCACCAGTGATTTCAGAGCGCTGCATCCAAGTGACTGGCTGCCCCAGTCGTTCCGCATCTTGCCAAATGCGGCCTGCTTGTAAGTCACCGGGTTTCATTGTGAGAGGCAGGAATTTAGCGCCGATGCCTTCAAAATTGACGATGCTTTGCTCAAAACCATACGCTGTAGGTAAGGGCGCGTCGGTAACATCGCGTTGTCCTCCCATGTGCCACTTTCCGAAATGTCCCGTAGAGTAGCCGTTTTTCTGAAGTTCGCGCGCGAGCATGGGTGCCGAAGGATCAAGCCATTGTGCCAAACCTCGTTTGTGATTGAGTTTCCGATGATCCAAATAAGAACTGATTTTCCATCGCTGTGGGTATTGCCCTGTTGAGAATGCCACACGAGAAGGGGAGCAAATGGGAGAATTGACATAAAAATTTTCAAATCGTAAGCCCTCGTTAGCAAGCTGATCGATGTGCTCGGTTTTCCCATCCTTGCCGCCAAAGCATGAAAGATCTGACCAGCCCATATCATCGACCAAAACGACAATGATATTGGGTTGCTGCTTTGTGGAAGGATCCGCGTAGGAATAAGAAAGGCATAGGAAAAGGCAGAGGAAAAAAGATATGTAATGGCTCGATGAAATGAAGCCACGGGAATCAAGTGACGATCCAGATGGTTGGAGGAATGTCACTTTCGCTTCGCAAGGGCTATCCAAGAACGTTACTGTTTTCATAATGTCTGTATGATAGATTTGCCTGGGCATGGGAATGATTTTTTCCATCATAATGCTATTTCGAGCTGCGCTAATGCGCAGTGATCTTAGGTCAGTGCGTCGCGAGTAGTGAGAGGTATGGGTTTTCTGGAAACGAGTTGAAAATCGGGCTGAGAAAAAATTCCTTTGATTTTTCGTGTGAATGGCGTATTTATGATTTTGTCCGCAGATAGATTATCTACGACATTGGAATAACAATACGATTTATGAAAACGATATTTTTTATGATTCTCCTGTGTGGATTTGCCAACATGGTCAGCGCTGCTGAAGAAGGCTGCAAATGCAAGAAGTGCAAATGCGAGAAATGCGTTTGCGCGAAGCAATAGTCATTTTCCCCACTGACTTGATCGACTCAGTCTGTGTCGCGTAACTGCGGCACGGGCTTTTTTTGTGATGTGTCAAAATCGTATTTTCACTTGCTTGATGGATGGGATGAGAGCAAGTTGGCCATGTGGATTCATGGGAAATAGCCGTCAATAGCGTGAAGGCAGCAATGGCTGCGGGGGTTAAGGAATTTGTGCTTTGTGCGGGTGCACGAAATGCTGTTTTGTTCGATGTGCTAGCGCGGGCGAAGGACGCAGGGCTGGTGCGTTGTTGGACGCATTTCGATGAGCGAGCGGCGGGATTTTTTGCGCTAGGTCGTTGTATGTCCGGATCACCATGTGCGGTAGTTACGACGAGTGGTACGGCGGTGGCAGAACTTCTGCCAGCGGTGATTGAGGCGCATTATCAAGGGCTGCCATTGCTAGCAATGACGGCGGATCGGCCTGAGCGATTTCGTGGCACGGGGGCACCGCAGAGCATTGACCAGCGCGGGATTTTCGGCGTGCATGCGGAGAGCGGATGTCCGTTAGATTGGAGTTTCTGTGCGCCATTTCACTGCAATATCGAACTTGAGGAGGATTTTTCCCCAGCGGAAATTGATTTTACGGATGTGCCGGTTTTAGCTGAACGAAAAGCGGCGCGACTTGATGTGGGTGGGCTGTCGCGATGGATTCGCGAAGGGCATGAAAATGGCATTGTAGCGATCGTCAGTGGACTACGCGAGGATGAGCAAGAAGATGTGTGGCATTTTCTGGAAGATTGGGGCGTGCCAGTTATCGCGGAGGCAACGAGTGGCTTGCGAGAAGCTCTGGGGCATCGCGCCATTGCCGATGGCGATCGGTTGTTGCGCGCGCATCCACCGGGCAAGGTTATACGGATTGGTGGTGTGCCGTCGGGGCGTTTTTGGCGGGATTTAGAAGATATGCCAGAGGTGGACGTGTGGTCGGTGAGCCGAATCCCCTACGCTGGTTTGGCGAGAGAAAGTTCGCATACTTGGCTAGCGTGGCCGCATCACTGTGGCAAGGCTTTGAAGGCCATCGGGCATTTAGAAAAATGTGCTGATCCACAAGATTGGTTGCGCTTGCGACTTCGGCGTGCGGCGATTCGCGATGAATTGTTGCAGTCGTATCCCGAAAGTGAAGCGGCCTGGGTGAGAACAATTTCTGGATATGCGGGATTTGCGGAAAGTTTATTTTTAGGAAATAGCATGCCGATTCGTGAATGGAATCTCTTTGCTCAAGAGTCGCAAGCAATGACGCGGGTGAAGGCAAATCGCGGGGTGAATGGCATCGATGGGCAACTCGCGACATGGCTCGGCTGGACGGCAGATGAAGCTAATGCATGGTGTATGGTGGGAGATCTCACGGCGATGTATGATGCCACGGCATTACATTTCTTACATCAATGTGAGCGCGCGGGAAGAGTGCTTGTGGTGATTAATAATTCTGGTGGGAAAATTTTCGAACGTTTACCACGATTGGCAAAGATGCAGCCTTCAGCACGAGATTGGATGCTACAAGGCCACACCCAAACCATGAAGGAGACAGCGGCAATGTGGGGGGCTGCGTATGTTCCGCTACGTAGCGTGAATGATCTTGAATTGTTAGATGAGATTCACGGTGTGACCCTTTGTGAAATTTTCCCAGATGAGCAACAAAGCTCGCTCTTTTGGAAAAAATGGGATGCCATCAATGAAAGATAACACGACAATCTGGTTTCTGCATGGAGCCTTTGGCATGGCCGTTGATTGGCGATTCCATACTAAGATCATGGCGGCTGCAGGGTATGCGACAAGGGCTGTGGATTTATGGCGTTTTCATAACTGCCAATCCTTAACTTTACAAGAAACGGCAGCGGCATTGAATGCGGAAGTCGCCGCTTGTGAAGGGCGACATATCATCGTTGGGTATTCGATGGGCGGTAGAATTGCCTTGCATGCGATTTTGGATAAGAAGTCGCCGTGGTTTGGTGGCGTGGTGATTTCGGCACATCCAGGACTTGCCGATGAGGAGGAGAAACGCAAGCGGCGAGAGAGTGACGCTGAGTGGTCTCTACGGTGCCTACATACACCATGGGACGAGTTGCTAGAGCAATGGTCAGCACAAGACGTGTTGCGTGGAAAAAAGGAAAATGGTTGGGGAGATCGCAGAAATTTAGAATCGAGGAAAGGTCCCGTAGCAAGGTCTTTTGTGCAGTGGTCACTGGGTATGCAAGATGATCTACGCGAAGATTTGGCAGGAAATCACATGCCTCTGCTGTGGTTAACGGGGGAAAATGATCAAAAATTTTCGACTCTCGCCAACAAGACATGCGCCAATCTTCCCGCAATTCAGCATGAAGTTTTCCCCGATTGTGGACATCGTCTGCCGTGGGAAAATGTCGAGGGTTTTTGCCATCGTCTCATCCGCTTTTGCGATGAAACGCTAGGCCTTACGTCGCCACAGGGAAACCTGTGATGTTGACCATTGGAACTTCCGTGCTGTTTCGCGAATGAGAAATGGTTCGTCCCATGTTCTGGCGAGATCGAAGCTTTTCCATAAATGGCTTTTGAGCCAATCCAAGGTCGAACCCGAGGGCCAATGGATTGATGGGGTGAAATTTTCTAACCAAGTGCAGGGTGTGGCTATTAGCAACTCACCGCCATCTCGGAGTAGAGAGGGAAATCGTTCCAAAAGCAAATTCGGGTTCGATAATCGACATAACAAATTGGCAGCGTGGACTCGATCAAAAGTTCCTAAATCTTCGCGTAGATGATGCGCATCTCCCTGTTCAAAGATGATATTTTTTATCTCAAAATCTAACTTGAGACTAGCGTGTAAGAGTGTGGTGACATGACCCTCATCAATTCGCTGATAGGGAATCTGATGCCCATTACGTAGTCGTTCCGCCGCGGCGATGAAGGAATGAGAGTAATCAATACCGATCACTTCTCGACAATTCTCCGCCATGGCAAATGTAGAAGCTCCTACCGAGCAGCCGAGGTCTAAGCCGCGATCAACCTTGCTCTTCGAGAAGCCTCGCGCAGTGCGAGAGGGAAACCCCCAAGCTTCTTTCATCGATAATGGGTAGGAAATGCCATTGTCAGACAGAGCCTCGTCGAGAGATCCGTAATGGAAAAGTAGATACTCATCTAACAGGCGAGATGATTCGTAGATATTTTCCATTACGCAATTTCTGAATCAATTCACTCACCACGCATGGCACGAAGCACGTAGGCGCTTGGGCGGAAATTTTCGATAATGATTTCTTGTTGCTTGCCGCGATTCATTCTGACTTGGCTAATGTTAAAATTAGGAGTCTTGTGCGGAGCGAAAAGAATATCGTCATGCGTTGAGTTCTCGTGTTTTTTGAAAAGGCTTGGCACGATATCTCCGCCGAGATGATCATCACGTCCTGTGGCCAGATGGCATGTTCCAAGAACTTTTTCGTCTTGAATGTCGGCACCAGAAACGGGCAAAACCTGTGTGCCGAATCCGAGTTCTCCAAGAGTGCCAGTCATAGGATCGTCCTTGAGCTTGGCATTGTGCACATCAATGGTTGTTTGATTTCCTTCGATCAAAGTGGAAGAGATAATGCAGCGATCAACAACTTCCAATACGCCGAGAGTGCCGTCCTCATATTTCATCGGGAACTGACCACGTGCATCAGTGGGCACAAAATAAACCTCACCGGCGGGGAGGTTAGCGACATCAGGGGTAAGGCCATTGCAGAGTCCGTGGGATTTTTGTGCCTCTTGCCCATCCAGACCAAGCCATGCCGTGAGCACTCGCCCATCTTCAAGAGCGAAGTCGATTTCGATGGAGTCGGCTTTCGTCATAGCAAGGCGGAATCTCTCTGCATCGCGAGAAACATCGTGATAATTCACTGCGAGGCCAGTGCTAAGAATCACATCATTGAGGCCATGAAGGGTAGCACCGCGGAAACCGAACTCTTTCGCCTTCGCCGTCAAAGGCGCAGTGGCAGAATACGTGGAAATGCACAGGATGATGTCGTAGTTGCTGTAAATATCTTTATCAAGCGAAAGCTGATTTCCCTCTGTGTCCCAAACTTCATCGGCGAGATCGAGATTGGATCCGTGAGTGATTTTGTAAGCAAACATTTCGCCGCCTTCCATTTGCAATTCCTCTAAGGCTCCGGTTTTTAATCCTTGGTAAAAATGCTCGTGAGCTTTCTTTTGCACGGCATACCCATCTTGGGTAAGAAAATGAAAATTGGTTATCAATTCTTGCGGCGATTCAAAGTCCACCAAGATGCAGACTTTACAGCCGCGTGTGGGCGTGAAAACGGTATCTAACAAACCAACAAGATTGAACTCTGGGTAGGAGCGCTTTGAAGGATCTGCAATGATTTGATCAGACAAATATTGAGGAAATGGTTCTTGTAATGTGGGCATGAAGAAAACTACGCGCAAAATAATACTGCGCAAGTAGCACAAGCAATTTTTTCATTAATTTTTGAAATAATAGAAAAATTTGTGGATTTTAGGATCTTTCTCCTTACTGAAGAGGGAAGAAAAAGAGTCTTATGGGCATCAATGACGAAATGCCATCGCATTGAGTAATCCGCTTTACTTGTCTCCGGTTACAAACCAATCGAGCGCTTGCTCAAAATGCTCTTTATTCATGCTATGCCCGCCATCAAAGACCTCACTACGAATGTTCTTCATGCCGTTTGATTTCAAGCTGGCAATTACCCCTGCGGTTTGTTCGTTTTTGACGAGACCATCTTTGTCGCCTGTGCTTAAGAAAATACGCAATTTTTTGTAGTCGGATTTACCGTTTTTGTAGGTCTCTCGATGACCTTGGCTTGCATCTTCATTGCATCCGGCCATGAACACACCCAATGTTGGGTATTTATTTTTCAACAAGTAGGCGCATGGGCCAAAACATGATTTCGAGCCACCAGAGAAACCGCCTGTCGCATACTGCCATGTCTTACAATTGGGCCACACTTGATTCAATTTATTAAAGCACCATTCGATCGCCGTCGTATTTTTCGGATAGCCATTGTTTGAGTCGCAAGAAATACAAATCCATCCTTTGTTGATCGCGTGTTTTGCATACATCCCCATTTTCCCTAAATTCCCATTGCGACCTTCAGCCTCATTGTTTACGGCCGTAGATACGACAAATACTTTTTGCGGTTTTGATGGATCAAAATCATTAGGAACAGCGATGCCTAGTTTATAGCCCGTGTCGTCATGTTTTAATTTCTTTTTGAGCATTTCTACTGTTTCGGCATTGTAATCGTAAGAATAGACATTGGCGTAGCCGCCTGTTTTCAGTTCTTGGCCATCAAATTGTAAAGATTCTGGACTGGGCTTCGGTGGTGTTGGGCTGTCTTTTTTTGCCCCTGTTGTATCATCATCTTTTTCGGAGTCTGCGACATCTCCATCGTTTTCCATCCACTCTTTAACATAGGCGCGGTCTGATTCGCTTAATTTCGCAATGGGAAATTTGAACTCCTTTTCGGCTTTTTTGAGAGTGGCAATATCCGTGTCTGCGCTAACTAAATCCGCCTCGATTTCCCTACCGTTTACATCAGTCCATATCCTAGCATCAACAAAAGAAATACCTGCAGCAAATAAAAGAAAGGGGAGAATTTTCACACGCATTTGTATTGTTGATTAATACATTTTGTCAATATATATTCACGACCAAACAACAATTGAAAAACATTGCCCCCGTCGCATGAACCGAAACAATTCGCAGTGAATGTGGAAGACAAATTTACTCGCGTTTGTATTGGCACTTGCATTGGTTTTCATCATCTACCTCTTTATCAGAGAAAGCATGAGAAGATTTGGACTCCGAAAAAATGCAATGATCGAAATGATCAATCACGTTGGCGGTCACTCTCATGCTTGAGAGAGATAGTAAGTTGATTTTTACATGCAAGATCGCTCGGCAAAACCGCATGAGCCAGATCTCTCAAGGCGAGGGGCAGAGGTGTTCACAGCGCAATCGTGCGACCAGTGCGGAAGCTTTCATCAGCAGCGGCAACGATGCGCATGGATTGAATCGCATCTTCCATGTGGTCGCTGAGGTCGATGTTTTCGCGGATTGATTTGAGGAAGAATGCTTGCTCGCGGAAGCAAAGTTCATCGTGATTCGGTTCATCATCAAGGCGGATCACGTCATCGGCTTTTGCGAAATTCCCCTTAGCATCAAGATTGCTATGATGAACGCGTATCGCCTGTGTTTGAGTATGGGCATTGACATCAGCACTCGCCCCTTCCGCTCCTGCCTTATCTGCAACAATGCTCGCACATCCTTTCGGGCCGACCACGTCTTTGACGAAAAATGCCACCTCGCTCATCATTGGACCCCAACCCGCTTCGTACCAACCTACGGAACCATCCTCGAAGGTCACTTGAAGCTGGCCATAATTGATTTTTCCATCGGGGATTTCTTCGGTAAGGCGTGCGCCAATTCCAGAAACACACACGGGCTTCGAGCGCGTCATCTGGCACATGACATCCACATAGTGAACGCCACAATCAACGATAGGTGAAATCGATGACATCAGCGCCTTGTGCGTATTCCAGTTCGCGCCAAAGGATTGCTGGTTCAAGTTCATGCGCATGACTAAGGGCTTTCCTAGCGATTGTGCGATTTCGATGAATTTTACCCAGCTCGGATGATGGCGGAGAATGTAGCCAATTACGAGCTTTTTACCCGTTTCGCGAGCCTTTTGCACGATCTGTTGGGCCTCCTCGACAGTTTCCGCCAAAGGTTTCTCAATAAATACATGACACCCCGCTTCTAAGGCCGCAATGGCGTAGGGCGCATGGGTATCCGGATAAGTGGAAATTGATACCGCATCCGGTTTAGTTTCCTTCAGAGCGGAGTAGAAGTCATTAAAGCCAGAACAGCTATTGCCAATTTCTTCCATCAGTGCCGCTCGTGATGCTTCCGTGCGTGTCACAATTCCGCAAAGAGAAAATCCATCCATCTGATGGTAGGCGAGCGCGTGAGACCGCCCCATGTGTCCGGCACCTGCGCATAAAATACGTAATGATTGCATGCGCAGATAGTGTACTAAAGAATGAATCTGTCTAGCATAGGTAATAAAAAAGATCGGAAATGATCTTGTAGGAGCTTCGTAAATGCCGTAGATTGTTCCTCCCACACATAGAAAAACAGCATTGAATGAGTCACTCTCAAAGTAAAAGCCTATCGTTCATCAGTGGAATTGGTGTTTTCATTCTATCACTCATGTTACACACCGTTTTCGGTCTTTTTGCTGCACTAGCATCGCGTAATGCGAGTGAAATCTATCAAAAAATCAAACTGCCCGACCTCGCGCTAGATGCGGTTTGGTATGGGCGAGTGTGGATGGTTCTCTACGTTTTCCTGGCGCTTGCAGTATGTCTGGTTTGGTCTAAAAGAGATGAATTTCTTGTTGAAAAAGTCATCGTTCCGTATGCGATTCATCTTGTTTTGCAAGCGAGTTGGAGTTGGATCTTTTTTGATATAGGCCGTGCCGACTTTGCCTTGATGCAGATCTTGTTCTTATGGGTCGTGTCATTTTGGTTAATGTGCGCCTTCATGAGAATTCATTTCATGGCGGGGCTTCTCATGCTCGCCTATCAAGCATGGTTGAGCTTTGCGGCCTATGTGAACGGGGCGGTTCTTTTGCTCAATGGCGCCAATGTTTTAGTAACTTCAGCACAATAAAAAGAACCGTGATTGGCGCGCAAACCGAGAACAAATTAGGATTTCGTTCGTCGCGTTGATTTCCCAAAAAAAATTCTTGACTGATTACCTTCATTCCTCCAAGTTCCGCCCCCCCACAACAGCAAACATCGCATCATGGCCAACGCACAAGTCATTCTCAAAGAAAAAATCGAAGGTCTCGGCGCCGAGTCGGACGTAGTAAAAGTCCGCGCCGGCTACGCCCGCAACTTCCTCATTCCGCAAGGGAAAGCCTTCGAGGCCACCCGTGCGAACCTCCGCCACGTCAACGCTCTGAAAGCCATCCGCGCGAAGCGTGAAGAAGAAGAACTCGTAGTTGCCCAAGAAGTTGCTGCGAAGATTTCCAAACTTCGTCCAAAGTTTACACTAGAAATTGGCCAAGACGGCAGAGCATTCGGTTCCGTGACTTCCATCGACATCCATCGCGAGCTCGAAGCTGCCGGCATCGTTATTGATCGTCATGGTATCGAGCTTGAGAAGCCGATCAAAAAATCTGGCAAGTCCGATGTTAACGTACGCGTTCATCCACAAGTTTCCACCATTCTTACCATCAACGTTGTTGCCCCAAAAGAATCTGGTGAAGCAGAAACTGAGGCGTAATTTTTCTCAAGGTAACTTTTTACAAATCAACCACATCTTCTCAGGAGATGTGGTTTTTTATTGGAATATTCCGAGGGCTGATCATCAAAAAAATACCCGCTAGCGGAATGCTAGCGGGTGTTATGAAGGTCAATGTTGTAATGAGCAGCGAGGAAATTATTTCTTTGCAGCAAGTTCGGTCAGCTTCGCACGCGTCACAGGACCAGAGATGCCTTTCCATTGTTCACGATATTTTTTTGCATCGTCCGCAGTGACCACTCCGGCACTGTTGCCGAAAGAATTTCGCACGTAGGTCATAACGCCTGCTAATTTTTCGTCATCCATCGTCGCGCCCATAGCAGCCATAGGTCCAATATATTCTGCGCCTTCTTTTTGGATGCCGTTCAGCAGAACTAGAGCAAAAATGGCTGGATCGCCTGTGGCGATTTTTGACCCGTCAAAACTTGGTCCCATCTTCATTGTCGGACCCATAACGACGCCTTTGCCCTCAGGGCCATGGCACGCAGAGCATGTGACGTAATTGGTTTTACCAATTTCCATCAATTTGGCTTTTGCAGCATCGTCAGCAAGTGCTTGAACGGACATTCCCAAAAGGGAGGCAAATAATAGTGTTACTTTCATAATTTTTCAGTGCGTATCGATAAGTTGTAAAGCTATGCAAAAAAAAAATATCTCCAAGCGGAAAATTGTCAACTCACAGGAAAAGAAAAAATTCAATAAAGAATGCATCAAACCTAGGGCATTAAGTTGATGCCGAATTTACGCATAATCAGTACCATTATCCAAAAAAGCACGATCGTCATCACACAGTTTGCTAGCATCGTAGGCCAAAACGACCAGCCATGACGAAGCATCCATGGGATGACCAAAAACATTGGCATGGTCGGTAAAACAAACCAAAATGTTCCTTCTGCATGATTCGCGATTCGCTGTGCCGACTGATGTTCCATCTGCATCCATACCATCGCGATCAATGACGTGAAAGGTAGTGCAATCAATAAGGAAGAAAGGCGATCACTCACTACCTGCACTTTGGTAACCAGCACAATTAGTAATGCAGTAACAATGATTTTCACCACATCCTGCGGCGAAAATGAGAGGAGATTTTGCCAAACACTTTTATCCATAATCGATGCCTCAAATTGGCGGAAAACAAAATGCCGTTGACACCCATGCTTGTCAATGCATCATCCCCCTCATGTACGAAACACGCGGTTCACTTTTAGTCATCCACGACATGCAATCCTTTCCCAGCGGCTTCACCAAGCGAGAATTTGTGATTAATAGCGATGAAAAATACCCGCAACAACTGAAATTCGAACTCGTTAAAGATCGATGCTCTATGCTCGATTCATTTTCTGTCGGCGATGATGTGGTAGTGAATTTCGATCTGCGCGGCAATGAATACAACGGGCGTCATTTCGTAAGTTTATCCTGCTGGAAGCTCCAGCTTGCCGAAAATGCGTCTGCTTCACAGAGTAAGCCCCGAGCTGCGAGCACAGCAAGTTCTCCTGTCTCCCAACGCGCCTCCCAAACCTCATCAGAGCCAAGTCCTGCCGAACTCCGCAATGAAAGTGACTTCGACGAAGAGGATGAAATTCCTTTCTGAGGAAAATGGTAGGCATGAATGAAATTCACGTAATTTCTTGCAAAAATCTGCGATTTCGAGCTTGCCATTTCCGAAAGGCATACTATTTTGATCAAGGTTAGCAGAAAAAAAGCATAAGTTGGCACACCTTTTGCTTAACCTAAACTCGCAATTTGCAACATCATGAAGAAAATCGAAGCCATTATCAAACCGTTCAAACTTGAAGAAGTAAAAGAAGCCCTTTCCGCCGTTGGCGTTCAAGGAATGACCGTTACCGAAGTCAAGGGATTCGGCCGCCAGAAGGGACATACGGAAATCTACCGTGGTTCAGAATATACCGTGGATTTTCTCCCCAAGGTAAAGGTCGATGTTATCGTCGAGGACTCCCAAGCCGCCGCCGTTGCCGAAGCAATCGTAAAAAGTGCCAACACTGGCAAAATTGGTGACGGGAAAGTTTTCATCTCCACCATCGAGGAAGCGATTCGCATCCGCACTGGTGAGACGGGTTCCGCTGCTGTTGCAGTAAACTAATTGACCTTTTCAGCCATTTTCATTTCGTCGTCCCACTCATGAGGGACGGCGATTTTTTTTACAAAAAACAAAGTCTTTCGCTTGTCAAATCCGTGTTACACGCTTAGTTACACCCATGTCCTTTCTTAATGATGATTCTCATGTGATGGTGAAAACACGCGACCTTTGTGCCGCAATCGCCAGCGATAGCCACTTTCTTGGTCTTACCCAAAAGCTGGAAGATTTTTTCAATAATGATGCCGCACGTTTGCAATATCAAAACGTCAACCAACTCGGTGAGGAATTGCATCACAAACAATACTCCGGCATAGAGCTTACTAGCCGCGAAATTCGTGACTTTGAAGAAGCTCGCGATGCTCTGCTCGCCAACGATGTGGCACGTTCCTACCTCGAAGCACAACGCGAGCTAGAAACTTTACAAAAATCGGTAAGTAAGTACCTAAGCCTCACCATTCAATTAGGCCATGTGCCAACTGCCGATGAGATTGCCGCTGCCTCTAGTGGCGGTTGCTGCGGTGGGGGCTGCGGAAGCGGCGGTGGTGGTTGCGGTAGCGGAAGTTGTGATGCGTAACCTGTTGCGCAATCGACTTACCTCATCTTCCTCAGCCACACACCAGCTTGCATGACATCCGACCGGTTATCCATTCCACAATACGCCATGGCATTGGCACATGTGGCAAGTTTGCGGTCGGAAGATCCTTACCGGAAAGTAGGTGCGGCGGCGCTTGATCACGATAATCGGGTCATTGCCACGGCCTACAATGGACTTGCGCCTGGCTTCGACGCTCCACCCGGGTTTTGGCAGGATCGCGATATGCGAAAGCCATTCATGCTGCATGCAGAGGTGAATCTGTGCAGTCTATTCCGCCGTGGCGAGGCAAAAATTGTCGCAACAACGACAATGCCCTGCACCAGTTGCATGCAGATGCTATGTGCCTACGGAGTGAAAGAAATTTACTACGATGAAAATTACCCCGACTCCCACGCGCCGCAACTCTCCCAAACTTACGGCCTGACCTTGGTGCAAATTACGAATTACCCCCGCGTTTCTTTTTTCACAAATACCATCAAAGATTCTTGTATGCCCGCTTCATCCGATTGATTTGGGGCAAGAATCGATGCTTTTGCTGATTTTTTTCTAAAAAATGTAACCAGCTACGCGTTGATGGATGTGTGGCTTGAGCTTTGAGTGGTCTTGCTCGGGTGATATTTTCGATAAATATCTCCTTGGAATCTCGCATCAATCTCGCTTGCGCCTCCAGATAGTTCTTTGGGTAAACGTCGAAAAAGTCGATTCAGCAGCACAAACCAGTTGCTCTGCGCCGTTTATAAGGCATAGTTAGATTCGTTCAAAAAATACATAGCACATGACCCTAGAAGAAACGCAAGCACGCATCGCCGAATCCTCGCATTGGATTCATGCCGTAAAATCCGAAATGGCAAAAGTCCTCGTTGGCCAAGATCGCTTAGTTGATCGACTCCTCATTTCCATGCTTTGCAATGGTCACGTGCTGCTTGAGGGTGTGCCAGGATTGGCGAAAACCCTTGCCGTAAAGGCTCTTTCAGGCTGTCTTCATACGACATTTTCCCGCTTCCAGTTCACTCCTGATCTACTCCCCGCAGATCTGATTGGAACGATGGTCTATCAACCACAATCTTCCTCTTTTGCGCCTAAGCTTGGTCCGATTTTTAATAACCTCATCCTCGCCGACGAAATTAACCGCGCTCCTGCGAAGGTTCAGTCGGCACTACTCGAGGCCATGCAGGAACGGCAAGTCACTCTTGGCGATACCACCTACAAGCTCCCTCAGCCTTTCCTCGTCCTCGCTACCCAAAATCCGATCGATCAAGAAGGCACCTATCAACTCCCAGAAGCTCAGCTTGACCGCTTTTTACTCAAAGTTACCGTAGGTTATCCCACCCCGGAAGAGGAATTGACCATTCTTGATCGTATGGCCACCTCCGCTCCGACGTACAACACCCAAACCGTCGCGAATCCAGAGCAAATCGCGGCATCGCGCGACCTAGTCAATCAAATCTACATCGATCCCGCAATTCGTAAGTACATTGTCACATTTATCAACGCCACGCGGAATCCGCACGATTACGATGCTCCCTTGAAAAACCTCATTCGTTCTGGTGCTTCACCTCGCGGCACTATCAATCTCGCGCTCAGTGCCCGCGCACGCGCATTCATGGCAGGAAGAGCTTTCGTGACCCCGCAAGATATAAAAGACATGATTCCCGATGTTCTGCGCCATCGCATCTTAGTTACCTATGAGGCTGAGGCGGAAAATATCAATACCGATACGATTATAGAGCGACTGATGGCCAAAGTTCCGGTGCCCTAAATTTACATCCCATCCATGACCACCGACGAACAAATCGAGGAAATGATGGCTCGCGTTCGCAAACTCGAACTCAAAGCCCGTAAACTTGTACGCGAATCATTTTCGGGAGAATACCAATCTTCGTTCAAAGGACAAGGGCTCGACTTTGATGACTTTCGCGAATACCAACATGGCGATGAAATCCGTTTCATTGATTGGAATGTCACAGCTCGCATGGGCACGCCATTTATCAGGAAATTTCGTGAAGAACGGGAACTCAACGTCGTTCTTGCTGTTGATGTCAGCGGTTCTTCCATCTATGGATCCGTGCGCTACTCGAAGCGTGAACTCGCCGCCGAGGCTGCCGCGATCCTAGGCTTCTCAGCCCTCCATAACGGCGATAAATGTGGCCTGATCCTTTTTGCTGCTGAGACAACGCTCTTTATTCCTCCCGCCAAAGGCACTCGCCATTTGCTTCGTCTCATTCGCGAGATCCTTACCGCACAACCCAAGACTCAAGGGACATCGCTCACCGCCGCCACTGATACCCTCATCAGTGCGCTCGACCGCAAATCCCTCGTATTTCTGATATCTGATTTTCTAACCGAAAATCTTGATAAGCCGCTGGGGAAACTTGCGGCCAAGCACGATACCATTGCCCTGCGTGTCACAGATCCGCTCGAACGCAAGCTTCCGCAAGCGGGGCGTGTTACTCTTGAAGACCCAGAAACTGGCTGGCAGACCTCCATTAATACCTCAAACGCCAATCTGCGCATGGCATACGGAAAACTCATGCGCCGTCAACATGAAGGAGTCGTACAAACTTTCAAAAAGCACGGTATCGACTTCACCGAACTGCAAACCGACGCAGACCCGAGTTCCTCCCTTCACGCGCTCCTGAAACGACGCATCCGCAAACGTTCTTCCTAATTTTTTCTCGATGGCAGAAAGCACTCCCAAGCTCGATCTTCGCGACATCCCCGATGTCCGCTCTCTGCTTCCGTCGCCTACGATTCCCACTTGGGTGTGGATCGTTGCTGCTTGTTTACTCATTGTAGCTCTAGTTTTCTGGAAATTTAGAAAAAAACGCTCTTCTACCCATTCTCCTACCGATCTGGCCTATCAGGAAGCTTGTGCCGCTCTGCAAACCGCCACAATTAGCAGCACCTCGCTCATTTTTCGCCGTTACCTCGCCGCCGTTTGCGGGGATTCATCGATTTTCGAGACTCATGAAGAATTTCTCGCCCGCCACGATGCGCTCGACTTCATCCCCGAGCCATTTCGTGAGGAAATGAATCAATTTTTTGACTTACTTGCACGCAGCAAATATGCGCCAAAATCCGCGCCCATCGATGTCATTCCTATAAAAAATCAAGCTCGTAGTCTCATCGATCGTATCCATACTTTAGCTACGACTATGCCGCCATCTCTTACATGATGTCCCCTATGATGTCTTTCTTCCAACATTTTCGCTACGCAACACCCTACTGGCTCTGGTTGCTCGTGCCAGCTATTGCCTTATTTTTCCTGCGTCGCGGGCGGGGAGCAGAGGCAACACTCATTTTCTCTTCTTTGCAATATCTCGTTTCCCTAGGGCAAAAACTCCGCCAAGGCCCTGGCTCCTTCAGTATTCCACTCGCCATTCTCTCACTCATCTTCGCGATTTTTGCCCTTGCTCGTCCCGTGTGGCGCATCGACTACCTCAACCGCACCGCTTCTGGCATTGATATTGTGATCGCATTTGACGTTTCTCTCTCCATGGAAATTGACGACTTCCTCACAGCAGATGGCCGTCCCTTACAACGCCTGAATGCCGCAAAATCTGTCGTCAATAGCTTTGTTCGTAATCGTCCTGATGATCGAATTGGCCTTGTCGTTTTCTCAGGGCAGCCCTATCACATCAGCCCGATCACGCTCGACCACGAGTGGCTTCTCAACGGTCTTGAACGAGTAAAACTTACCCACAATCGTTACGGTGGAGGTGATGGTACTGTGCGCGAGCAAGGCACCGCCATCGGTTCCGCCATTAGTGCCGCAGGAACAAGACTCACCGCGCGTGATGCGAAATCAAAAATCATCGTTCTCATTACCGATGGTGCCAGCAACTCTGGAAAAATCGCCCCCGTCGATGCTGCGAAATACGCCGCAGACCTTGGGATCAAAATTTATACTGTCGCTCTTGGCACCAAAGACGGACGCGTAAGCACGAACATCCATCGTTTTCCGCGTCAAGAATTTGACCTCCCAACCTTACAAGAAGTTTCTCGTCTGACGAAAGGGGAGAGCTACTGGGCGCAGACCAATGCCGAACTGAAAAATACATTCCGCACGATTGATAAACTCGAAAAAACCGAAAGCAAAAGCTACACTGTCTCTGAAGATCGTGAACTTTTTCTCTGGTTCCTGATTCCATCGTTACTTTTTGCCCTTGCCTCCGCTATCACACAAGCACTAACCCCACCACCATCGGTGATTGCAGCATCCTCATGAAGCTAGATAATCCTTACACCCTCTTTCTGCTCATCGTCCCTTTGCTGGTGCTTGCTCTAGCGTTGTTTATGGCCACACGCAATACCAGCATGTGGGCGAATCTCGTCGCGCCGCGCCTCCGCCCAAGCTTGATTCGTCGTTCTTCGCCATGGCCACGCTGGGTATCCTTATCCTGTCTCATTCTCTCATCGATTCTTCTCATTGCAGGTATAGCTCGACTACAAATCGTCACCAAATCGGAGGTTACTTCCACGAAGGGGCGCAATATCGTTCTTGTGCTTGATATTTCACGTTCCATGGGGGCGACCGACCTCAAGCCGACTCGCCTCGCGCAAGCAAAAGTGCTGCTTTATGAATTGCTTGACTCCCTGCCTAACGACCGGCTCGCTCTCGTCGCCTTTGCAGGGTATCCCTACCTCTTTGCGCCACTCACTCATGATCATAATGCCTTGCGTGAAACCATCGAGCAGATCGACTTTGACTCCATTCCCCGCGGTGGTTCAGACCTTGCCGCAGCCATAGAGCTTGGCGTTCAAACTCTGAAAGAAACGGCTCAGGCAAATAACGGGATGATCATTCTTAGCGATGGTGAAGAACATGAAGCTGAACTCATGCAAACGGTGGACGATATTAAAAAATCCAGTACTTACACCTTCACCATCGGCATAGGCACATCACAGGGAGGCACGATTGAAGATGAAAAACAACCCGATCGCAAGTTTCGCGATAATCAGGGAAACATCGTGATCACACGCCTCAATACATCCGCTTTGGAACAATTTTCCGCCCGCACGAACGGAAGATTTGCCATTGCTGCCAGCGCCTCGAATATCCCCTCCATGGTCACGGCCGCCGTAGCTGATCTGGATGCCTTCGAGCGCAAAGGGGGAAGCAAAACAGTCGCCAAAGAACTCTTCCCATGGTTTATCATCCCCGCCATTGCCTTGCTATTTTTCTCCATTCTTGTGGGCACTCGCTGGCAAACCCTTCGCCCGCGTGCGGCTAGCGCTTTGTTCCTTTTCTGCTGCATCCCGTCGGTTCTCCTCCATCCCATACACGCGGCGGAAGCCAGCATTCGCGAGGCAAATGCGGCACTCGCTGCGGGCGATTATTCCGCCGCCGCACAAAGCTACGAATCCTTAGCAAAAAAGGAAACACCTAGCACAGAAAAATACTCCAGCATCATGCTAGGAAAAGCCACCGCACATTACCGACTTAAGGAATACACGAAAGCTCGCGAAGCCTACTCCAATGCACTAGAATCGTCAGACACTCGTGCTCGGACGAATGCCCACCAAGGCATGGGCAATACCCTTTTTCAACTAGGCTGGCAGACCCTCACGGAGCAGCCCTATCCAGCAGAAAAAGACGCGCAGGCCATGTTTGATGCGGCCCTGAAAAAACAACTTGATGCATGGCTCGCAGACACAGAAACTTCGGGAAATACTTCATCTGATGCGTTTCGCAAGCTAGAGTCCATCATGCTGAACTGGGCCGATGCCGTTCGCCATACTCAATCCGCTGATACTCTGGATCCATCTGCCTCTGCGTCCCATAACGGCGAAATTGCCCGAACTTATTTGAAGAAACTCCGCCAAAAAATGGAAGAACAGCAACAGGAAATGCAGCAAATGATGGGAGGCACGGGCGAAGGCGAGGGGGAAGAACAGGGAGACGGTGATCAAGAAGGTGAGGGAGAAGGCGATGAAGGTGGCGAGAATGGGAAAGAGGGGAAAAACGGCGACCAAAAGGGCAAAGACGGCAAAGGGAAAAATGGCGACAAAAACAAAAATCCCAGTAATGGCCCTCCACCAAGTGAGAAGCCCGATCCCAAAAATGAATACGGCAAAGACGGCAAACAAGGCGAAACACCACAGGAAAAAGCCCTCCGAAAGCTCAAAGAAAATGCCGATATCCAACGCGGAGCCGTCGCACCTGGCGGCATAGAATACCGTGAACCAGAAAAAAATTGGTAACCCACTCACAAAAATCACTTTCTCGCACCATGAATCACCTGACCCATTTTTCTACCCTACTTTTCCTCTGCCTCGCTGCTCTGCTCATGCCGGCTAGCGCGCAAAAGCTCGATGTCAGTCTTTCCAGTAGTTACCTGCTGCCGGGAGAAAAAGCCATCCTCGAATATACGCTCAGCAATGCTCGACCACTGGAAGAACTTCCTATCAGTCCTGTGCCGAATATTTCGCTGCAAACCTACGGCTTTGGCCCATCTACCGTCATGTTGCCAGGAAGAAACATCGGCTACAGTTATAAATATATCGTCAGCGCGTCGAAAGAAGGTGCCTACACCATTCCCGCCATTTCTTTGCGCTTTCCTAACAAGGAAATCACAACGTCTGAAATTACTTTTCAAGTCATTGCCCCCATCGAACTCACCACCCAACAGGTTGTTCTGGGCAATCGTTCCATTCGTTACGCCGCTTTCTTCCGCGCTGCCAAAACAAATCCCTACGAGGGTGAAATCGTTCCCGTAGAACTGAAAATTTACTTCCCCGCTGACATCGACATTGAAGAATGGGGTATTCCGGATTTTGAGCGCGATGGCCTAACCGCTTGGCGTTTCGAGCCTCGTCCGCTTCCTGGGGCAGCCATGCTTCTTGGGCAAGAATGCCAAGTCGCTTCTTATCCTAGCAACCTCAGCGCCATCAAGGCCGGAAATGTCACTATCGGCCCAGCAAAAATTCGTCTTATCACGCAATTGAATAGCTTCGGCCCCTTCGGTTCACAAACGGATCTCGTTCCGCTTAATATTACTGCATCCCCACTGGGCATTAATGCCCAAGCTCTCCCACCAAATGCGCCGAGTTCCTTTTCCAATGCTGTTGGTAACTTCACCATGGACATTGGCGTAGCAGAAACAGAAGTCCGTGAGGGCGATCCCGTAAATGTCGAGATGGAAATTTCCGGCTCCGGCAACCTTGACTCCCTTGACCCGCCGGTTCTCAGCGATACCGAAGGCTGGAAAATCTACGACCCCACCCGCAGCGAGCTTGGCGAAGAACGCCGTTACCATCGCGGTATGATTCGCTTCACCCAGTTCATGCGCCCTACCCAACGCCAAGCCGTCATTCCTCCCTTTGATTTCACTTTCTTTAACCCAGAAAAAAAAGCCTACGAGACCCTCCGTAGCTCGCCCATCCCGCTCACACTGCTTCCCTCCACTGCGGGCAATTCCTTCCTTAATCCATCAGCTCCTCCTGCGGCTGACATTCCTGTCGAACGCATGACCGATATCCTTGGCCTCATCGCCAACGCTCCCATCCTGCAACCCATACGTCCCGCCTATATTGCGCACCTCTGGCATATTCTTCCCATCGCCGTTTTGCTTGTTTTGCTCATGGCCATTTACATTCGTCGGATTCACCCGCGCTCCATCGTTCCTGCTCACGTCAAACAACAACGCCAAGAGTGGAAAGATTTATCCTCTCAGCCTGCCGAAGCATTCCTGCGCGAGGCTGGACGATTCATCGAAAAATGGCATCCCTTGACCAACGAACCTGACCTTCAAGCCATCCTTAAAGAGCGCGATCTCCAATGTTTCCGCCCAGCATCATCCGCCACCCCACTCCCGACAACGCAGAAAAAAGCTATCCTCGCACAACTCAAAAAAGTCCTACCACTCATCACGTTCCTCATCGCCATCACGATCTTCGGCACACTCCAAGCCCAAGAAGCCCCAGCACCAAAAACACCAGAGGCTACGGCTTCACCTGCACCTGCAACGGAAGCCGCCGACTTATATCAAAAGGGACAATACAAGCAAGCCATCGACTCTTGGCTCGCTGCCGGCTCCTACGAATCACTCACTCCCACCACTTTGTATAACATTGGCAACGCCTGCTACCGCATGGGTTCGCCGGGTTACGCCGCTCTCTACTATCGCAGAGCATTGATGCTAGATCCCTCATTTCTAGAAGCTCGGCAAAACCTCCGCTTCCTAGAACGCCAATTTGGTTCACTGACCATCAAGCGTCCCGACTACCAATACACCCTGATTCAATACCCACTGCCATGGATCAAAAACGCCTCTTGGATTTCTCTTTGGACGATCGTTTTATCGATTCTCGTATTCCCCGCCACCGCGCGTGGCAGCAAGTTCCGCATCGTTGCGATAAGTGCGCTAATCATCGCTCCATTTACCATGATGGCGAGTTTAGTTGCTTGGAATTTTTACCCTAGCGACTCCCAATTTGCGGCATACAAAGAACAAGGAGTCATCGTTGGCGATAAAGTAGTCGCCCGTGCCGATGCCGCACGCACCTCCGCAGAAGTGATTAACGCCCCCGCAGGGAGCCTTTGCCGCATTGTGCGCCGCACAGGCAAATGGACCTACGTATCCTTCGCCACCGAAACTTGCGGATGGGTAGAATCCAGCCAAATCGAGCCACTCATACCGCAAACACCGCCAAAAACTCCTGTAATCCGCCCCTCAGAACCATCCTCCGATACGCCAAGCGCGTAACAGGATTGTTTGTAGAAATTTTAGCGTAACGCGAATTATTTTGTCTCATCGCAACGAATCATTTACTTTTGAGATAGTTCAATTTTGCAATATGTCTCAGGGAATGCATTTCAGGAACCTTGATGCATAAAAATTAAATGAATCGTGAAATCATCATCTCTATAGTATTCCTCGTCACGTCCTTGTGCGCGGCTCTCACGCCAAGCGAAACAGTCATGGTCGATCCACACGTGCCGGGACTCGCGCCATCGGAACATTACCGCGTGCGCATACGCTCGGTCGGTGGCGTATGGCAAGAGGCTTTTGCATGGAAAACCGAGTGCAAAGCCATCCAGAAAAAAACCGATGCCTATTTCGATACCTTGGCTGGCTGGTCACATACATACGTCAATTTTGAAATGTCCGGCGCTGCTGAAATCGAAGTGACTCGCCGCAATGGCAAGCCGATTCAAACCGCTGTAGTTCACCCTCTGCGCAAGGCTTCTACATGTTCCGTAAAAGACGGCGCGGCACTGATTCGACTCGATAAACCTTGTCTTGTCGCCGTGGATCTTGACGGACAGATGGATCAACAAAATACAGGCAAAGGGTACCAAGGCCCACCAATTCATACCATTTCACTTTTTGCCAATCCACCACTCGAAGGAAAACCGTCACTTTCAGATCCCGATGTAAAAACAGTAAAACCCGGTGAAATACCACCTTCCGATGGATCTTGGAAAACGCTCTATTTCTTGCCTGGTGTTCACGATGTAGGTGTAGCCTATCCCGTGCATGGAGATCGCAACTATTACATTCCCGGCGATGCCATCGTCTATGGCACATTCTCTAACACAAAATGGGGTAAGGGCAAAAACATCCGGATCTTCGGGCATGGCACCCTTTCTGGTGCTCGGCTAAAGCACCCGGCTTACGTTCGTCCAGCGCTTTCAGAGAAAGAACATGGTCGGTATCGTCCCATCGAAATCGTAGGCACTACGGACACTCGGGTAGAGGGTATTACTATCGCCGATTCTGCTACGCACTCGTTGATGCTCATTCACCCGTACGCGGCGGGCCATCCCAATGAAGTAAAATGGACAAAAATTTTTACCTGGCGTGCCAATGGGGATGGCATCAACCCCTTCGGCAACACCCTCATTGAAGATTGCTTTTTGCGCACGCAAGATGACTCCCTCTACGTCAATGGTTTAGGAATTCGCCGATGCGTATTGTGGAACGATGCAAACGGATCATCCTTTGTTCTCAGTAGTGTGCCAAACCTCACAGATCGGCAATTAATCGTGGAAGATTGTGACGTGATTTACTCCCGCGCTAAGTGGCATCACTGGAGTGGCGGCCGCGTCTTTAACATGCGTGGGGAAAATCATGGACAAGGAGGGCAAGGCATCATTTTCCGCAATATCAACATTGAAGATCCTCGCCCGACACTTCAGCAATTCTTTCTCTGTATGACCGTGCCGCCACCTTATGCCAAGCAATCAATTCAATCGAAAGCCGGCGATGTCGCTGGAATTCTATTCCAAAATATTTCGATAGCTGCTCCTAGTGTCATCGGGGAACCTCAACTTATTTTTGGTCAGTCGAATGCAAGAATCCACAACATCATCTTTAAGGATCTGACGATAGCTGGAGAAAAAATAAAAGATGTGAAAAGCTTCAAAACGAACGAATTCGTGAATGATCTGCTTTTCCAACCATAGTCATTCGCAGTATTTTTTACGCAATTATCCTTTTACTAAATTTCTTACTCTTGCCCATTTCGCGACTGAAGTTATATTTTCTACATGCCAACTACGACGGAATTTGAGTCACTGGTGCGATTGTTAGATGATGAGACGCCACAAGTAAGGAATGTCATCGCTGCCAAATTGCGCGACTACGGTGGTGACGTAAGTGAAGTCCTTGCCGAGTGCCAGCACCCGCTTACCGATCAGGAGCGCACGCTTCTTTCCCATCTTTTGCGTCCTTCTCGCGAAGAGGAATTACTGCGGGAGTGGTATGTGCCCGCAGGCGGTTGGATGGCTATGGAAGATGATTGGGAAGGGCTTGAAGGATGCTTGCGACAACTCTCGGACTACTTGCACGATGGAGTGACGTTGCGTCCTTCATTGTCAGATACCTTAGACTTACTCGCCGAGGAATCCGCGCCCATCGTCGAGGAAGCGGGCATCGAGGGACTACGCTTGTTTCTTTTTGAAAGCGGAAAATTGTCTGGCAATAGTGAGCATTATAACGACCCACGGAACGCCGATTTGGCATGGAGTATTTCTAACGGAAGATCTAACCCGATTGGCTTGGCTCTGATTTTTTTACTTGTCGCAAGACGGCATGATCTCGCGGCAGAGGGAGTGAATTTCCCGGGGCATTTTCTATGTCGAATCGAAAATGAAGGCCGTAGCTACTTGATGGATTGTTATAATCGAGGGCAACTGCATGACATTCGTGAGCTAATGGAGCGCCACAGTAGCATGAATCGTGACGTGGCCTTGGCGCTTACCTCCGTAGCCACTACCGGTGAAATGATTCTTCGGGTACTACGAAATCTCGAACTCGCCTTTCAAAAATCGGGACAAACGGGTGAAGTTACCCTCGTGCAAAAACTCATCAAATCGATTGGTGGCTGATGCCTCGTCAGTCCTTGTTTGTCACACTTCGTTGTTGCACTGCATCGTGCCGTTGATTCATTCTCTCCGCGCATGGAGAATCTTCAAGATCTTACAAAAAAAGCACAAGCAGCGTTAGGCAAGCAAGCAGATGTCATCGCCGCATCACCTGGCCGAGTCAACCTCATCGGTGAACATATCGACTACTGCGATGGCTTTGTCATGCCTTTTGCGTTAGATCGCTACATCGTGATCGCCGCAGCGCGGAATGGAACTTCGCAGGCAAAATTCTCCAGCGCAGGCATGCCAGATGTCGTTATTCCCCTTGGTCAACCACTCGAAGTCACGGAACCCAAATGGGGGAATTACGTTCGCGGTGTGATTCATGGTTTTTATCAACGAGGACTCGTCCCGCCGAGCTTTGATGCCTACGTTGTTTCTTCGGTGCCTGGTGGAGCGGGCTTGTCATCTTCTGCGGCTCTCGAATGCGCCGTTGCCACACTTTTAGAAGGACTTTGTGGCATCACTTTGGATAAAAAAGATAAAGCCTTGCTGAGCCAAAAAGCCGAACACGATTTCGCTCACGTGCCGTGCGGGATCATGGATCAATTTGCCTCTACCTTCGGCGAGAAAGACAAGCTGGTGATGATCGATTGTCGCAGTGGCGAGCCATCGATGGTGCCCTTTGAAAATCCTGACCTCACCGTGATTATCGCCAACACTCGTGTGCATCATGAGCTTTCTGATGGGGGATACGCCTTGCGCCGCAAGCATACCGAAGACGCGCTCGCGCTGATTGGTAAGCCATCATGGCGCGATGTTTCCATGGCTGATGTTGCAGCAAATTGGGAAAAAATGGGCACACCAGTGCAACTTCGTGCGCGACACGTTGTCGGCGAAATTTCCCGAACGCAAAATGCCGCCACGGCCCTTGCGGCGGGTGATTACACAACATTAGGAAAGCTCATGTATGAATCACATGAATCCCTGAAAAATGACTTTGCCGTCAGTTGCGTGGAGCTGGATCACATGGTAGAAATCGCCCAAAGTATCGGACAAAAAGGTGGTGTGATTGGCTCACGCATGACCGGTGGTGGTTTTGGTGGCAGCACCGTGACACTCTGCGAAAGCAGTCGCGCTGCGGAAATTATGGAGAAAATGGCGAGCGAATACAAACAACGAACGGGAATCAATGCGGAAATCTTTTCCTCCCGTCCTTCACAAGGCGCACACTTGATTCTTGCGTAACGTCCAAGAAGCAATGCTTCGAGTTCGTCCCCCTACCGTTGATTCAGCATACCGCCAAAAAGGCCGCTGCCATCATTTTTCTGCATATCATTCCAGGCCTTGCTTGATTCGTTTGATTTGGGAGGAACGGCGACGCGTTCTGGTGGACTGTCGGCACAAGAAACAATCACCCCCATGGCCACCATGGCTGAAATTTTTCGCAGATTCATATAGATGATTGAGTCCCTAAGCAGATGAACCCGATTTAGCGACGCTGCAACATGCCACCAAATTGACCGCTACCCTCACCAGCCTGCCCGCGATTCCATGGCATGGGCGATTCACTGGATTTCGGTGGCACGGCGACACGTTCTTGTTCTTTTTGCGCACAAGAAAAAACAGAGCAGCAAATTCCGATTAATAGCAAAAATCTCATACTTTTCACGGCGAAAATGTTACGATGATTTACCAAACATGCAACTGATTAATCAACGCGAATCATTTCGTGGAAACAAAATATTCTCAAAGCAAATCCCGTGCTCTCCCGCAAATTGACGATTCGCCAACATCTTTAGAATTGACCCAAGTATCGGCTCACATAGCCTTAGCCATGTCAATCATCACAAAAGAAAAAATGAAAGAAGCCCACCAAGCCCTCGGTCAAAAGCCACTTGGAAAGGCAAAGTGGAGTGTCATATAGATGGGAGAATCATCATACCATTTCCGCAACCCGCGTTGGGGTTTTTCAATTTCTGGGTGGAAGACAACCTAGGGTAGGTCATCGTTCCTATCACCAACCCTAGGCTTTGGTCCTCAATCCCGATAGGATTGAATGTCGGCCTTGGGATTTCATTTCCACAATTCAGGCGTGGTGGGCTGGAATTTTTTCTCCAAATTGCTTCTAGGATTTATGGGCTTAATGGGAAAATTCTTTGCGATAGGGAAGTGTGTTGAAGCGCAATTCAAAAAAAGGGGATGCCACTTTGTAAGGTGGCATCCCGATGGATTGGTGGTCGTGGGGATTTTACTCGGCGATGATGGGGTCTAGGCGGAAGAATTGCTTGCCAGGGAAGGTGCTTTGATCCATTTCCAAAAATAGCTCGCCGGACGGAGTCCATCCATGAAGATCGGTGGATTTTTGCACGGGTAGGCGGAGGGTAACTTTGTTGTTGATTGCTTGGATGAGCAGGTTGCCTTTGCCGCGTAGGTCTTGGATACTGGTGGCGTTGTAGAGGCTAAACAAGGAGGGGTTGGCAACTACGGCATCTTTGCCTCGTTGCTCAATTTGCCCGAAGACGGCCTGGAGGTTGTTCGGGGTGCGGGGATCGAGGCCAAAGAGGACGTTGGCGAACTCATTGCTGTCGTTGATGCCGTCGCCATCGGTATCCGCGATGGTGGAGTTGGTGCCGGAGAGCAGTTCGCGCCAGTTGTTGAGGCCGTCGAGGTCGGCATCGGTCTCGCTGGTGAAGCTGGGTGCGCCAATGGTGAGGGCTTTCGCGTCAGCGGAGGAAATGGGCTGGATTTGCCATTCGTTGTCGCCACTGCGTTGTTTGAAGTAGAATTTGCCTTCAACGGCGGTGGGTGTGAAGGTGACATCGAGGTAGCCGCGGTTATTCAGGTTGGCGAATTTTAAACCTGGGCTGTAGCCGAGGAAAAGGTCGCGCAGGACGTTTTCTTGACCTGGGAAGTATTTTTCAATGCCGGGAGAGGAAACGCCGGGGGTAGCGAGCTCAATGCCAGCTACGGTGCCTGCGGCAAATGGTGTGAGGCCAGTAGGTGACAGAGTACTGAGCTGATTGGCCCATGCGTTGTGGGTGTCGCCCGCAAAGACGACGAGTTTTTTGTTCAGTGACAGTGCGGTTTGCAGGATGGTCTCGCGTTCTTTGCCGTAGCCGTCCCATGCATCGGAGTTGTAGGGGAGGGGAGTGGCGTTGTCGTAGGCGGATTGCTCCTCAGGTGTGAGGGGGATGCCGTTCGCGAGCTTGAAGATGGGGGTGGCATACTTGGCGATGGTGGTGGGGTTGACGGTGTTGTTCGCCAGTTCGATGAGCAGCTCTGCGGGCATGGTCATGTTGCCCATGAGGACTTGCTGACCGAGGACTTGGTAGGTGGCGGTGGAGGTGGCGAGTTGCCCTTGCAGCCAGCCGAGTTGGGTGGCACCGAGGAGGTTGCGATTGCCCGCATACATTTCAGTGACGTTAGCGGTGACCATTTCATTGAGGATGATGGGGCCGAGGGCGGCGCTGAATGCCTGGATGCCTGCGGCATCGGTAGGGCCGCTTGGCGGAGTGAGTGAGTAGGTGGTGGCGTATTGCACAGTGAGCGCGGGGCTGCTGAGGATTTCCGTAATGCGAGCGACGACTTGTGCTTGGGTGGGCGCGAGGTCGAGTTGCTTATCACGGGCGACGAGGCGGGTTTCGAGAATGTGGAGGGCGAGCAAGTCACCGTAGTTGTAGGTGGTGTAGGCTTGCTTGCGGTCACCGCTGGCAGGCTCGCGCACGGGATTCCATTCGTAGTATGCCTGAAGGCCGGCGTTGACGCGGTCTGTCCATGTGCCTTCGGTGGCGGGATCGTGGTTTTCAGCACCAGCGGCGTAGGCATCGTTGGCGGTTTCGTGGTCGTCCCAGATACAGATGAGCGGGGCGGAGGCGCGGGCGGCTTGGAGGCTGGGTTGGCGATTGTACTGAGCGTGGCGCAGGCGGTAATCGCTCAGGGAGACGCATTCTTTTGCTGGCTCGAAGCCGAATTTAGCGAAGTTATCTTCGGCAGCGACGTAGCCGCCGCGGGCGTATTCGTAAATGTAGTCGCCCACGTGGATGATGGCATCGTAGTCGCCTACGTGTGCGGCTTTGGCGTAGGCATCGAAGTATTCTGCGGTGATGTTTGCGCAGCTAAAAACGGCGAAACGCGCTTGGCTGGTAGGACCTACTGGCAGGGTCTTGGTTTTGCCGACGGGGGATGTGATGGTCCCTTCATTTACGCTGAAGCGGAAGAAGTAGGTGGTGTTTGCCGTGAGGCCGGTGGGGATGACCTTGATGGTGTAGTCGTGGGAGGCTTCGGCAAGGATGTCGCCGCTGTCAACTGCTGTGGTGAAGCTGGAGTCGGCAGAAAGCTCCCAATGAACGGATACTGGCTGTTCGTCTGCGGGGGTGACGCGAGACCAGAGGACAATGGAGTCGCTCATTGGCGCACCTGATGCGACACCGTGGACGAAGCTTGGATCTGCGGCGGCGCTAATGGCGCAGAGGCAGGATGATAGTGATAGTGTTGCGATAAGATATTTCATGGCAGGCGACATCTTGGCGAGAGTTGGCGTAAGGACAAACAAATCGAGGTGACAAGATTGCTACATTGGGGATGCAGACCATAACGAAAAAGGCCCATGGCAAGGAGAATACCGAGTAGTTCTGGAGAAGCACGGAATTACAACGGACGAGCAATATGTTTGGGACTGATGCGGAACAAAAAATTCCCTAATCCCGTTGGTATCGATTGCCGAACTTGGGAAATGAGCTACCACAATTCACGCGTTTCAATGCGGAATTTTTCTCCAAATTGCTTCTAGGATTTCCAGGCTTGATGTGAAATACTCTCTCTACCGCAAATGGCGGGAAGATTTTTTATCATTATGAGCAGCAATCGCATCAATATCAAAGGAGAAGAACTCGCACGCGCTTGCGCCAAGGCGGCGGATGAATGTAAGGCGGAAAATATCCAACTTTGGGATGTGCGCGGGCAGTCGAGCATTACCGACTTCGTAGTGCTTTGCTCTGGCTCGTCGATGCCGCATTTGCGGGCGATTATGCGCGATGTGGCAGCGCATGTGACGGAGTGGCATGAGGTGAAACCAGCGCTTTCCGAGGGCAATGCCGATAGCCGCTGGGTGGTGCTGGATTACATCGACGTGATGGTTCACGTGCTGCATACCGAGTTGCGGGATTTTTATGCGTTAGAGAAATTATGGCCGAAGGCTGAGCCTATGGAATGGCAGGCGTAGAATGATCAACTGAGAGATATCCCTTATGCCTACTGTATTTACGAAAGATGGATTCCGATTTTTCTTTTACAGTAACGACCACATGCCGATTCATGTTGATGTGCGGCGCGGGAATGGTGAAGCGGTGTTTATCGTGGGAGGTGAAATTTTTTTACGTGAATCCGTTGGCTTGAAAACAAGTGAATTGGCGCGCGCCGAAGACCTTGCAATCGAACATAAAGAACTTATTATCAAAAAGTGGCATGAATATTTTGATTGATACTCCAACATCGGCAACCTACGCAAGCGAACGAATTATCGTTCGCATGGAGAGTGGGTTAGAATTTTCCTTCCCTTGTGCGGCATACTCTCGATTAGAAAGTGCCACCGAGGAGCAACGTGCCAACATTGAGCTGTCGCCAATGGGATTGCACTGGCCAGAAATCGACGAAGATTTGTCGATTCGAGCCTTACTTCGTGAACACGCTCAGCAATAATCGATTGTTCCCCGAAAAATCATGGATGCCGCTGCACAACAGAATTTTGCTTTTGCGTTTTTGAGCATTCTTTTTGAGGGCATTCCGTTTGTTTTATTTGGGACAATCGTTAGTGGCTTCATTGATATTTACATGCCGCCGGGTTTGCTGGAACGCTGGTTGCCGCGGCGGACGTGGTTGGCGGTGATGATGGCATCGTTGCTTGGGGGGATTTTTCCGGTTTGCGAATGTGCGATTGTGCCTGTAATCCGTCGCTTGGTGAGCAAGGGCTTGCCGGTTTCTTGCGCCTTGGCCTTTATGCTGGCGGCACCGATCTTTAATCCGATCACGGCTTACAGTACATGGCAGGCGTTTACGGGGCAGCAGATGATGATTCAAGGACAGCTACTGGATGCGAGTTTGGTGATGATGGTTTTGCGTTGCGGCTTGGGCGTGTTGGTAGCGTGTTTGATCGGCTGGGCGACGATGCGGATGTCGCTGGCGATGGTGTTACGCAAGGAAATTTTGCAGGCGGTGGAGCGGGAAGATGGGGTGGGGGATCAAGATGTGGCGGCATTGCAGGGGTTCCAGATTTTGGATGACGATACACGATTGATCGCGGCGATGCGGTCAGCGTTGAAGGATTTCGTGGATGTGGCGGTGTACTTTACCATCGGGGTGGCGATTACGGCTTTGTTCAATACCGGGATCGCGCCGAGTGCGGCGGATTGGTTGGAATCGCTAGCAAGTGATTCGCTGGGAGGAGTGGCGGCGTTGATGGGGTTGGCGTTTGTGTTGAGTTTGTGCAGTTCTTCGGATGCCTTTATTGCGGCGACTTTGGCGAAATTTACCTATGGTGCGAAATTGGCGTTTTTAACTCTGGGGCCGATGCTGGATTTGAAGTTGTTGTTTCTCTATCAAACGCTGTTACGGGGTCGATTTATTTTGATGATGGCGATAGGGATTGCGCTTAGCATCTTTGGTGCGGCGGTGTTGTTTCAATGGTATCTCTCGTCACAAACTCTACCATGAATTACACGTTACAGCGCCTTGTGTTTCCGTTGGCCACGTTGGGGTGGGCGGGGGTGATGTTGTATTTTTATGGTTCGGGGCGGATTCGGCATTACCTGGCACCGGACTTTCAGCCGATCTGTCTAGTGGGCGGCTTAGTGTTGGCGGTGCTGTCACTTTTCGTGATGATTACCTATCGGGTGTCGGCGGACTGTGGGCATAATCATCGGGCAGGCGATGTGGCGGATCATGAGGCGGCGGAGATGCATCCGTTGGCTTCCTTGGTCTTGATGCTAGCACCGGTTATAGCGGCGGTGATGTGGACGCAGGATATGTATTCGTTCGAGGCACTGGTGCGTAAGGGGCTCGACGATGCTCCAACTCCGATTGTGCCATTTTCTTATAAGGATATGCCGCCGTTGACGATGGAGGAGATTGAAAAAACGCATCGTAAGAATGCCGAGGGTGATTTGCAGTTTAATTTGTTAGAGATTTATTTTGCGATGGGTGATCCAGAGATGATTCGCTTGATCGAAGGGAAAGGGATAGAAATTGAAGGTCGATTGGTGATGGAGAAAATGAACAATCCCAACGGCACGCGGCGGCGTTTATATCGACTATTCATCACGTGTTGTGCGGCGGATGCGCGCGCTTTGCCGATTATTTTAGAGTTTGGAAAAACACCGCCAGAGATTGCCGAGAATCAATGGGTGAAAGTCACGGGAGTGATTCGTTTCCCGAAAGAAAATGGAGCGACGCAAGCGGTGTTGGAAGTTAAAGATGCCAAACAGACGGATGCGCCGTGGGAGGAGAGTTTTATGCGGAATTACTGACAAGGTTTCCTGTAATGTCGTCGAGTTTTGTGCGTAAAATTCGATGATGATGCGCCTATCTATTTCATTCTCGTATTTGATTTTTCTGGTTTCTTTTCTCGCTCCTTCATGGTTGGCGGCGGCGGCAAAACCAAATGTGGTGGTGCTCTATGCCGACGATTGGCGCTTTGATACTCTGGGTTGCGCTGGGCATCCTGTGGTGAAGACCCCGAACCTCGATGCTCTCGCCTCTCGCGGGATGCGTTTCACCCATAATTGCGTGACGACGTCCATTTGTGGCGTGAGCCGAGCCTCGCTCTACACTGGGCAGTGGATGTCGCGCCATGGGAACAAGGCATTCCAAGCTTTCTCTACGCCGTGGGAGGAAACGTATCCGGGATTGCTGCGGGCAAATGGCTATCACGTGGGGCATGTGGGGAAGTGGCATAATGGGGATTTTCCAGCGAAGCGCTATGACTTCGGGCGTTCCTACTCTGGCGTTCACTGGATCAAGCAAAAAGATGGCAGCAGGATTCACGTGACGCAGAAGAATGAAAATGATGCATTGGAATTTCTGGCATCGCGACCACAAGACAAGCCGTTTTGCCTGACCTTGGCGTTTTTTGCCACTCATGCGGAAGATCATAATCCAAAACAATTTTTACCTCAGGAAAAAAGTATGGCGCTGTATCAAGATGTAAAAATTCCCGTGCCAGTCAATGCCACCGAGGAATCATGGAAGCGATTGCCGGAATTTTTTACCGAGAAAAACGAAGGTCGGCATCGCTGGGGTTGGCGCTTTGACACACCGGAAAAATACCAAGAAATGATGAAAAATTATTATCGTTTGGCAACGGAAGTAGATGCCACCTGTGGGCGCGTGATTGCGGAATTGAAGAAGCTGAATCTGTATGAAAATACCTTAGTCATTTTCACTACGGATAATGGTTATTTTCATGCCGAACATGGACTCGGCGATAAATGGTATCCGCACCAAGAGAGCATCCGCGTGCCATTGATCATCGATGATCCACGGATGCCGAAGGATGTGCGCGGCAAGACGAATGATCGTTTTACTTTGAATGTGGATTTGGCACCGACCATTCTCGCCTACACGGGCATCAAAGCTCCTGCTACGATGCAGGGACGAGATCTTTCTGTGCTTTATGCAGCGAAGGAATCGGTCAAATGGCGCGAAGATTTTTTCTACGAACACGCCACGCTAAACAACAAAACGTTTATCCCTGCCTCCGAGGCACTCGTTACCAAGGAATGGAAATATTTCTATTGGCCAGAGTTTGAGCGCGAGCAGTTGTTTCACATCACCGATGATCCGCGCGAAGAAAATGACCTCGCTAAAGACGCCGCCCATGCACAGCAACTTGCTTCGATGAAAAAACGTTTCCTTGAACTCAAGAAGCAAGCGAAATAGGATAGCTCTTCCCCAATCCCCCAATGAAAAATCCATCAAACGCCAGCATGCATGCCCGCGCGATTTCCGCGGCCTTACTGCTTCTTGCATTGGTGACAGGCATAGTAATCTATAAAAACCAAGAAAAAAGTCGCCTTCTCGATTCTTCGACCGTTGTCGAGGTTACGGACAAATCATTTCGTCTTTCACCCCTAGCGGGAACTCCTCCGTGGGAGAAGCTCGCGGTCTATCATGGCACGATGACTCGGAGTGAATTTGAAATGTCGCTCAGCACCATCTTTACCTGTAGTGAAGAATGGAGGAAATATTTTCACATCAATGATGATCACGTCTTGATCAATACGGCAACCATGCGTCCCGATGAATTTTTTCGCTTAGAATTCGCCCCGAACCAAAGTTCTGCCAAGCCCGCACAAAAATCTTGGCGCACCCCCGCAGAAATGCCCCAGATCACAGAGGAGAATCTTCCGCTTGACGGCATTCATATCGCCATCGATGCCGGACACATCGGCGGCAACTGGGCGCAAATGGAAGAACGCTGGTTCCGCATCGGCGACTCAATGCCGGTGATGGAAGGGGAGATGACCTTGCGTGTGGCATTGTTGCTCAAGCCGGAGTTAGAGAAACTCGGTGCCACTGTCTCGTTAGTGAGAGATCGCACCGAGCCATTGACCACAGCACGTCCCGAATCCTTAGTGGAAACGATCGACGCCGCTGACCCACGCCGCGCCATCAAGCAAGCCGAAATGCTATTTTATCGCACAGCAGAAATCCGAGCGAGAGCCGCCAAGGTCAATCAGGAACTCAAACCAGATGTGGTGCTGTGCTTGCATTTTAATGCCGATGCCTGGGGCGATCCCGCCAACCCGCAATTGGTGGAAGATAATCACTTTCACATTCTCCTCAATGGCGCCTACACCGACGATGAATTATCGTATGATGACCAGCGCTTTGAAATGACGCAAAAAATTCTCCAGCGCACCATCGATGAAGAAGCCTCCCTCGGCGCGGTGATGGCACAGACATTCGTCGATCTCACCGCCATGCCGCCTTATCCGTATGCGAGTGACAGCACCAGAGCCCGAAATATTAACGGCAATCCTTACCTTTGGGCGCGGAATCTCATCGCCAATCGCCTCTACGAATGCCCCGTCATTTTCTTTGAGCCCTACGTGATGAACTCCACCTTATTTCACCAACGCATCCAGCTTGGCGACTATGATGGATTGTTAGAAGTTGCTGGAAAACCACAGCTTTCGATCTATCGAGAATACACCAAAGCCGTCGTCGATGGACTCATTGCCTACTATACGGAAAATCGGAAAGTGGGAGAAGCTACGGAGTGAAGTTCCCATCCTCAATCCACTACAACAAATGCTTCTTAATCGCGGTGACGAGGCCGGGGATGTTAAAATCAGTCGCCTCAAAATCTGCGGGATGACCGACTTTTTGCAGTGCTTCACTTGTAATAGGCCCGATGCTTCCTGCCTTGCAGTTTTCTGGCCATGGAATGCCTAGGGCAAAAAAATGTTCTACTGTGGAGGCTGAGGTGAAAGTGATCACATCTGCACCTTGCTCACGTAACATTTCCACCGCGCCAGTGGGATCAGTGGTCTCTGCGACGGTGCGATACGCGATGCAGTCGTCAACAATGGCTCCCATATCAGCGAGTCCTTGCGATACGACATCGCGCGATTGCTCGGGCTTGACGACGAGAATAGTTAGGTTTTCGATGCTTTCTTCGCGGAATGCTTCTACCAGTCCTTCGGCTACGTGTTTTTCGGGCATTAAGTCCACACCGATGCGGTATTCCTTGACCTTTGCCGCCGTGCCTGGGCCAATGACCGCGATGCGTGGCTTGCCTAGACAGCGGGCATCATCATGAATGCTAAAAAAGGCATCGAAAAATTTCTGCACTCCATTCGGCGATGTAAAGACGATCCAATCATACTCGTGCGCGGTGGATACACATTCCGCAAAGCCCAGTTTATCTTCGGGATGCTCCATGCGAATGACAGGCAACTCTACGACATCCGCACCAAGTTCGGCGAGTTCTTTGCTCAAAGTGCCTGCCTGCTCGCGGGTGCGCGTGACTACGATGCGTTTGCCAAAAAGTGGCTTGTTATCGAACCATTGAATTTTCTGTCGCTCTTTCACCACATCGCCAATCACAGCCACGGCAGGACTGGAAAATCCTTGCGATTCGGCAATGTCTGCCATGGTGCCGACCGTTCCCGTGAGCGTCCATTGCTGTGCTGTCGTCGCCCAACGCACCAATGCCATCGGCGTCGCAGCGGGTGTGCCGAATTTCATAAATTGCTCGCAGATTTCCCGTAATCGAGCGATGCCCATGACAAAAACTTTGGTGCCTGGTGCTTGGGCGAGTTGGGCGTAATCAATGGAACTTTCACCCTTGGTGGGGTCTTCATGTCCGGTGAAAATGGTCAATTGCGAGCAATGATCGCGATGCGTCACTGGAATACCCGCGTAGCACGGACCACCAATCGTAGAACTAATGCCAGGCACAATTTCAAACCTGACACCCGCCGCCGCTAGCTCGGCTGCTTCTTCACCACCGCGCCCGAAGATCATCGGATCGCCGCCTTTGAGACGGACGACGGATTTTCCTGCTTTGGTGCGATCGACAATCAAGGCATTGATTTCATCTTGGCTCAGTGCGTGATTTTTTGCCCGTTTGCCGACGAAGATTTTTTCGCAATCGCTCTTCGTCCACAGCAGCAACATCGCACTGCTCAAGGCATCATAGACTAACACATCCGCCGCAGCGATGCACTCCTTGGCGCGCAGGGTCACCAGACCTAAATCGCCCGGGCCAGCACCCACGAGGTAACAAATTCCTTTTGATAATTTCATACTAAGTTTTTAAATAAGGTTGCCGCCACAAGCAGTGGTTCGGCCATGGGACCATGTGCTTCGGCAATCTGTGGTTCGCCGCCGCATTCAGGAAAGACACGCGCTTTCATGTGCAACGCATCGCCATCGAGTTGACTAAAGACACCGACAGGAGTGTGGCAGCCACCTTCTAGCAATCGCAAAAATTCCCGTTCCGCCGTGACACAAATCATCGTCGGCTGATGGCAAATCGCCTCACAACACGCACGCATGGCATCGTCATCCACGCGGATTTCTAAACCAATCGCACCTTGCCCTGCCGCAGGGTAAAAAATTTCTTCGTCGAGTAAATGATAGTGCAGTGGGGATTCGGGATTTTCCAAAAATCCCAGACGAGCAAGCCCGGCTTCCGCCAGCATGATGGCATCGTAATCGTCGCCATCGGCGAGTTTTTTTACCCGCGTTGGCACATTGCCGCGTAAGTTGGAAATTTCCCAATCAGGACGCAACCATTGCAACTGCTTGGCACGTCGCACACTGCTCGTCCCCACCCGTGAACCCGCAGGGAGATCATCCCATGCGCCGTCGTGGCGGGTGATCAAACAATCCCGCACACCTGCCCGCTCTAATGTCGCGGCGATGGCGAATCGCTCGGCGAGTACGGTTGGCACGTCCTTGAGGCTGTGCACGGCGATGTCGATTTCATTCGCATCGAGTGCCATTTCCAGCTCCTTGGTGAAAACGCCTTTGTCCATGTTGCCTTCGGCCTTGGCGACTTCATTCAGTGCCACATCGGTGCGCTTATCTCCCGTGGTTTTGATGATCACGCGTTCGATTTCACAATCAGGAAATGCCTGTCGTAACAGTTCTTCCGTGGCATTTGCCTGATACAATGCCAATTCACTCCCCCTCGTTCCAACCCTGATTCGTGCTGCTTGATTCATTCGAAAAATTTACCCGTGGTGCTTTTACCATCGCGAGGGGCGGAAAGTAGTTCGCGAATGCCATTTCGTCAATCCCCCTGTTTCCGTGGGTTCTCATCCGTTTGGATGAATCACTAGCAAGCTTTGAAAAAATCCATCACAGTGGTTGGGTTTGAAAGGAGTAGTCTTCATTGCGTTGCTCTAACAAATTAAGTAACCACGAATCGGAGAGGAAAACCACCCAGTGGCCCAAAATGTCGCGGGCAATCACACCGCCGGAAGGTACTTGTAATTTCGGCTCATCAATGATGGCTTCGCCGTCTTTTCTGGTGATCCAGCGCAGGCAATTCCACGGCGATGGTTCAACGCGGCAAGGTGCGCCATATTCGGTCTCTAACCGATATTGCAACACCTCAAATTGCAAGGGCCCCACCGCGCCTAACAAGGGCACGCGTTGCATGCTTGTCGGAATTTCAAAAGCTTGTGCCAAACCTTCTTTCAGCAGTTGATCCAAGCCCTCGCG
>CAMAYN010000005.1 GCA_945862285.1 Akkermansia muciniphila | reverse complement strand
GTACGCAATAAAAAGAATTGATCCATTTTTTCCAAATATTGCGCATTTTTTATGATCGCGTTTAAAAATCCGTTGAATCGTTGTGGCTTTTTTTTCGTTCGATCTGTTTCATGGATAATGTCTAGAATTACAGCTACAGGATTCAATTCGCAAAAAAATGAAGAATTCTCTTTACAAATTTCATCACCACATCAAACTCGTCCCCCCAAAACGAAATATTACCAACTCATGAAAGTTCTTTCCTCTCTCAATTCAGCCAAACGTCGTCATGCAGATTGCCAAGTGGTCAAGCGCAAAGGCACGCTCTATGTGATTTGCAAAAGCAATCCAAAATTCAAAGCTCGTCAAGGTGCGACCAAGGGAACACGCTTATCCAAACAAGGTGTAAAATAATTCCCATCACTCGGAAAACTCTGAAAAAACGTTGCGATTCGCTCGCAACGTTTTTTTTTTGCAGAAATCCAACCCCATTTCCCCGAAATCAAAGCAAAATAGAAGTCGTTTCGATTTCAAAAAACCATGCAGAAAAAGAAAAAATACTTGCTAGCGCGCGAGCCACACATAGGATTTTCCCGCCTTTCATACTGGTTACATTCGCAAAAACGCTAAACCCTTTACCGCATGATGTCTGCCAAAACGATTCAGCCCGTAACAACCCGAATCTCAACCGCCATCTCATTCCCGAAAGAAACGCTCGCTTTTTGTTCATCGATCACAGAAAAAGAACTCGCCGCTTATCCTCGCGCTTCCTCACCGAGAACCAATCTCCATGCTCCTGCAATGGGAGCAGACAAGAACCAACAAAATAAAACGATAACACCATGAAACTACACAACGCCATGTGGCCCGGTCTCGTCGGCAAAGAGCCAGACACTGACCACCCACCCATATCCCTTGACCAAATGCTCGATATGACCGCCGCCGCCGAGGTGGATGGTCAGAAATTCGATGGAGTGGATCTTTTCCTGTTCCACCCGCACACCGACCCCGATATTTCCGAAGATGATCTCAAGGCCATGGCCGATAAGATTGCTGCGAAAAACCTCAACGTCGGCACCCTCGTGGCCCCCATTTGGCCTGGCACCGTCGGCGATTCCTCCATGGGCACCGATGAGCAACAGGAAAAATTCCTGCTCTCCATCGAGAAAGCCTGCCGCATCGCCAAACTCCTCAATGACCACGGAGTCCGCAAATACGGTGCCATCCGTGTCGATTCCGCAGAATTTGGCGTGCAAAAATGGGCAGAAAATCCCACCGCCAACACCGCTCGCATCGTCGATACCTTCCAAAAAGCCGCAAAAATCGCTGCCGAACACGGTGAACGCATCGCTGCCGAAGGCGAAATCTGCTGGGCCGGTATGCATTCTTGGGAAGTGATGCTCAACACCCTCGAAGGCGTCGGCATGCCCGGCACCTTCGGCTTCCAAGCTGACCTCGCCCACACGTACCTTTACCTCATGGGCTACAACGCACCCGAATCCGCACTGCTTCAGCCGGGCTACACCGATGAAGAATTCTGGCCTGCCTACGAAAAAATGGTATCCGCCCTGCGCCCATGGACCATCGATTTCCACGTCGCCCAAAATGACGGCACCGTTCACGGCACAGGTTCACACGAAAAAACGGGTCGCCACTGCCCCGCCGATGATCCAAATGGCAAACTCGACATCGCCAAATGCTCCGCCGTCTGGCTCCAAGGTGCCGCCGAACGAGGCATCCAGCACATCTGCTGGGACGGTTGCATGTTCCCGAACTCCACCCTCGAAAACCCCGCCACCTGGAATACCATCCTCAAGGCGATGATCTCCGTCAAAAAAGCACTCTAATCCACCAAATCTACTTACATGAAAAAACAACTAAACGTCGGCGTCATCGGATACGGCTTCATGGGCCGCACCCACTCGAACGCCCTTTCCCAAGTCAGCCATTTCTTCGATACCCAATACGTCCCCGTTCGCAAAGCCATCTGCGGTCGCGATGAAACCAAAGTCAAAGCCTTTGCCGAAAAATGGGGCTACGAATCGTACGAAACCGATTGGCGTAAGCTCGTCGCCCGTCCGGACATCGATGCCGTGGACATCTGCACACCGAATGATTCCCATGCCGAGATCGCTCTCGAATGCATCAAACACGGCAAAATGATTCTCTGCGAAAAACCGCTCGCTCTCAACGGCGATCAAGGCGAGGCCATGGTCGCTGCCGTAGAAGCATCGGGACTACCGAACCTCGTTTGGTACAATTACCGATTTCTTCCCGCCGTCACTCATGCCAAAAATATCGTCCACGCTGGCGAACTCGGTCGTATTTTCCACTATCGTGCCAACTTCCTCCAAGACTGGACGATTTCCGAAGAACTTCCCCAAGGTGGCGCGGGCTTATGGCGTCTTGATGCCGCCGCTGCGGGCTCTGGTGTCACCGGTGACCTTCTTGCTCATTGCATCGATACCGCCCGCTGGATCAACGGCGACATCGTATCCGTCAGCGCCATGACTGAAACATTCATCAAAGAGCGCGTCCACACTGCCACTGGTGAAAAAATGCCCGTCACCATTGACGATGCCTGCGCTTTCCTTGCCCGCTTTGAAAACGGCTCACTCGCCATCTTTGAATCCACCCGTTACGCCCGTGGACACAAGGCTCTTTACACCTTCGAGATCAACGGCGAGAAAAAATCCCTCTTCTGGGATCTCCACGACCTCAATCGCCTCGAATACTTCGATCACGGCGTTCCCGGTGACCGCCGTGGCTGGGCCAGCATTCACTGTTCCGATGGCGACCAACCCTACGCTGGCAACTGGTGGGTTCCCGGCCTTTGCCTCGGTTACGAACACAGCTTCACCCACGAACTCTACGAATTCCTGAAATCGCTAGAAAACCCCGAGGCACCGAAGAACTACCCCGACTTCCGTCACGCACTCGGCACCCAATACGTCTGCGATGCCGTCCTCGAATCCGCCCGCACCAAGCAGTGGGTGGATGTAAAGCGTTCTTAATCTAAGCTCGACGCAAAAGCAGGCGGTGGTTCACTCCATCGCCTGCTTTTTTTGGGCTTCAAAAGACGATGAATAAAACGTACGTGCTGTTCAAATATCTCATCTCAATAGCAAATATCAAAGACATGACGGAGGCCTTTTTTCTAGCCCTCCTTCATTAGTTTCTATCTTCTGCTCTGATGGACTCATCACTTTATTATAGGCATTTCTGCCGATACATCCAAGATGGATCAGGTTTACGATCAAGGTTGCAATGAAAAGGTAGAACAAAGACGAATACGTGCGATTCCATGATTTCGATAACCCACTCTGGTTGCGCTTAATAACATTTGCATAGAAATCGTAACTTGCTTTTTCTTTCGTTGATAAATCTTTTCGTAAAAATTTATCCTCGATTACTGACATCGCCGATTCCGTAGGGATTTTTATGAGAGGATACTGAGACAATGAGTGAAGCAATATCCCCCCAATTACGATGAGATAATGAATGCTAAAACTTTCATGGCTGTAAAATAGTATAGAAAAACCGATCATTCAAGCCTGCCAAACAGCCGCGCTACTTGACTCGCGGCTGCGACGTTATGGACGCGGAAGATCAAGCCTCCGTGGTGCATGCACCAGACCATACTTGCCACGGTGGCGGCATCACGCTCCTTGGGCGATTCAATTCCTAATGCGTCGCGAATCACCGTTTTCCGCGATACAGGAACCAAGATGGGGCGTTGAAAATGAGATAATCGGTCAAGCTCGCGGTAAATGGTGAGATTGTCATCTCTCTGTTTCGCAAAATCAATTCCAGGGTCGAGAAGCAAGTGATCACGCGAAAGACCTGCCTGTTCGGCGAGGGCAATTTTTTCCGCAAAAAATCGATCCAGTTCGCCCATGATGTCATCCCATCGTTGATGAAAATGCGGCACTTTTGGTTCGCCTACGCTGTGCATGATCAGCAAAGCGGCATCGTGCTGGGCGCATAATTCGGCAGTTCTACAATTGGTTAGCCCACTCATGTCATTGATCCACTCAGCGCCAAGAGCGAGAACGGCCTCAATCACGTCAGGACGCCATGTATTTGCTGATAAAATCGGCGGACAGTATTGCCCCTGATCTGACGGACGCGCCATGCTGAGGATCTCTGGCCAACGACTCAAGATCATTTCAAATCTCTTGATCTCTTCCGCGATGGAAATGGCAGGGCGATTCGTTCTAGCACTTTCTGCTCCGATATCGACCACATCTGCCCCCTCTGCGATGGCACGTAAAATCTGATTGATACATTCTTCTTGGACAATGCTGCCATCACCGCAAAATGAATCGTCATTCACATTGACAATCCCCATAACCACTGCGCGACGAGGAAAATCCATCACGCGATCGCGAAATCGCAAACGCATGGGTTCCTGAATCGTCCCTTGATTCATCGGGCTATGGTAGGGCGAAATGGCTTATTTTTTGCGAGTTGATTCGTAACCAGAGACAGCTTTTCCTTTGTCGTCGAGCTTATTCACGGACCATAACATGCCGCGCGTGACGAGATCTAAGTAGCGTGCATCGGCAATCGTTTCGTTGTTATGCCCGAGGGTTGTGCTGAAGATACGCGTTTTGCTTGCACCGAATTCGTTCGTCCAGACGATCACCGAATTGTTGATTCCGTCCTTATCGCCAGCATCTTGTTTTCCCGTCGCGAGCGGTTTAGCGTTGGGCCAAGTTACGAAATTTTCCTTCGTGCCTTGGACGTTATTATAAAGTTCCTCTTTGATGGTAGTCCAATTTTCAAGCCCAACAGTGATCGGATGGGTGGGATTGGTGTAAGTAATCTCGATGGGTTTTTGTGGGCCATGGCCGGAAGATTGTAATCCGAGCATAGAAAACCATTTCGCTTGAGGAGCATCAGTCTTCATCGGTTGCTTAAAAGGACCGCTCCGATACGAGTGCATGGCGCAATGCAAGTTTACAGCCGGAACACCATTGGCATGGGCGTTGACGATGTTATTGATGATCGTCTCGTCGGTGATGTCGGCCGCACATTCGTCATGAATCACAACATCGTAATTTTTTGCCCAGTTTGGATCGGAATAAAATTCAAATTTTGGTTTTGTATTACTGTCCTGGCTGTAGGCGATGGTGACTTCGCAGTTTGCACGGGCTTCGATTCCTTCTTTCAGAATCAATTGCTGTTTACCATAGTCATGACAGCAACCTCCGATGATAAGAAGGGCTTTAAGAGGTTTTACTTCGGCTGTTGAGCAAATCGTGAGCAACAGGTTGATCGATAGGAATAAGATTGATTTACGCATCGTTCACAAAATACAAGGCTATTACCGATCTTCTATCAATCAATATTCGGTAACTGGGCATAAAATAAAAAAATTCAGCTCCAGGATCACTGGAGCTGAATCAAACAATAGACAAAAGAAAGATTACAGAGAAGCTTTCAAAGTGCTTGAGACTTTGAAACCAACAGACTTGGAAGCAGCAATTTTCATTGCTTCACCAGTCTTAGGATTACGACCTTGACGTGCTGGACGCTTTTTCACGGAGAAAGTGCCAAATCCAATGATTTGAACTTTCTTGGATTTTTTGATTCCTGTGGAAATGGCTTCAAGAACGTTAGATACGGCTTCTTCGGCAACGCGTTTGGTTGCTTCTTTACCCATTAGTTTTTGTACGGCTTCGATTAGTTCGGCTTTATTCATGGCGGGGGTTATGTTTGTGAAATCCTATTGATCTTGCAATGGAAAAATCGTGTTTTTAGTGAAATTTATTTTTTATTTTTTCCAAACAGAATCTTGACAATCAAATTTTTCCTATTGGCAAATCGCGTCAAGTCCTTTGCTATGTCAGCGATTGACCCATTTTAGGATGCATCGAAAGGGTCAGTCACTTTCCGGAAAATCATTCCAATCATGTCTGCTGAATGGAATTTTTATTCTTGCTAGCGCAACCTTAGCTCCATAGAAATGGGTTGAGAAAAATGCTAGATGAAGGGGAATTTGAGTCTTGTGTTAGAAGGCTGGTAGCTGCCGCGGATGGCATGCCGCGGAAGGAGGAGCTAGCAGAAGAGGAAGCCGCTGCGGAACGAGCCCAAGAACGCGGGTGGTTCACGCCCGATGAAGACGAACTTGTGAGAAGTAGTTACTGTCGGTATTTAGCGGCGAGGAGTGCCTTACTGGAAATTCTTCAGATCACCAGATCCACGGCAGGGAATAGCGATGCATCATGGACTAACCAGATGCCTTATTTTGCCATAGCGTTCGCAGCGGCAGCTTTGCTTGTGCGTGGCTCATCCTATGTCATCGAATTAGCGAAAAAACGTCCTGTGATCTGGAAGAAGCTCGATGAACCGGAAGCGCGATACGGCTTGGTGGCTAAGACTTTTACGGAGTTGCATAAATCCGTGACCTCTCCAGTTGACCTACTGCATTTTCGCAAAGCGGTTCAATTTTATCTGCAACATAAGTCTGAAATCCATCAATTCGAAAAAGTGGAACAGTTTGCTGCTGTTTTGAAAATCCTAAAAAATGAGGAGCAATCCTTGCATGTGAGCCATCGCGATATTTGGATACGCAGGCTGTTTTATCGCTGGTATTCCTTTTTGCGAAGCCATCGATCGGGGTATCGTAAAGTGATGTTTCATCTATTTCGTGTTTCTGGATCAACGATTGCGGAATTACGTCAGCCCGGGGTGAAAGAGCGTGGTATGCCGAAGCGAATTTCTTCATCGCAACGGAATGAGTTGTTAGAATTGGCGCAACCGGGTGATGTGTTCATCACGCGCCACGATGATGCGATGTCGAATCTCTTTCTCCCCGGGTATTGGCCTCACGCCGCACTCTTTTTGGGTGGGGAAAAATTCGAACACACTGAAAGTGAAAATTGTCGTTACCAGCATGATTTTCTTGAGGCAAAAAAAGATGGCGTTCTTTTTCGCTCGGCCAGCGAGACCTTGCATGTCGATTCTTGTCTCATTTTGCGCCCGCCGTTGGAATTACAGGAGCGAGAAATCGCACTCCAGCGCGCCTGTAGCCATGAAGGAAAGATGTATGATTTTTTATTCGATTTTCGTACATCGGATCGACTTGCCTGCACCGAGGTGATTTATCGCACCTACCATGGGATTGCAGGAATGTATTTCTCTTTGGTCATCAAATCAGGACGAGCCTGCCTGCCAGCCGAGGACTTGATTGATCAATGCCTTGCCCTGGGATTTTCCTTAGTGGCGGTATGTAATTTCAGGAAAAACCAGATTTCTTTGGGTGAAGAGGCATTCGCCGACTTGCAGCGAAGTCGCAAACATCTTTCCGCAGCAGGTGATTCACCTATTGCAAGTGATGCGCGGGAATGATTGAATCCGCGCATGGAAGAATACGAAGTATTATACCGTTCGCAATGGCTGATGCTATGTCGGCGCGATACATGGGAATTTGCCAAAAGACCGCAATGCGATGCGGCTGTGGGAATTTTAGCGATTACTGACGCACAAGAAATCATTCTCGTGGAGCAATATCGCTGGCCGATGAAGGCGTTTGTGATGGAAATTCCCGCGGGACTCGTGGGCGACGAAGAAGAATTTGCCGATGAATCCCTTACGCAGACGGCGGCTCGCGAGCTTGAAGAAGAGACCGGCTATCAAGCAGCTTCCATGAAATTGCTACTCTCATCGCCGACATCTGCGGGAATGACATCTGAAACGACACACTTGTATTTTGCCACTGGATTGCAACAGGTTTCATCTGGTGGAGGTGTGGAAGGAGAGGCGATCCGCGTGCACAAGGTCAAGATAACTGATTTACGAAATTGGCTGCAAGTTCAACAGACCGCAGGGAAATTGATCGATTTTAAAATCCATGCAGCTCTCGCGGCGGCACAGATTGCGTTTTGAAGATTTATGTTAGACGAAGCTCGTTTCTCTGGCATTGCTCGGCTCTATGGAACTGATGCCGTTGGGTTGTTTTCCCAAGCGCACATCATGGTAGTAGGAATCGGCGGAGTAGGCTCATGGACGGTGGAGGCCTTAGCTCGTTCTGGCATGGGCCGCATTACCATGGTGGACTTGGATGAAATATGCCTATCCAATGTGAATCGTCAGTTGCATGCCATGGATGGGCAAATTGGCAAACTTAAGACGAGTGCCATGCGGGAACGCTGTCTGGCCATTTCTCCTACAATGCACGTCGAGGAATGCCAGACATTTTTCGCGGAATCAAATGCGGCTGATCTACTCGCGTTACAGCCGCACGTTGTCGTGGATGCGATCGATGCAGTGAAGCAAAAATGCTTATTGCTTGCCATGTGTCGGGATCGAGCCATTCCAGTAATCACTTGCGGGGCAGCGGGTGGTAGAACCGACCCGACGAAAATCACTGTAGCGGATCTTGCCCATAGCTGCCATGATGCGTTGCTCTTACAAACCCGCAAAATCTTACGCAGTTCCTATGGATTTCCTAAGTCGAATGGCGATAAAAAACCGGCGAAAAAATTTCGCATTTCGGCGATTTTTTCTTCGGAAACGCCCACAGATCCTCGTTGCGCCGCATCTGCCGATTCGTCTGACGAGAAAAGTCTGCGGCTGAATTGCGCAACGGGCTACGGCACAAGTTCCATGGTAACAGGTGCTTTTGGTCTCATCGCCGCGCAGCAAGCATTAGCTGCCTTACTTCATGGCAAAACATGAGACAGAAAGCACTTCGTCCTTGCTCTCTTCTCTGTTATGAGCTTGATTCATTCCTGTAAAATGGAAGAAAGCTTAGAATTCAGTCCGGTGGCGGAAATCGTCGCGGAAATTGCTGCCGGACGAATGGTGATCGTCGCGGATGATCCAGATCGCGAGAACGAGGCCGATTTAGTCTGTGCGGCAGCAAGTTGCACTTCAGAACATATTACCTTTATGGCAGTGCATGGCCGAGGGTTAATTTGTGCGCCGATCACCCGCGAACGAGCGGAAAAATTAGAACTCCCGCCGATGACTCAGCGCAATCGCGAGGTGCAACGCACGGCATTTACCGTTAGTGTGGACGCTGCGAACGGTATTACCACAGGAATTTCGTCGGCGGATCGTGTCCGCACCATTCGTCTGCTGGCGGATGAGGCCAGCAGAGCGGATGACTTGGTGCAACCTGGGCATATCTTCCCCTTACAAGCTAGTGTTGGCGGAACCTTACGCAGAGCAGGCCACACCGAAGCCGCTGTGGATTTAGCAACACTGGCCCATCTTCCGCCCGCCGGTGTCATTTGCGAAATCATGAACGATGACGGCACCATGGCTCGGGTGGGTAATCTTGGAGCATATCAGAAAAAGCATGGTCTCAAGGCTTGCACCATCGCACAAATCATCGAATACCGTCGCCGCAAGGAAAAACTAGTACGATGCGACCAAGTCGTCAATATGCCCACCGAATATGGCGATTTCCGTTGTCATTTGTATCTCATTGATACCGATGGATCACATCATTTGGCCATGGTCATGGGGGAAATAGACCCAGAGAAACCCATTTTGGTACGCGTGCATTCCGAGTGCCTAACGGGAGATGTTTTCCAGTCTAAGCGATGCGATTGTGGTGAGCAACTTGCCATTGCCATGCAACGAATTGGTGCCGAAGGAGGGGTCTTGCTGTATTTGCGCCAAGAAGGACGTGGCATTGGATTACCCGCGAAAATTCATGCCTACAAGTTACAAGAAGCAGGGCTCGACACCATCGAAGCCAATGAAAAACTCGGCTTTGCCGCCGACCTGCGCGATTATGGAATGGGTGCCCAAATTTTAGCGGATTTAGGAATTCGCAAAATCCGTTTACTAACGAATAATCCCAAAAAAGTCATTGGTTTAGAAGGATATGGGTTATCCATTGTTGAACAGCTCCCCTTGCGTGTGGCTACAAACCCTCACAATGAAAAATACTTTGAAACCAAACGAGATCAGATGGGCCACAGCCTGTAAGGTCACTCGGGCGTGAAAAGAGCAATCACGATAGATTACCCATTCCCAACGATTTACTCGGTAAATTCGATTTCGTTGCCCGTTTCTTCGATTTCCTCCACGACCGTTGCCCGCAGCGGAGCATCGGGATCAGCCCCACCGTCCACCACTTGTGGCGTCTGCGGTGTTTCTGGTGCCGGATTCACTGGCGGAATGGGATCTTCTACCACCGGTAGGGCTTTCAATACGCCATCGATCTCGGGCAAGGCCGACGGCGTTTGATCCGGCGGGACGGGCTGAGCGCGCTGAGGATCGGTGCCTGATGTTGTGGCGACATCAACAACGACAGCTTTTTTCGGCGGGGCAATGATTTCCTCAATTTCCTTGCGCAATGGATCAAAGAAATTTTTTACCAACGGCGCAGCAAAGCGACCTCCGCTAATGACTTGTCCCGGGCGACCTTCATAAACGACAGTATAAGCAAAGCGCGGATTATCGAAGGGAAAATATCCAGCAAACCAAGCCAGTCGTTGATTTTTTGACTTCGGCCCCCACTGGGCTGTGCCAGTTTTGCCACAATTTGTCGTCCAACTCAATCCCCCAGCTCGTCCTGTGCCATAGCCTTCGTTGATGACATCGCGCATACCGCGTCGCACCCCAAGCACCGCAGATTCACTCAATTCTAACGGCGTGCGGGTTTCTGGTATCGCTTGATAGGTGACTCTTCCCCGCGAGTCTTGCACTTGCCGGATCAAATGGAGTTTGGGCAATACATTGCCGTTGCCGATCGCTGCCATGCCTTGGCAGACTTGCAGCGGCGTAGCGAGTAACACACCTTGGCCGATGGACATGTTTGCTGTATCGCCATTCATGAAACGGCGACGATGATTTTGCAGCATCCATTCGGCGGTGGGCATCAGCCCTGGTGCCTCGCCAATTAACGGCAGTCCGGTTTTTTCACCATAACCACAGCGCCGCGCCATGGAGAGAAATGTGCTGGGGCCGATCTCGATACCTAGTTTGGCAAACCACGTATTGGTCGAACGTGCCATGGCAAAACGAACCGCGATACTACCTTCTGCGCGGCCCGAGGCGTTGCGAATTTTATGACCAGGAAACTCGATAAAAGCTGGCGCATCGATCGTTGTATTCTCATTGATGGCTTCCGATTGCAGACCTGCTAGGGCGACGATCGACTTAAACGTAGAAGCGGGCGGGTATTGCGCGGAAAAAGCACGGCCAAATAACGGGGTGGAGGCATCTTCGTTCAATGCCTTGTAGCGCACCGCATTAATCCCACCCACAAATTCATTCAGGTCAAAGGATGGGCGCGAGGCCATGACAAGAATCTCTCCCGTTTGGATGTCGATGACCACCATTGCCGATCGCTGGCTGCCATCGCGCAGGACTTTTTCCGCATGTTTCTGCCACTTCATGTTCAAAGTGGTCACAATATTTCCCCCGGGAATCGCACGACGAACGATTTCATCTTCGAGCTTGATGCCATCGTTGTTATACAGAACGCGCTTCATGCCCGGCGTTCCGGAAAGGTTTTTCTGATAGATCAATTCTAATCCCGATCGCCCCTCGGTCATTTCCCAGAGTGGTTCATTAAAATTGATCGGACCGGTGGGAAGTTTACCTACGCTGCCCGTGTAGCCCACAATGTGTGCCGCCACACTCTCCTCCGGGTAATGGCGAGCATAGACGGGATAAAGCACCACATCGGCACGCTGACCGATTTTTTTTGCGATTTCATTCGCCTGCGCACGATTTTGAAACCCCGATAAATACAAGGGCAACCAGCGACGATCTTGGTAATGCGCCCAGAGTTCGTTATCGGATTTTTCGAGGCATTTTGGGTAAATCGCGCGCACTTCATCAAGGCGTTTGCGCGCCCAATCTACGACGAAAGCACGGTCGGCATTTTCGAACTGCGGGAAATTCAAAGCGATTTGAAAAGCGACGCGGTTTTGAGCGAAGGGCTCGCCATCGCGGGCGAGGATTTGTCCCCGTGGTGCCGGAATCGCCAAACTAATGACCCGGGCATTTTTAAGATTTTTAATCGATGCATCGGCAGCGGATTCTCCGGGTGCGGCAACGCCAGGTGCCGGTTCAGACGTCTGAGCAGCAGCCATGCCAACAAGCAGAGTGGATAGAGAAAAAAATCCGCGCATAAATCGTGTGCCGATTCTACGAAAAATCCGAATTTATGCAATGTTGAAAAAATTCTCTCGACGCTTGGAAATCGTAGCCACGGTTTTTTTTCACTCCTGCATCGACAATTTCGGGCAGGTTGCTAGGTTGGTGGGGACGCATTATGGAAGTTTTTACTATCGCTCAATTAAAGCAGACTGCGGGGGAATCGCCGATTTATGCCGATGTCGATTTGCAACTCCAAAGCCGCGCGATCAAGACGACGAAGACCAATAAACCATATTTAGAATTGGGGTTTGCGGATTCGAGCGGAGGCTTTTCACTCAAGATTTGGGAGGACCGACCACTATTTAGTACCGCGCGCGATTGGCCGGATGGGGTGATGGTTCGTCTTTCGGGGAAATGGACGCAAAATCAATATGGCTTGGATGGCAATGATCTGAGTGCGCGGGTGCTGTCGAAAGAAGAACGGGAGTTATTTCTGACGGGGGATCCCGAGATTCAAGCGAAGCAGCATGAAGATTGGCAGACGATTTTGGCTTTGTGTGGATCGATTCGAGATCCGCGATTGCATGATTTGTGTGAGAGCTTTTTTCAGAAATTTGGTGAGCATTTTCGGCGCACGGCAGCGGCGAGGAAGAATCATCATGCCCGGCGTGGTGGCTTGGTGGAGCACGTCGCACAGATGATGCGCTCGGCAAATGCGTTATGTGCCGTGTATCCGTATTGGAATCGGGATTTGTTGTTGGCGGGTGTGCTTTTTCATGATTGTGGGAAGCTGTGGGAGAATTCTTATCCGCGTGATGGCTTTACCCAAATTCATAGCCTGCGCGGGGAAATGCTCGGGCATATTCCGATTGGCATTGAGGTAGTGAATCACTTGTGGCGTGAGCGGCTTGAGAGTGCGGAGAATGCCTTTTGGATAGGACTGGAACCGGCGAGTGAGGATGTGCGATTGCATTTGCTGCATTTGATCGCCAGCCATCACGGGCAATATGAATTTGGCTCCCCCACCCTGCCGCGGACGCCGGAGGCCTTTGCCTTGCATTACATTGATAATTTGGATGCGAAGATGGAGATGCTCAAGGATGCGTATGCGCAGGCGACGGAGTTGGCTCCACGAATTTATGAAAAGGTTTTTCCTTTACCCGCGAATCTGGTGGCTCCGCTGGCGAATCATATTCCTGCGCCGATTGTGAGCGATGAGGCGAGTGGTGATGAAGAAGGGCTTATGGAAAATGAAGGATGAGTCGATCATGAACAAGAATCAGATTTCCTTAGAACAAGCGGCGAATTTTGCGCGCGTGGCGTTAGCAGGATTGCATCGGGCCTGGCCGTATAAAATTGGCTATGTGTATGAATCCGAAAAATCGGTGCGTCCACCGCGTGAGCATCATCCGGTATTTTTTGGTCATTTTGATTGGCATTCATCGGTGCATGGGCATTGGACTTTGGTGCGATTGTTGAAGCTTTTTCCACAACATGCACGGGCCGAGGAAACGCGCACGGCTCTGAAAAAAAGTTTCACGCACGACGCTTTGGCAGCGGAGGCGAAGTTCATTAAAGAAAATCCTAGCTTTGAACGAATGTATGGCTGGGCATGGGCGATGCGATTGGGGCAGGAGTTGCTGACCTGGGATGATGACGATGGCCGGAACTGGGCGAATTCCTATCAACCGGTGGAGGAGGAGATCGTGAAACATTTTCTCGGGTATATGTCGAAAATCGATTGGCCGGTGCGTTGTGGATTTCACCCCGAAACGGCCTTTCCGTTGGCGCAGTTTTTCGATTGGGCAAAATCCACAAATCATGAGCGGGTTTTGCAGCAGGTGAAAGAGAAGGCGTTGGCCTTTTATGAAAAGGATCGGAGCTACCCGATTGCCTATGAGCCATCGGGGCAGGATTTTTTCTCGCCGTGTTTGAATGTGGCGGATTTGATGCGGCGCGTGATGCCTGCGGCGACATTTCTTGCGTGGCTCGATGAATATTTACCTGGTTTGCGGGAAGGAAAAATGGGAAATCTGCTGATTCCGGCGACGGTGTCTGATTTTACCGATGGGCAAATCGTTCATCTTGTGGGGCTGAATTTATCGCGGGCATGGACCATGTTCGGTGTGGCATCGACGATGGAACCCGGGGACGCACGGCGAATCGTGTTAGAAAAATCGGCGGCGATGCATACCACTGAGGGGTTAAAATATGTGGATACAGGAAACTACGAAGGCGATCACTGGCTGGCGTCATTTGCGGTGTATTTGTTAAGTGGTGTGGGCTTGGCAGAATGAAGATGCGACATTTATGAAATTTTCGTGAAGTTGACAAAGTGCCTTGCAGAGTCCATCTCTCTGTCCTATACGATTTTGCTTTTAAACGATGTCATCGATTGCTGTTGAGATTAAGAACTTGGTGAAAGACTTCCGTCCGCCGTCGGCGCGGGGGAAGGTCTTTCGTGCCGTGGATGATGTGTCGATTACGATTCAGGCGGGAGAAGTCTATGGATTGATCGGGCCGAATGGATCGGGCAAGTCCACGACGATGAAAGCGTTATTAGGGTTGGTGGCGCCGACTTCGGGGACATGTGCCATTTTTGGTAGCGATTCGTTAAAAGTAGATTCGCGACAGGATGTGGGATTTTTGCCCGAAAATCCGTATTTTTATAAACATCTCACCGGGGCGGAGACCTTGCGCTTTTATGGAAAGCTGTGTGACTTGCGGGGAAAGGTGTTAGAGAGTCGCATTGCGGAATTGCTGGCCTTGGTGGATTTAGAAAATGCGGGAAATCGGCGGCTTGGTGGTTACTCGAAAGGCATGCTGCAACGGATTGGCCTTGCGCAGGCGATGATTCAAGATCCGCGCTTATTAATCTTAGATGAGCCGACGGCAGGCGTGGATCCGATTGGGTCGCGGCAGATTCGGGATTTGATTTTGAAGTTACGAGACCGAGGAATCACGGTGTTTTTATGTTCGCATTTGTTAGAGCAAGTGCAGGAAGTGTGTGATCATGTAGGAATCATTTTTCAGGGGAAAATGGTCAAGGAAGGCAGGTTGGAGGATTTGATAGCCATTGAAGATCAGACGGAATTTACGATACGAAATGCAACGCCAGAATTAGTGGCGAAATTGCAATCGGTGATTGCGGAAAGCCCTGCGGAATTGGTGCGTGTGGGACGTCCGAAGACGACATTGGAGAGATTGTTTTTGCAACAAACGAACGTGGATAAAAAAGGAGGGATGCAATAAATATGTGGTTGAAGCCGAGTCGGGTAGGAGTGATTGCGATGCATGCGTTCACGCAGTTGGTAAGGATGAAGGTGTTTTACTTTTTGATGGTATTCGCGGTGGTGCTGATTGCGGTGAATTTTCTCGATTTGCCGCAATTTAATGGCCCGGAAAGCATGAATTTAGGGGAATTGCGGATATTAAAAGAGACCTGTACGGGGGTGATGAAATTGTTTGCGATTGTCTTTGCCATTTGTGCAACAGCGTTGTTGCTGCCGAAGGATGTGGAAGATCGCACGCTTTACACGATCTTAGCAAAGCCGGTGCCGCGCTTGGATTACCTTGTGGGTAAACTTGCGGGGGTGTTGCTATTGATTTTTGTGTCTCTGTTTTTGATGAATCTAATGATGAACGGTGCGGTGGCGTGGCGCAGTCACTTGCTGGTGGAAGAATATTTGGCGTATGCCGCTAAGGCTGGCTGGTCCGAAAAAGAAATCGCCGCTTACGTGGCGGAAATCAAGCAACATGGCATGACGATCTCTCTGCAAAGCGCGGTGTGGGTGATTTTTCTGCAATCGGCACTCGTGGGGGCTACGGCATTGCTGCTTTCGACATTTTCTTCGAGTACGTTGTTTACCATCATTGTTTCCTTTTTGATTTTCTTGATTGGACATTTGCAAGGTGATGCGGCGCAGTTTTACCGTGCGACATCGGAAGGCACAACGTCTGCGGGGCTGTGGTTTATGAAAATCGTGTCATTGATTTTCCCTGATCATCAGTTGTTTAATGTGATTGAGGCATCGATTCAGGGGCAAGTGATCCAACTTTTTGCTATTATTAAATTGTCAGCTCTGACTTTATTTTATGTCGTGTTGAATACCATTTTATCGTGGTTTGTGTTTTCCGATAAAGAGTTTTAATCATGAGAAGCAAAGGCAAAAACGCTGTCATTGTGCTGGGAGTCCTGGCTGTAGCAGGGCTGTGCATCGGCGGTGTGGAGAGGGATTTACATAAGCAATTCCAAGAGGATGGCTTGCTGAGTACGCCATTAGAAATCAATCAGCGCGAGAAGATTGGACAAACGATGAGCGTAGTAGCATTGGGCGGATTGCGCTCGATGGTGGCATCTTTTATCAATTTGCGAGCGTATGGGTCATTTCAGGATTCGGATTGGGTTAAGTTAGAGGAAGAATTCGAAACGATGGTGATGTTGCAACCGAAGATTCCTTATTATTGGGAAACGGGGGCGTGGCATTTGTCCTACAATGCAGCCACATCTTACCTAGAAAATCCCGATTACGCCGAGATGCGGCGGCGGTTGCTCCACAAAGAATATGTGGCGAAGGGGAAGGCGTTTTTAGAGCGTGGGGTAAAAAATAACCCGGAAACGGTGAGTCTGTTATCGACTCTAGGGATGTTTCACAGCAATAGTGCGAAGTATCCCGATTATAGCAAAGCGGCGGATTTTTATCGTCAGGCCTTTGAAACGGGACGTAGCCGAGGATATGAAGGTCGGGCTTGGCTGTATTGCTTGGCGAGGGCGGAAGGTCGGAGGGATGAGGCGTTAGCTCTTGCTCGGCGGCTGTATGCGAATCCTCGAAATCGTGTCGATAGCTTACTATGTCTGTTATTTGTCTTAGAGTCATCAGTGCCCAATGCGCCCCCAGCCGATCAATTACTACGGGAAATTTTCCCCAGTCTGGAAGAAGCACAAAAAATGCTGACCCTTTATGCACAAAACAACAAAGACGACATGCCACTCGATGGCGTGGAGTACGCGCTGGAGTACCTGAAATCGCAAATCGGGCTAGAGCCCCCGCGTTTTCTGCGTAAGTAAAGTGCAGTTTTTTTGCCTCCTGTGCATTGTATGCTCGACAAACGGGAGAAACATTGTTCATTTTTGCCCGACACAATTTATTACGACAACAAAGCATGCGTATAGCGATATTTGGAGACATTCACGCCAATCTTGAGGCACTACAGACTGTATTGGCTGATGCACAGAGCCAGTATTGCACAGATTACATCTGCCTTGGTGATGTCGTCGGCTATAATGCCAACCCGTCCGAATGCCTTGAAATCGTCCGTGCCATGAATTGCCCTGTTGTGAAAGGCAATCATGACCATGATGCCTCGTTAGATCACTCATTAGACACCATGAATCCCGTGGCGGCAGAGGCATTGCAGTGGACACGCAACCAACTGAGCGACGAACAGCGTGAATGGTTGCGAAAATTGCGTATGGTGCGGCAAGTGTCTGATTTTACCATCGTGCACAGCACATTAGATCAGCCGATGCGCTGGGATTACGTGACGAATCGTTTTGATGCGATGTCGAACTTCGCTTACCAATTCACGCAAGTATGTTTTCATGGTCATACGCACGTGCCGCGCGTTTACATGAAAAGCTCGGTGGTGCAAGAGATCGCCGCCGAATCCGTAATTATTGAGCCTGGATTAAAATATTTCATCAATGCAGGCTCCGTTGGGCAACCGCGTGATGGTGACTGGCGCGCTTGCTATGTTATCTATGATATGGAAGAACGACGCATTGTCTTCCGCCGCTTGGAGTATGACATTGAAGAAACCGGTCGAAAAATTTTAGCGGCTGGATTGCCAGAATCCTTAGCCACAAGATTACTCCACGGCTCATAAGGCAGCTTGCAAAATGAACGAAGAGATCATCGAGCGCTTTAATGAATTTGTGAAACGCAAAGGGCTGCGGCGCACGTCCCAGCGTGACTCCTTAGTTTCGATGATCTTTGCAAAGGACGAGCATTTTACCTCAGAAGAACTCTACGAAAAAATCCGACGCTCTGACGCGGATGTCTCGCGGGCAACGGTTTATCGGACTATCAGCCTGCTAGTTGACGCTGGAATGCTACGCGAAATCGACCTCGGAGGCGAAGAAAAAACCTATGATCCAAACTTCTTAGATAAACCATCTCACAACCATTTGGTTTGCGTAGATTGCCGAAAAGTCGTGGAATTTGAAGATAAGAATATCGATACTTTGGGCGATTGTATTGCGCGGCGGCTTGGTTTTCGCACAGTGCAACAAGAAATCCACATCGAAGCCGCATGCCAAACACTCCGCGATAAGGGGATGTGTCCTGAACTTTTATCCAGAAGACTATCAGGAAAACGAATTAAAAAAAGATAGATCAATCAACGCATGAATCGAATCACACGGACATTTGAAAAGCTAAAGCAAGATGGTAAAAAAGCCTTCATTGCCTACACGGCAGCAGGCGACCCTGATTTTTCTCGATCGCTCGAAGTAATGAAAGGCTTGGCCGACGTAGGAGCAGATATTCTTGAAATCGGCCTACCCTTTTCCGATCCATTAGCGGATGGCATAGTCAACCAAATGGCGGCAGAAAGAGCGCTCAAAGCAGGAATGACAACCGCACGGGTTCTTGATTTAGTGAGGGAATTCCGCAAAACGCATAACACGCCAATTGTAATGTTTACCTACTTGAACCCGATTTTTCAATATGGTTTTGAAAGATTCCAGCAAGATGCCGTAGAGGCAGGTGCTGACGGCATATTATTGTTAGATTTACCGCCTGACGAAGCCGTACTTGGCGAGGGATTTGCGCCACATCCTGAGCTATTGCAGATCCGCTTGATCGCACCAAATTCGCCTCCCGAGCGCGCGAAGAAACTCTGTGCGAGTGCGCAGGGATTTGTTTACGCCTTGTCAAGGACGGGCGTGACTGGTGCCCACGGTGGTCCCTCCGTGGAAATTGGCGCTTTGGTCAGAGGTTTAAAAGAGCATTCACCTGTGCCGGTGTGTGTAGGTTTCGGCATTTCCACGCCAGAACAGGCACGAATGGTAGCGGAAGTCGCCGATGGAGTGATTGTAGGATCGGCTCTTGTGAAAGTTGTAGAGAATCACGCGCAGGCCGAACGCCCGCAAGATGCCGTGTGTGCTCTCGCGGCTTCGCTGATTCAAGCTGTTCGCACTGTGAAAGGTGCAGAGTAATGAGATCGCCAAAAAAACAGCCGCCAAACGATTGGCAGCTGTCGGTTGAAGATTAATCTGATGCGAAAAAATCTCGAGGATTAATCGATCGCAAGGCGGATTTCTTTGCGTAACACTTTTGCTTCTGCTTGTAATTTCGACAAAGCAGTTTCTGCTTTGTCGATTTCTTTCGTTACGATGTGCAAGCGCTCAATGAGTTTTGAAGGATTACGAAACTTCTTCTTCGCTTGTTTTACAGCAGCTTTTCCTCTTTTACTGGAGCCTTTTCTCCAATTATAGATCGTGAGTGCTGTCACTTTGAATTTTTTGATCGCAGCAGTTTGCCCACCGCGGCCGTTCTCTTCGTTGTATTTTTCGATGAAAGCAAAAATCTCTGCCTTTTGTTCGTCAGTATAACGCTTTGTCGTGTTGGTTTTAGCCATAGAAGTTCAATGTGAAGGAATTGTCACATTTTGCAAGTTTGAATTAGTAAAAAATTATATATAGCTGATTAATTTGTAATAAATAAACAACTAGGATTTTGATAAGGCTCCATTTAACAAACGAGGTATGCAGAGTGGATTCCCATTTTGTAACTCGCGTGGGAGTAATTCTTGCGGGCAGTTTTGCCATGCCACAGGACGTGTGAAACGATGAACAGCCATCGTACCAACGCTGGTGCTTTTTCCATCTGATGTCGATGGATAGGGGCCGCCATGCACCATGCTATGACAGACTTCTACGCCAGTGGGGAAGCCGTTGAAGATGAGTCGTCCAACACGTTTTTCGAGGGTATCGACGAGAAACTTATAAGATAAAAGATCATCGGTCGTGCCGTGAATCGATCCGGTAAGTTGTCCCTCCAGCGATGCAAGAGCGGTAGCAATTTCCTCTTTTGATCCGATCACAATCAAGCTCGCAGGGCCAAACATTTCGTGGGTCAATTTCGGATTCCCCATGAAATCTTTTGCATCAATTACGAAAACTTGTGGCACTCCTTGTCCGTGTGTTGGAGCAACAGCTGAAGTATATTTTTTTACTCCCGGCTCGGCGGCAACGAGGTCGGTGGCATCTTGATAGGCTTGGCAAATCCCTGCATTGAGCATGACTCCAGGAGCGGCACTTTGAATGGATGTGCTTAATGTTTCGATAAATGTTGCCGCGTTATGATCGACTATGAAGACCAAGCCCGGATTGGTGCAGAACTGACCGACACCAAGAGTGAGGGACTGCAAGAATGCCTCGGCGAGCTGTGGGGATTTTTCATCGAGGATTCTTGGCAAAAAGATCACCGGATTAATCGAACTCATTTCTGCATAAACAGGAATCGGTTCAGGGCGAGCAGCGGCGGCATCCATGAGTGCTTTTCCGCCCTTAAATGAACCTGTGAAGCCGACTGCTTTGATTTGTGGGTGTTTGACAAGCTGCATACCAACTTCACTGCCCGAGCCGTAGAGGAGAGAAAAAACACCGGCTGGCATTTCGCAGCGTTTCGCGGCACGAACGATCGCAGCGGCAGCGAGAGCCGCCACGCCCGGATGTGACGAGTGCGCTTTAGCAATAACGGGGCAACCCGCAGCAAGAGCGCTTGCAGTATCGCCACCAGCCACGGAAAATGCCAAGGGGAAGTTCGATGCGCAAAAAACCGCCACGGGACCGAGTGGGCGATGCATGGAACGAATGTCAGGCTTAGGAAGTGGTTGGCGGTCAGGAATGGCCTCCTCGATGCGAGCGTCAAGCCAGATTCCAGCATCGAGCATATCGGCAAACATCCGCAATTGCCCGATTGTGCGAGCCGTCTCACCACGCAGGCGCGCGTCGGGCAAGCCGGTTTCTAAAATGCCACGTTCGGCTATAGCATCTACATCGCCGAGAAGTTCCTCCGCTATCGTGCGGAGAAAGGCCGATCTACTCGCCGGAGATGTGTTACTGTAAGCTGGAAATGCTGAAGCAGCCAAGGAAATCGCCATTTCCACTTCATCTGAAGATGGAGCAGCGAATCCTGGTTCGAGAGCCAAACCAGTAGCTGGATTGATGGCGTGAGTTTTAGGTCTTTGATCAGATCCTCTATCGTAGGCGATGTATGATGTTGTAGTCATTGATGTAAAATATTGTGAAATTTTGTAAAAAATGGATTGATGGAAAAATCATTGGAGCGGATCTAGGATCAGATCCTCGCCCACTTTCGGCATCAGTTTGCCGAGTCCAGGCAAAACATCACCAATCCCCTCGTCACCGGTGATGGAAGTAATTTTGATATATCCCGCAATACCCCCGTTGCGCCGGACTGCGAGGATCGTATCGACTTTGATGAGTTCTGGCATTTTCACATTGAATACCACGAATGTTCCGGATTCTGCGTTATCCACGAAGTCAGTAACGCGTCCCATAACGAGTGCCGAATTAATGAGATTTTGATTGCGAAATTCTTTATCCCTTTTTTCCAATTCCTTGCGCTCGACTACCCCATCTTCCTCCATTTTGAGCTTTTTCAATTTGTCCTTATCTTCAGGATCTTCGAGGGCTTTTGCTTGCTCGGCGGCAGCAGCAGCGGCGGCATTCGCGGCGGCGATTTTTGCTGCAGCTTCTTTGCTAGCAGCGTCATTCAATTCCTGAGTGCGCAAATCAAGTCCTAAGCCACGGAGTCGTCGTTCATTTTCTAAATTTTTGTTTTCGATGGCGAGCGCCGCAAGTTGTTGTTCGATGCGGGCTAACTCTTCTTTTGGCGCGTGGGCACTTTCTTTTTTCTGTTGTGAGTAGCTCCAAAATAAGGCTCCAGCGAGCATGGTAGCTGTGATGCTGAGGAGAATTTTCATAGTATCCATAATGATAAGGTAATAGCAAAAATCCAAACAATTAAGGCATGATGGCAAAGATTTGGCAAACTTGGTTTTGCTCTGGTTTACTTGGGGAGAACCTCTTTGTCTGTCCGTAGTAAATGGCTTGGACTCTTTGATTCACTAATTTTTTCTCCATCGCCAGCTTGGCACACTCATGCGCACGATTTGATGACAGAGTGCGATTCTGCGAAGGATCACCCGTGGTGGAGGAATAGCCGATGACGAGAATCAAAGTACCGTCGGGAATTTTGCTTAGGCCTTCGGTGAGCGCTGTCTGTTCTGATGATTTTAACGCCGATGAATCAGCATCAAATTGGATCGTGCAGATATAGGAGGCTTTATGCTGCTGGATAATTCTGTTGAAAGCCTGATTGATTTCGGCCCCAGTTTTATCTTCCAATTGGGCAAGCGATTGGAAAAACGTTTGCGCTTGTGGCAAAAGGTCTTTTTCTGCGTTGGCGAGTAGTTGATGACCTGTGGAGTTTGACGAAATCGGCACATCGCTGATTGATAAAAGTGAGGCGAGTTGTTTTTCCAAATCGTAAATTTTAGCATTTGCGGCTGATAGCTCATCACCGGTCGCAACAACACTCGGCTGAGCAAGTTGCTTGCGCAATTCGACGACTTGGCTTTCTGCGAGAGCCAATCGTTCTTGTAGATCAGCGGTTACCGCGCTGGCGGAAGAGACGGAATCGACTTTCATTTGCATCTTGGCAATCTGCGAAGTCAATGCGGTGCGCGTTTGCTCACTAGCGATGAGTTCTTCATTCCTTCTTTCGAGCAGTCGCTCTTTTTCGAGCAGTTGGCTCCGAAATGACTCAACATAAGCGGCTAAAGAAACGGCGTCTTTCGTCAGGCGTGCTGCGATTTTTTCCCCATCTTCTGCGCCGTAGCCGAGCAATGGTGGCAGGCCCATTTGCTCGCGTTTTTGATTTGTTGCTGCAAGAGTCGCATCTAACTCCGCTTGTTTTGCAGCGAGTGAGGTAGATGAAGAATCGCTTTTTTGCTGAAAAGAATTGCCGAAAATGTAGCCAATCAGAACGGCGATCGCGAGGAAAAGCAGCAATATCGTTAGATTGCTGCCTTGTTTTCCCTGTTGTGCAGGCGACTGGGCAGAAGCAGGCTGATCTGATTCAGTGGGCATGTTTTTACTATCGGACACGGCACAGGTATAAGCGACGATGGGGCATACGTCTATGCAAGAAACAGGAAATTTTCATCAAATCGATTGGATTTTTCATGGTTCTGTGACAAGCATATCTCGTGAAAGAAATGTTATGGTTGCAACGAATGGCGTGGGGCGCGTTGGTATCTTTGATTGTGCTGATTTTTGTCGGGGCGACAGTTCGCGTCACAGGAGCTGGCATGGGATGCCCAGATTGGCCGAAATGCTGGGGGTGTTGGGTGCCGCCTACGCAGTTGGAGCAAGTGGATTTCGCCAAGTTGGACATCGAAGTATTCCAAAAGAAAGCTCAGCGCATGGGACGGGATCCCAATCTCATTAGTGAGGAAATTTTACGCAAAGAATTCAATTCGCGGCATGTTTGGACGGAATTTCTCAATCGTTGTACCTCTCTTCCCATCGGATTTTTTTCGGTAGCCACCGTGACTGCGGCGATTTTTGTTACAAGGGGCAGGCGAATGATTTTGTCATTGGCATTAGCGAGTCTTGCCTTGGTTTTGATCAATGCGGTAATGGGTGCCAGAGTGGTTTACAGCGGGCTAGCACCTGGCGTTTTGACATTACACATGTTTTTGGCCTTTTTATTGATCATTTCACTTACCTTGGTGTTGTGGCTCGCTATGGAAAAATCATGGAAGCAGGAATTCGCCGCTGATAAAAATGCACAGTGGCTGCCTATTGCTTCATGGGCTCTGCTTGTCGTAGTGCTTTTCCAAGGAATCATGGGGTCGCAAATTCGCGAGATTACCGATGAGCTATCCAAACATCAATCCATACCACGAACGGAGTGGGGTCCTGTTTTAGAAAACACCTTGCTGTATTTGATACATCGGTCATTTTCATGGGTGATTTTTTTCCTCGTAGGCGCGATGGTATGGAGCTTGAAGATAAATGGATGGAAAATCCATCACTCGGGGAAATGGGTCACGGGATTGACGCTGGCGCAGATGGTTTTAGGGGTCATCATGTCGCAGATTCATGTTTACGGGGCAGTGCAAGTATTACACGTGGGCTTGTCAGCAATCATGGTTTCGTCGTGCTTATCGTGGGCTCTATCAATGATGCGGTCAGAAAATCCGATCGATTACTAGCTTTGTCAGGGTTTCTGCTGAATCTTCTTTGCAGGATATCGATTCACCATGTAAAGTGGACGCCACGCCGAACGTGATCTGAGATTTATGGGAGAATTAGGAAAAGAAAATATACCGACGGATTTCATCCGTGAGATCATCAATGAAGATTTAGCGAACGGAAAACACCAGACCATCATCACACGATTTCCACCCGAGCCGAACGGCTATTTGCATATTGGTCATGCGAAGTCGATCTGTTTAAATTTTGGGATTGCTCAGGAATTGAAACGAGTTGGCGCGCGCTGTAATTTGCGGTTTGACGATACGAATCCGTCAAAAGAAGAAGTGGAGTATGTGGAGAGCATTATGGAAGATGTTCAGTGGCTAGGCTTTTCATGGGATGAGCTACATTTTGCCAGTGATTACTTTGCCTTCTACTATGAATGCGCGGTGGATTTGATCTGCAAAGGCTTAGCCTACGTGGATGAGCAAACACTTGAGGAAATGCGTACCGCGCGGGGAAATGTCACTACGGCCGGAACGCCGTCACCATGGAGAGGTCGGCCAGCAGAAGAAAGCCTCGCACTCTTTGAACGCATGAAAGCGGGCGAATTTGCTGATGGACGGATGGTCTTGCGTGCCAAGATCGACATGGCGTCACCGAATATGAATTTACGTGATCCAGTGATCTATCGGATAATGCGAGCACATCACCACAACACGGGCGACGCTTGGTGCATTTACCCCATGTATGACTATGCGCATCCATTAGAAGACGCGTTGGAGGGAATCACACATTCGTTGTGCACATTGGAATTTGAAAACCATCGGCCACTGTATGATTGGGTCATAAACAATTGCCATGTGCCAGCAAAGCCACGTCAAATCGAGTTCGCGCGTTTGAATCTAACCTACACGGTGATGAGCAAAAGAAAACTCTTGCAGCTCGTGCGCGATGGACACGTAAATGGTTGGGATGATCCGCGCTTACCAACAGTTTCAGGCATACGTCGCAGAGGATACCCTAGCGCGGCGATACGAAATTTCTGCGCCCACATCGGAATAACTAAATTCAATGGGATGACACGCGTGGAACTGTTAGAATATGAAGTGCGGGATTTTTTAAATCGCGAAGCTGGGCGGCGGATGGCAGTAATGACCCCTCTCAAAGTCATTCTCGAAAATGTTCATGATGACGAAGTCTTAACGTGCGAGTTACAAGAGCATCCGGAATTTACCGACCGAGGCATGCGCATGGTAGAACACGGGAATTCCTTATGGATTGAGAAAGATGACTTTATGGTTGATCCACCGAAAAAATATTTCCGGCTTGGACCTGGGAAATGCGTGCGATTGCGTGGAGGAAATATCATGAAGTATCTCTCGCATGAAGTGGATCAGCAGACCGGTGAAGTGACTCTGGTGAAATGCGAGCTACTCAAAGGCACTGCCGGTATGCCGACACCGGAGGGAATTGTCTGCAAGGCGGCAATTCATTGGGTGGATGGTAAGCGAGGGAAAGATGCGGAATTTCGTCTGTATGATCGACTCTTTACAGTTGAAGAGCCAGATGCCGTAGAAGAGGGATTTGTTAGTGTCTTGAACCCAGAGTCACTCCATGTGATTCATGGGAAAATTGAACCTGCACTCAGTGATGCCAAGCCTGAGGAATTCTATCAATTTGAACGTATTGGCTACTTTGTTGCAGATCGGAAAGACCACACAGATCGTAAGCCCGTTTTCAACAGAACGGTTGGGCTGAAAGAATCGTCGTCAAAGGCTTCAATTTGATCAAGGGGAAGATCTTTTATTCCTTCAGCCGGATCGCAGTTCCGCAGAAGGTACAGCGAAACCAGCGGAAGAGTAGGGCATGAATGGCGATCGGAAGGATAGACCCGAGGAATGGAATTCTGTGGGCTTTGCTATTTTTTAGACAATTTTTAGGCACGAAAAGTTTCTGTCCACAGACGCGGCAAGAACAGTTGTGGCTAATACACAAATAAAGAAACCCAAGGACGAAGACGCTGATGGGAAAAGCAATGATCCAAGATGGCACCCAAAGATACGATTCTGGTTTTTGGTCTCTTAATAAGAGTAAAACGATCCCTGCGAGTCCAAGAGGAATGGCAATGGGAGTCGTAATCGCAAAAAAGGCACCCCATAGAAAAAATGCTGGCTGCGGATGCAGAACACCGCGGATGTAACGCCGTGAATTCGGAGAAACCCCCTGATTGGTTTCCTCACGCGTGGCGGATATGAGGTTAAGAGGTGCCTGAACCAAAGGCTCGATCGGAGCTGGAGCCTCAAGTGACCTGACGCGCGACAAATCGATTTTCGCCTTTTTTTTCGTTAACGCGATTGAATTGACATTGCTCGTTACCGCAGTGGTTAAGGGCGTGGCTTGCGTGTGTTTTTGTGACTTCGCAGTGACCCGAACGGAGATGTCGCCGCGTGCAGCAGTAAGTAAAATCGCCTCGGGGATGGCAGACACGGGAACATTTTTTTCGGCGAGTGATCGCGCGGCCAGCGGTTCGGCAAAAGGCGAGTTTTTGATCATTTCGACGATTTCTAAATCGTTTTCGAAATTAACCAGCGCAGAATGAGCCGAATCATGAGTAACCATGGGGATATTACATGCTAGATGCCACCATGCTTGAATGGTCGAAGATGGAATTTCCGTCGGGAAAACTCGATGAATTTTATTCGTCAGAAGGACTTTGTCGATGAAAGGATTTAGCTCAAATTGCTCGATATCCTCGATATTTTCATACCCCGCCAAGCGCAGAAGTTCGCATTCCGGAGGGCTGAGATTCAATTCTTGGATCGTCCTTAGTTTCATCACTTTTCGCAGTTGTTTTTAGGGAAAATCTTCCTTTGGAGCAACACCGCATTTTTGCCATTTTGCTTAAGTCATTTGAAGTAAATTCGAGAAATTTGAATTTTTTATTTTTTTATGAAAAAACTGGCACATTTCGTGCATATAAGATAACTAGTCCTCGCAAACATCATGCCACGAAAAGATTACGGTACCTTGGGAACCATTGAATATATTGGTCCGCGTCCAAAAAAAGCCAAAAAACAATTTTTTGGCGGATGGGTAATTTTGTTGATTGCTGCGGGGATCGGTTTGTTTTTCGGGAGGCCTTTGGTCGCTTCATTAATCAATGAACAAGTCAAAGCAAATGCCGACTCTGCGGAGATTGTCATTCGCGAATTAAAAAACAGCGAATCATCGACAACGAAGCTCGCGATTGCCGCACTCCAATGTGCAACACAGTCGAATGAGAGCAAATCATCCTCTGAATTGCTGATCGAGTGCTACGAAAAAGCCTATGGCATAGATTTGAGAAAAATGCTAGAGGACGACATGGCTTCCGCATTCGATCAATACCCGCAGCTGTGGAATGAAGTGAAAGTAAATCCTGATTTGGATTTCACTCGCTTACCCAATTACCAACGCTTCTTCCAGCGTTCTACCGAAGATGTTCAGGCTGATGCGTTAGAAGTTGGAGATGTTGTATTTTGGGCAACTGCGGGTGGTTCGGTGAATGACAGTGGAGCCCATTGTGCAATTGTTGTGCCAAGTCCCATCGCTCACCAAAATGATAAGTGGATTGTTCATTTCACCTCGGATGGAGTAAAATGGGAGAACAAGTATCGCGACTTCGCGCCAGTCCGCGGGCGCTATCGTAACGGGCAATAATTTTGCTACCACTTCAGACTGTGGCGTGACCATAGCTGACTCAATTCTTGAGGAGAACCACGAAATAGATTGCGTTCAATTGGCCGATCCATGTTTCCAAAATAGCGCGGAAAGCCAGGGTAAACTTTGGGCTGAGATCGACCGTTCGACCATTCTACCCCTCCGTATTGCCAAATCTGCCAATTATTCCAAACGTTGTATTGTTTCGCAAGACCCGTAGGTGTGCGCGGTGCTGGATACGGCCCAGCTGCTCCCGAGTCATTCGAGTAAAGTGCGACCCAATACGGACAACGGCGCAGCCGGTTTTTTGTCTCCTCACTGGCACTACTTAGAGTCATCCGCAGATCTAGACTGTTTTCCAGATACACCACACAATCCACGCCGGTGCGTTGTTTTACTCGGTCAAGAAATCGAATCATGTGGCTCGTGGAGGAATCGGCATCAAAGTCGGCACAAAGAAGAAATTCACGTCGATTCCATACTCGCTCGCGCGAAAGTGTATGCATACGATTCACAAACTGATCCGCTTGCATGACGGGATCCATGATATGAATGGTGCGATAATAGGCACCGAGCATCATACCCGCACGGTCTGCAGAGGCGAGAAATTGATCGCATTTATCATCGATATCCCCACCTTTGCCACAACGAGCAATGAGCGCGACAGCACCATTCTCGCGCAAGGCACGAACGTCCGTAGCGGAATAGGCGCGTCCAGAACGTTGTTTTTCTTTGGGATCGTAGGCTGAAACATTAATAATCTGCGTCCCGCCTCGCCCTGCGATGGTGCTGCTAGAGGAACAATCACATAGCAAAGTGACAAAAGACAACAGTGGCAAAGCGGAGTAGAAAAATTTCATGGCAACGATTCTGTAACGCCGTTAAAACTATTCCTGAATGATTGATTGTCCAGAAAACTTAATAAAAAACGATGCCGTTAGTAAGATCCCGCAGCTTCGCTAAAACTCCACGGTGCCTGGTAGTGCCCCGTTGCTTCTTTTGCTAGTTGCCGCACTAGGTCATTGAGCAATGCTGAAGCTCCAAAGCGGTAACGACGATTGTTGAGCCAACGATCGCCCAATGTTTCCTTAACCGCGATGAGGAATTGAATGGCTTGCTTGGCCGTGCGTATGCCACCAGCAGGTTTCATAGCTAACTCAATTCCGGTTTCAAAATAGTGATCGCGAATGGCTTCGAGCATGACTTGATTGTTCCCCAGCGTTGCATTGGCTGAAGTTTTTCCGGTGCTCGTTTTAATAAAGTCACCTGGGCGCAAGAGACGCATTGCCAAGAATGAGGCGGCACGGATGTTATCGTAAGTTTCCAGTTCACTGGTTTCCAAAATGACCTTGAGTGTGGCTGATCCGCAGGCTTCGCGGATCGCAGATATCTCATCGCTCACTAGATTCACTTCACCGCTGAGAAATGCTCCGCGATTAATCACCATATCAATTTCGTCGGCACCATCGGCAATCGCGGCACGTACTTCTTGCAGTCGTGTTTTCAGAGGAGCTTGTCCCGAGGGGAATGCCGTAGCAACGGAGGCGATGTTGACAGCAGATTTCTCACCAAGGCAACGCCTCGCATGCTTGACCATGGAAGGATACACACACACGGCAGCGCATGTTGGCATACCTTCCAATTTGTGAGGCAGCAGAGCCTTGTGGCATAGGGATACAACTTTGCTCGGAGTATCTTTCCCTTCAAGCGTGGTCAGATCAACCATACTGACGGCCAATTTTAAGGCAAAACGCTTGGCATCTTTTTTGACGCTGCGGGTTGTATATTTCGCCACTCGTTCTTCAATGCCGACTTGATCGACAGTGCCGACTTCGTTGATTAAAAGTTGTAATGCGTTTCGTGCCATGGTGTGCCTTTCTGTTTGATCGATCGAATGAAAAGAAATGAGTTGGGGAATGGACTTCTTATAAAAATTTTACATGTGAGCCAAAGAAAATGGTTCACCATCCATCTTCATCCTAGCAACATCCTATCGATTGGCATGAAGATTCAGAACTGGCGGGCGATAGCTCACAGCAAGGATTTGCCTCAGGTGCGGACATGCTCGGTTCCGGCAACTGCGTGCTGAGTCCGATTTTTTTCAATAAGTGCAAATCCTTCTCCGCGGCGGGATTTTTTGCCGTAAGCAATTTATCACCATAAAAAATAGAATTCGCTCCCGCATAAAAGCACAGTGTTTGCGCCTCATCCGTTAGTGCTGTCCTCCCCGCAGAAAGGCGGACTTTGGCTTTCGGGACGGCAATTCTTGTCACGGCAATCATTCTTACTAAATCGAGTGGATCTACCTGTGGATTCTCCGCTAACGGTGTGCCGGGCATAGGCATGAGAGCATTAATGGGAATCGACTCTGGCGGTGGGTTAAATCCCGAAATGACTTCCAGCATTTTTAAGCGGTCTTCGATGGTCTCCCCCAATCCGAGAATGCCGCCGCAACAAACAGACATTCCCGCATCCTGCGCATGACGAATCGTTCGCAAGCGATCTTCAAATGTATGTGTCGTGACAATGTTTGGATAGTGTTCGGGAGATGTATCCACATTATGATTGTATGCCGTCACACCAGCAACTTTGAGTGCTTTTGCTTCATCAGCACCGAGTTCGCCCAGGGTCACGCAAACTTCCATGCCTAGCTTAGAAACATCGGATACAATATCTAAAACTTGTTCGAAACGCTGCGTACCCATCCTCACCCCACGCCACGCCGCTCCCATACAAAAGCGAGTCGATCCATTTGCCTTGGCATGCAAGGCTCGTTCCATGACTAGCTCTTTGCTCATCAATCTCTCCGCTTCTACGCCGGACTTGTAACGAGCCGATTGCGCGCAGTAAGAACAATCTTCCGAACATCCGCCCGTTTTAATCGACAATAAAGTACATAACTGCACTTCAGCCTCTGGCCAATGCGCTTGATGAATCGCCCGTGATCGATCGAGTAGTTCAAAGAGGTGGAGTTGATAGAGTGCCAATAAATCAGAATAGTTCATAAAGTATCAATAGTTTAAAAATGCCGTCAGTTCATCGCACCCAGCCACCGTGACCAACGGGAAATTTCCCCTCGGCTAAGGCGCGATAGTCCGTTTTCCCACGCGTTCCCTCGAGTGCTATGCCGAGCTTGCTTTTCCACACGTGGGACATGCTTTGCCCCGTGTGACATCCCCACGATTTGCAGTAGGCATTCTTGGTAAATACGGAAGAACGAATTTTGCCAATGTCATTTTCGTGAAGCCATTGGGTCGATACCGCCATGATTTCAGAACCGTAGTCCAAGCAAAAACAGTGCTTATTCGAGTGTCCGAAAAAATCAAATGTTTCAATCGAACCTGCGGGACGACCATTCATGGAACGAATCAACTCACTACCGGATTGAATCCATACAAGCATCGTATTTCTCTTGCTCGCCTGCTCTTGGATCATCGAAATGTAATTTTTTCCGTCTTCACGCCCGCGGCTCTCATAACTGGGACGGTAAACCATCCAAATGATCTTTTTTTCCTTTCCGTAAACTCGATGGATTTCATCAATCCTCATCGTGGCACCGCGGATAAAATTCCCCCACCATCGGTCGTGTTGCTCATCGGGAGTCCGATATTGCTCCCAACGTCGTAACGATGGCCCACCCGATAAAATCAAATGATCTGCCCATGAGAGGATCGTACTGAATAAGAAAATGGCAATAATTTGATGCATGCGCGCGGAAAGTGAAACATCAAAGATCAGCGAAATCCAGAACAAAAGCAGTCACCTTCGACTTGTCACTACGAAAACTCTTACCGCTCGCCCCATTGACAATCTGTCATAGGAAGAGAAATAATCTGATCTTTTTCTTGATTGGTAAGTCAATCCTGATAAATAACTCTTCCGTATGAAATACACATTACTTCTTGCTGCGATTTGCCTATTGAATTCTTGCAATACCGCCATCGGAATGTGGCGCGACACCAAGCAAGGTTTCATTTGGTCGAAAAATAAGATTCAGCAATCAAGGAACGGCGGCGGCGGCAATTACGATCCCTATGGAGCGCCGACCTACTAAGAGTCCTTTGATTTCCACCAGTCGGGATCTTTCTCCCAAGCAGCAGTTGCGTTTTTTGTCGCTGAGTTTTTTTCCTCGGACGCGTTCTTTTGCACACTCGCATCGAGATTCAGTTCTTCAATGAGCGCATCCACGTGCGGATCGCGCTGCCTCGCTTTGTATCTCATGAGCAAAAGAAGTAGCGCTACCATGCCGATACTGAAAAAAATCACGATCAGCATCATCAGCGCAAAAGCATCAGCCTCAACGGAAGCCAAGATGCAATGCAGGTCGGGATGGCTCAGCAATTTTTTCACGATGTGATCTTCCGCATGGGAATCATGGAGGAGTATTCAAAGCCCATTTTCGCAAAGAAACTCTGGGAATCTTCACTCAATTTATCGGTCAGCAGCGTGATGCGCAGGAAGTTTTTTTTGCGCGCAAAAGCGAGCACATACTCCATTAACATCGTGCCGTAACCTCGTCCCCGATGTTTTGGATGCACGATCACATCTTCCATCAGAATGACGAAGCCGCCCATCGCAGTGGAAATGGTAAATAGGAGATTCACCATGCCAAAAATCGCATCATCATTCCGTAAAACAAAGATCCGCCCCCGCGCAGGTTGCTCCAAGATGAGACGCAGTCCGTGCTCTTGGACGCGAGAATCCGCACGAAGATCGCCAGAATGAGCAAACAAATCCATGGTCAACTCAACCAATGCAGGAAGGTCATCCAAGCAGGCAGGTTCCACACGCAGCGCGCAGTTGCCGTTGTTTTGATTGCGATTTTCCTCTTGCTGCATAAGCGAAACTTACATGGATCAACCTATTTGTCACGATATTATAAATGGCGCTTCATTTCTCCGCATAGATTATCAACTACAACACTACTATTTCAGCAGTAATCTTTGCATCAGGTCACCTTGCTATCTAGGCAATAAACAAACCATATAAACATCAAACACCGCCCTAAAAACTGTTAGAAAACATAGTTGCTGGCCCCAGAGACTATCACTTCGAATTATCGTATTCAGGCTTTGCAAAACTTGTAAAATCATACTCACGAACTTCGCCCTCGATTTCCACTATGAGTACATGTACAAAAAATAGAATAGGCGGAATTTCGTTTTCAACAAATTGCCTTCTCGTAATAAGTGAGCCCCATTCTTTAAAATTACATTTTACACCACCTAATGTAACAATTGTCTCTAGGTCATAGTTAAGAGCATTTGTAGAACCGCCAATAGTCTCTTCATCGGTCATTGTAACGTTAAGTTCATCACGCAAGTAAGTGTAAATGTTACCCTGCATAGGTATACACTGAGATTCTTCGTATAGATTTACAAGCTGTTCACAGCATTCAAAAATTTTGCGTCTCTCGATTTTTACTGGTTGGACGGGAATACTTGTTTCATGCAAACTGCAACATGAACTTAGTAGCAAAAGTAATAATAAGTATATTTTCATTAGAATGGTATATATCCTAGGAGTTTTTTCTTCATTTCTTCAGGTTGACCGTAACCCACCAAGTTATTCCATGCTTTTACACCATCAGAAAAACCTAGTGGAGGTTCACAAGAATACTTAGGTGTGTCGGGAAGAAGATGTGATATTGGTTTTACCACCCTTCGCATAATCACCGTTTGATTCCATATAAAATCCCCATGTTAAGCAACCTACGGTACGTGGTGGAGCATCTTTTTTTCTAGCAAGAAAGCAAGTCATTAATTCTTGACCCTCTTTCGCGGATCTGTAGAACCATGAGTATCTTTATATGTGCCAGGTATATTATCCGGCACGGTCTTGAACATTGGTGACCTCGTCAGCGGAAATAAGTTCGCCTCGGTTGTTGTAGCCGTAGGCGGCACTGGCGGAGGCGGGTGTTGCGGAAATGACATCAAGCACATCGCGCGTCGTTTCAAAGGTTTTGCTGCTCTGATGAATCGCCGTGCCGGTGTTGTTACCGTAGTTTCATTGAGGCTTACTTCTTCGCCGCACTCACGCCCCATAATTTTTCTAATAACTGCAACATCTCGGGATCATGTGATTGCAATTCAGCGCGGTTGAAGGGAAAGAAATCATTGCGCGTAAAATAGGCCTCCGTGGTTTCGGCAAAATATTCCATGGCGTTGGAAATGCCATAGGCTGGCTCAAATGTGTTTGGTGATCCATCGCCCCGAGAGCGCTCTACCCGCTCGTATTTTCCGCTCGCTTTAGCTTTTGCGTAGGCAGCTAGAATCTCCTCGTTGCCGTAACCCTTGGGCAAGAAGCGAAAATGATAGGCGTGAGCTAGTTCATGCAGAGCAAAATTTGGCATGCGTTTCACCTCTTTTTCAAAATCGGCCACGCCTGAAAATTCGATGCACTCGACCATCACGGGGTCACGCCCATTCTCGCGTAACCAATCGGCGCCAGGATGAAACTCGGCACCACTTGAATTTTCGCGATAGGCAGGATTCACGTAAAACGGCACTTGTTTCATTTGATCAACAGCCGCTTTTGGTAAATCGCGAATGATTTCATCTAACATTATTTTGAGCAAGCCCATCGCTTTCTCCGTGTCATCGCGTTCCTTTTCTAACAAAACTCGATTGATATGAACTTTCCATCCGGAAATGTCTCTCGTTTCGCGCTGAATGCCGCCATTCGCCTTAGCATCGCGGTCTTTTGCCGCTTGCCGAATGAGATTTTTCGCTTGAGCAAGTTTCTCTGGCCAGACGAATTTTGGTGCCGCTTTCGGATCATATCCCTGCATGTGATCCCTTAGCCGGGTGGTGGGCTTGGTGTATTTTAATTCGGTGCTACCGAAGACTTCTCGGCACATGGAGGCCAGTCCTGGATCATACTCTTGTAACTCCTGACGCGTATCCACATGATTATGGTCATGATCATTCACACGGTTGTTATCAAACCAAGATTGCACGCCTTCGGCAAAATATTCATGGCGATTCACAGCGGCATATTTCCCTTTCCAAAGCCCCGCCTTCATCGCGCTTTCGTAGGTTTTTTGTAGTCGGTCATCAAAGGTTGGATCGACGTTTAGCATGCCACGCAAGTGGATATTGTGAGCAAATTCGTGGATGAGAATGCATTCTGCTTCATACGGATCACCATCTAATGCGAGAACATTTTCCTCGGCTACCGAGCAATACGGATCAAGTTCGCTGCCACCGAGTCCGCGTGCGCGAGCATCCCAAAATTCTTTTGCAGGAAGTTGCGGAAAGTCCTGATTCTGATGCATCGCTAAGCGCTGAAATTCAGGTAAATCCGTGGTGTATTCGTCGTGCGCCATGATGCACATCCGCGCCCCGCTTTTGATCATAGCATCGCGCACGTCGGGGCGATTTGCCAGCATCATATTCGCCAAAAAGACCGCCTCTTTAAGCGCGTAGGGATTGACCTTGGCTGATGCGACGATGGGAAAACCATTTGCCGATGCCGATTGCGTGTAAAACGCAGGCGTTCCGTTCGCGCTTGGCGGATCGTAGCGAAATCCCTGCACGCGAACCTCACTGGTGACCTTGACTGTGGTCTTCGAATCACGTCCCACTAAGGCAAATTGATGACCGATTGTCGTGGTAAAAACAAAATCTTCCCCCGCCGGCACGACACCATTCGGCACTCGTTCCGTGGGCGACTTCAGCCATACTACATCAATTGCTTCCTTGCTGCCGTTGATAATTTGTAAGCGTGGGCGATTTCCCTTTGCCTCATCCGCCATTGCCAACGGAGCAACGAAAGCTGCGATCAAGGAGCATACGCGTATTTTCAGGAAAGAATTTCTTCCAATTTTGCTGAACATAAGGAAAAATACTCACAAATTCTCATTACCCTTTCAGGAAGTTCTACTTTGTTAGTGTTAGAATACATCACAGTAGCCATGGTCACGATTTTTCCTACTCCGCGCTTGCTGAAATCGCAACATCAGCTACAACAGGAAGCGTGCTTGGACTTACGGAAATGAATGACCGACTTCACCCGATGACGGTAAAGGAGTTACGGCAAAGCATGCGACGAGCGAATTTCATCTATCCCTTTCTCGGCATTCAGCTTTTAGCCGTGGCGGCCATGGCAATGGAATTTTCTGCGAGCAGCGTATATCGAAGCGATGCACCAGGAATCATGAACTTGCAGATGATCTGGGAGTCTGGACCATTCTGGCGCGTAGCATTTTTGGTTTGTGGAGTGATCATGCCACTTGGCGGAATCAATTTAATGAAGCAAGAACTGGAGGATGGAAACCACGAGTTGCTGTTGATCGCCAGCCTGAATCGCTGGTCCGTGGTGAGAGGGAAATTCTTTGTTTTGTGGGCGGTGAATGTGTTAGTTTTAGTGTCACTTTTGCCTTATGTCGTAGTCCGCTACTTCATTGGTGGCGTAGAAATGTGGCAGGAGTTTGTTTGCACACTAACGGTAGTTGGAACATCGGCGATTGTCAGCGCTGGCTCGCTGGGCGCGGCGGGGTATAAGACAATCGGCGGTAGAATTCTAGTGCTCGCATCGTATCTCCTCACCTTTTTGGCATCAGGAATGATCATCTTGGGTTCAAGTGCGGCAGTTTCATCGCGAAACCAGCTAAAATTTTCTGTTTTTTTCAATGCGAATGCGCTTGGATTCATTCTGTGTTACACCATTATGGGACTTACCATTTGTCGCTCGCGACTGATCTTAGAAGTTCGAGCTTATGAAATTAAGCCAAGTCGGGTCCTAATCGGGTTATTATTTTTTGCCCCTTTTCTTTCCGGTTTTGCTGCCGCGGTCTCATGCGGAAATCTCGGAATCATTGGCTTAATCATCGTGGTCGTCGCATGTGTTAGAAGTGACGTCACCTTAAAAACAAAGATGCCAACAAATCCCTCAGGGTTAAATTTTTCAAAATTGCGCTCGATCCCCCCAGTGGGCTTCTCTTCAGATCGTGCAGCACCACTCCCACAAACCGCGGAGGAACAGGCTAATCAAACCTAGTTTGGCTCAAGCGCCGGAGCTGCTGACACAAGCTCCATAATGCGAGCTGTGTCAAAGTCGTAGGTGGTCATCTCCACAAGGACTTTGGCACCTGGTTGCAGAGTCGATTCGAGATGTCGGGATTTGCGACACAAATGCGCGAGCGTACGCTTTCCATTCGGCAATGCGGCCTCGTAAATATTCGAGTAGGGTCCTAAAATGGTGGCAACTGCTGTGACGTATCGTTCCATGCGCAGGGACTGGCTAGCAGATTTTTTCTTTCCCGACTAGCGATATTGGCAGGATTTTTATCTCCACTCGATCTATTGACAAATCAACAAATCGAATTATTTTCACGCGCGCGTAACAAAAAAAATATCAGATTCAAATCACCTATGAGCGAAGAAAAACAATCATTCCAAGCAGAAGTCCGCCAACTCCTCGACATCGTAATCCACTCTCTTTATACCGATAAGGAGATTTTCGTCCGCGAGCTAGTGTCCAATGCGTCAGATGCATTAGAAAAACTCAAGGTGACGCAATTGACGGAAAACCACATCTACCAAGCAGAACGGGAATCGCAGATTGAAATCACTACCGATGAAGAAGCGAAGACCTTGACCATCGCGGACACCGGCATCGGCATGACGAGAGAGGAATTGGTGCAAAATCTCGGTACCATCGCCCATTCTGGCACCAAGTCGTTTCTGAAGAACCTCCAAGAAAAAGGTTCGCAAGGCGGCGGGATGATCGGCCAATTCGGCGTAGGTTTCTACAGTGTCTTTATGGTTGCGGAGAAAGTGAATGTTTTCACTCATTCATGGCAAGTCGATGCACCAGGGCTATGCTGGACTAGCGATGGCCGCGAGGGCTATACGATAACCGAGGCAGACGCAGATCGCGGGGCGAAGATTGTCATTCACTTGAAAGAGGAATTTGCGCAATTTGCCAAAGAATACTCGATCAAGGACTTGATCACAAAATACTCCAACTTCGTGCCATTTCCCATTTTACTGAATGGCGAGCGGGTCAACCAGATCGAAGCAATTTGGCTCAAGGATAAAAAAGACTGCACTCCAGAGCAGTATGAGGAATTTTACCGCTTTACCGCGAAGGCTTGGGATAAGCCGCGTTTCACCATGCATTTTACCTCGGATGCTCCACTGGATATACACGCTCTACTTTTCTTGCCAGAGGAAAACCCAGAACGTTTCGGATTCGGCCCCACGCAACCTGGCGTTTCATTGTACTGCAAGCGCGTGATGATCGACCCGAATCCCGAGGGCCTGCTACCCGAGTGGCTGCGATTCCTCCGTGGTGTCATCGATTCTGCGGATTTGCCGCTCAATATTTCCCGCGAATCCATGCAGGACAGTGCTTTGGTGAAAAAGCTTGGCAGCGTCGTGACGAAGAGATTGTTGAAATTTTTAGAAAAGCAAGCCGTCGATGACCCAGAGGCTTACCGTAATTTTTACGCTGGATTTTCCCGCTACCTCAAGGAGGGCATCGTCAGCAGCCACGAACACCGCGAAGCGCTATCCTCCCTCTTACGCTTCGAAAGTTCTCTACAAGACGAAGGATCGCTCAGTTCATTTGACGACTACATTTCCCGCATGAAGGAGGGGCAAAAGGAAATTTATTATCTCGCAGGCAGCGCACGATCCGTCATCGAGAGCGGCCCTTATATCGAGGCATTCAAAGCACGCGGAATCGAGGTTGCCTACTTTACGGAATCCGTGGATACCTTTGTTTTCGATAGCCTCTCCGAATACAAAGAGAAAAAATTCGTCCGCGCAGATCAATCCGACATCGAACTGGAAGACCATGCTCTCGACGGCGATTCCCTGAGCGAAGAAGAAACCAGTTCCCTCTCCACTTGGTGGCAAGACGCAATGCCTGATTCCGTTAAAGAAGTTAAATCTGGAAAACGCCTCATCGGTAGCCCAGTAGTAGCGTTAGTGCCCGAGGATGCACCAAACGCACAAATGCGTGCCATGATGAAAGCCATGGGGCAAGAAGCGCCAGAAATTAAGCCCATTCTAGAAATCAATCCACGCCACGCCTTGGTGAAAAAGCTCTCTGCGTTACGCGAAAAAGACCCAGAAGTCGCCACACTCGTCGCCCGTCAACTATGCGATCAAGCACTGCTCTCCGCAGGCTTGGTCGAGCATCCACAAGAAATGGCCGTCAGAATGAACGCGATTTTAGAAAAATTACTTTGATCCCTAGACTTCGCAGAAATCAGTTCTAAGTTGAGATATTCGCCGTAGCAAAAATATCGACATGAACACCAATCGAAATCTGACGTCACATGCGTGAAACGTGCATCGTATTAGGTCTATGCATCCTCGCAGTTGCCCTGCGGGCGTCCAAGCTTGTGTTCATTCGCAAGCTTGGCGCATTCACATTTGTCGTCGTCAGCTTTTTGGTTTTCTATTACCTCAGTGGGAAAAATCTTTCCGTCGGCATCTTTGGAGGACTCATCTGGTTATTTTTACCATGGGTAGAGCTGCTCACGCGAATCCGGAGAATGAAGCTGCCCATGGAAAACCATCTGAAGCACGCTCAACCACCGAACGCCGCATTTTTTCCCAACGCTGAGGAGACAATTCACGCGATGACCGAGTCAGGATTTGAGCGGGTGGCCGACTGTTGTTGGCATTGGTCTGGCATGCACCAGCACTACTGCATGTTCGTCCACCCAGAATCAGGAACGATCGCTTCTCTATCATTGTGCGAGCAATCCGATGTGGCATTTTCCTTTGTTAGCATCACCAGCATTGGCGAAGATGCCACAATTTGGCGAACCACAAACTACCCATTCGCCCCAACCCTCCTATATCCACAGCGGCATTTCTGGAACCACGTGCCATGTAGCCGTCATTGCTTCCATGAGATTTTGCAAAACCACACGAGTTTCCTCAAAGCAAAAAAAGTCCATCAAGATCAAATTTCCCGTCCCGACCCCGATCAACTCGACGAACTGGTCGAGGAAGAAATGGAGGAAATGATCGCCTATAACCTAGAACGCGGCATCATCGAATACAGTGACGAAGAGTGCTTCCGCTACTCGAAGCGTGGGTTATTTTTCCTTTGGGGGCAGTTTATCAAAGACATGCTACGCCTCTGTTGAACAACGCCGTTGCAACCATGGCTGCAACACATTTGATAAGGCGATCAACACTGCTCCCCCATAAAAAGCCGGGCGCACTTGCTCATTTTCACCAAAAATGATAGCCGCCGCTGCCATCCCATACACTGGCTCAAAATTGGCGGTAAGGTTAAAGGAAAAAGCACTTACCGAGCGCAGCAAATGATTCGTCCATGCCTGCGCAAAAACGGTACAAACCACCGCTAATAGTACGATCCATAACCAATCCATGGCACTCGTAATCCATAGCGCCTGCCAATTCTCCTCACCCACAAGCGGAATACTCACCGCACTTACTGCCGCCGCAGCAGACATTTCCCATGCCACCATCACCATCGGATCTGCCCCCGCCACTACCACTTTCCGATTCATCACCATAAAAATCGCCGCCAATAAGGCACTCATCAGTGCCAAGCCCAAGCCGATCGCATGACGCGTCTCCACTCCCGCAATCAACAAAATCCCCGCCAACGCAATAAGCCCTAGGAAAATCTCCCCCGCACGAGGCTTCCGCCCCATCATCAGCGGTTCGGTCATTGCCGTAAACAGTGATAATGTCGCCAGCCCCGCCAACGCGATCGATACATTCGCCACCTTTACCGCGCCAAATAAACACAACCAATGCAATCCGATCACCGCACCAATTCCCAGTAACTTCAAGCCAGCCACACGCTCTAGGCCAAGGCTTTTCCGTTTGACCCACAAACACCACAGCGCCGCACCTACCGCTGCTACGGCACAGCGCCACGACACCAATACGCCCGTGCTCACAGAAGTTAAACGTCCCAAAATGGTCGTTGCCGCAAAAATCAACACCAGCAAATGCAACTGCATGGTCAGCCAAATTCCCGATGTTTGTATCTTTTGGTGCAAGGTCACAGAGGAATAACGCATTTATCATGCCCCTCCAAGGAGATTCTGGTAAAATGTACGAGTCGATTCTTCTCACTCGGATGGATCACCGCTGCTGCCTTTACTCCCCCATCATCTTGCTCAGAATTCCCTTTTACTGTTCTTGACAATCAGCCCTTCATACCATGAGTTGCCTTTGTGCCTGCAAAATTGAACATTCGACGTGCCGCCCATGCGGCCTTAAACGCTTGGGGAAAAGGTCACGACTACGCGGAAACATTAGTGGAACGTCACGCGCAACGCCACCAACTGTCTACTTCTGACCGACACCTTCTTCAGGCCATCCTATTCGGTGTTTTACGTCACCGACGGGTGCTCGATTTCTGGATTAGCAAACTTCGCCAAGGGAAACTCGATAACGAAACCCGCGATTTACTGCGCATCGGTTTATATCAAATCCTCATGCTGCAAATCGCAGATCACGCTGCCGTGAATGAGACAGTCGAAGCCGGAAAAGCCAACATCCGCGGTCTGGTTAACGCTGTGTTACGTCGCGCCAGTGCCACAAAAAAGCGACTCCTTGAAAGTATTGATGATCTCCCAGTCGCCGAACAACAATCGCATCCCGATTGGCTCTACAAGCGCTGGCGCAAACACTTCGGTGCGGATTCAGCCTTAGAAATTATGGTCGGAAATCAACTCCCTCCCAACACCTATGCTCGCTACAATCCGCTGAGCCAACAACCAATGCCTGATTTCCCCGCCGTCGATGGCATTCCTGGATTTTTTCTCGTGGAAGGTGCCTTGCCGAACGATCTGCTCCGCGACGGTGTCATTTACATTCAAGATCCCGCCACTCGGCACGCTGTGGAAATGCTTGCTCCTCAATCGGGCGAAACGATCTTAGATGCCTGCGCCGCCCCTGGAGGCAAAGCCGCAATGATCGCTGCTTGCATGAACAATCAAGGGAAAATCATCGCCACCGACTCTAACGAAAAACGTCTACCTCGACTGCGGGAAAATCTACAACGTCTCCATATCACTTGTGCCGAAGTCACTCAGCACGATTGGTTAGAGCCCGCACCTGCGATATGGAACGGTTTCTTTGACGCAATATTGTTAGATGTTCCCTGCTCGAATTCCGGAGTCTTGCGTCGGCGCATTGATGCTCGTTGGCGCATGCATCCCACCGACCTCGTGAAACTGCCAGAAATCCAAACGCGCATTTTTGCCAATGCCCTTCCTTGCCTAAAACATGGAGGACGCATCGTCTATTCTACTTGCTCGATTGAGCCTGAAGAAAATTCCCAGTTGGTGAAATCGTTCGCCGCAGCAAACAATCTGAAAATCATCAAAGAGCAGCAAATTCTACCAAGCACGGAAATTTCCGATGGTGCCTACTGCGCCCTGCTGGAAAAAATGGACTAATCGCCATGGATTTCATCGGCACATTTGCTTTCGCAAAAAACGCGACTAGGTTTCCTTCTCATGAAAAAACACCTATTCCTTTTCCTATCACTTCTAAGTTCTTGCGGTCTTTGCCAACAGCCGAACAAAGACGATGCCGCAGCAAAAGCCAAAGAGCCGCAGGGAAAAAATGTCTATGTCGATGAGGCACCATTGCCGGAAGGCTGGCCCACTCCTGGTCCTTATGATGCGGTCGCCGAAAAAAAATATCCCGCCTATCGTGCCGCTTACACCTCTGCGGCCATGGATGGATTAGCGTTTTGGACACTTTTTTCTCACATCAAACGAAACGATATTCCTATGACAGCTCCCGTCGAAAAAACCATGTCCGCTGATGCCGATATGAAAATGTCCGCCATGGGCTTTCTTTACCAGAATGAGAAAGTGGGCACCGTTGGCGCTGATGGCAAAAAAGTTGAGGTCAAGGATGTGGCGGCAACTCGCGTGCTGACCTACACGTGGATGGGCGACGATTCTGACGAAAATGTGAAAACCGCACGAACCGCGATTGATGCTGAACTCACAAAGCGCGGCGTCACGGCAACACAATACCGAATCATGGGCTACAATGGCCCGCAAACCCCACGCAACCGCAAGACTTGGGAATTGCAGGCCGTCCTGCCATAAATCGATCTCGCCGTAATTTTTGTTCGGCGCGTGTTCTACACTTCGGGGGATTTTTTTCTTTCCCTGACATCTCCAGTCCGCATGATCATCTCCACATGACTAGCGTTTTGGAATGTATCGAATCTGGCACTGGCTACCTTGCGAAAAAAGGCGTCGAAGATGCACGGAGAAACATGCAACTCCTCGTCGCACATCATCTGAAATGCACCCGCACACAGCTCTACATGCGCTTCGATGAACCGCTCGATGAGCGAGTCCTCGCACCCCTGCGTATCGATCTCAAGAAACGCGGCGAAAGAGTTCCCCTCCAGCATCTGCTCGGCGTTGTTCCTTTTTATAAACATGATTTCCATTGCGATTCGCGTGCGCTCATCCCGCGTCCTGAAACGGAAGAACTTGTCGAAATTCTCCTCAAACAACTCCCCTTTCCTCCTGCTACCGTGCTTGACCTTGGCTGCGGATCTGGCGTGATTGGTATTTCCTTAGCACTTGCCTGGCCAGAAACAAATGTCACTCTTGCTGACATTTCCACTGCGGCACTCGAACTAACCTCAGAAAATATTCTCAATCTCGGTGCCACGAACGCGCACACCATCGAATCCAATTTATTCTACTCGCTTGCAGGAAAGACCTTCGACCTCATCGTCGCCAACCTCCCCTACGTCCCGGAAATGGATCGACAATCACTCGCGCCCGAAGTCTTGCACGACCCCGAACTGGCTCTTTTCTCCGGTAACGATGGCATGGATTTGTTGCGCCGCTTTTGCCACGAAGTCACCTCCTACTTGAATCCGGGCGGCGTCATCGCATTGGAGATCGGCATCGATCAACACCAACATGTGACGGAATTTTTACGACAAGCCGGCATGAAGGAAATCCGCGTAATAGCAGATCTTAGCGGCATTCCACGTTTTCCCCTTGCCAAATTTCTGCACTAACCCAACTGTCGTGGCAGGTAACATTTTACTTTCGGCAACAATCAATACCATCCATGGATAAACTCATCGTTCACGGCGGCGCCACGCTACGCGGTTCCATCAATATTTCCGGCTCAAAAAACGCCTCTCTTCCCATTCTTGCGGCCTCTTTACTCTGCGACCAGGAACTCATCATCCGCCGCGTACCCGATGTGTCGGACACCAATTACATGGTGCAAATCATCAATTCACTGGGCGGAGAAGTCGAGCGCTCCTCCGGCACGATTCGCATTTGCAATAAATCAATCATCGATACCGCGCCTTACGATCTCGTCCGCCGCATGCGGGCTTCCATCTGCGTGATGGGTCCACTTCTCGCCCGCACGGGTCGTGCTATCGTCTCGCTTCCCGGCGGCTGCGTCATTGGTGATCGTCCCGTAGATTTACACCTCAAAGGCTTAGAAGCCTTGGGTGCTACAACGGAATTTGAAGGCGGAAATATCATCATCACCGCGCCGAAAGGCGGCCTCAAAGGTGCGGAAGTCAACCTCCGCGGCACTCATGGACCCACCGTTTTGGGGACAGACAATGTGATGATGGCGGCCGTTTTTGCCGAAGGCACCACGGTCATCGAATCCGCCGCTGCCGAACCAGAAGTCGAAGATCTTGCCAATTTCCTCAATGCTATGGGCGCAAAAATTGAAGGAGCTGGCACCCGCCGCATCGTCATTCAAGGCATCACCTCACTCGGCAGTGTCGAACACACCGTGATTCCAGATCGCATCGAAGCCGGCACTTTCATGGCTGCCGCCGCCATCGTCGGCGAAGGCGTGACGTTACATCGCGTCTGCCGCGCCCACATGGGTGCCATCAATGAAATCTTCGAAGTCTGCGGTCATCGAGTCGAATACAATACCACGGGGGATAGCGTAACGGTTTATCGCGCGGAAAATCCTGTCGGTGCTGAAATCACCACTGCGCCCTACCCTGGCTACCCCACCGACATGCAAGCGCAAATGACTGCTGTATTTGCCACCACGCCGGGTATTTCCGTTGTCAAAGACACCATTTTCCCGCAACGCTTCATGCACTGTGCCGAGATGAAACGCATGGGCGCGGACATCCGAGTCGATAACGGCACGGCCATCGTTAAAGGTGTCAAAGAACTTTCCGCAGCTCCCGTGATGGCGAGTGACCTCCGCGCCTCCGCCGCACTCGTGCTAGCAGGTTTGACTGCTAGGGGTGCCACCACCATTAGCCGTCTCTACCACATTGACCGCGGCTATGAAAATATCGACGAAAAACTCCTCCAACTCCACGCCCGCGTTGAACGTGTAAAAGAGTAATTTTTCTCTAATTCTCTGATTAGTGCTGATCAGTCGTGGATGTTCATCCGCCGATTTGAGCCTAACGATCGGGATCAAGCAATGCGCATTTGCGATCATGCGTTTTTGCCTCTTGACGGTATTGCGTCGATTGGATAGGAAAAGACGATATTGACACTATAAAAATGCAGAAAATCGTCAAAGCTCTCAATGAATGTTCGTTAGTCACTATCGCCGACAAACACGGTAAGATCCTCAGTGCAAGTCAACCGTTTTGTAATGCTTGTGGCTATAGCGAAGCTGAACTACTAGGGAAGAATCACGACCTATTTAGCATGGATTCTTATGATGCGGGCTTTTGGAGTGATATTTTACAGACGATCCTCCAAGGAAACGTGTGGTCAGGTGAGACCAAGAACCGCGCAAAAGATGGCCGCACATTTTGGCTCTCCTCCGTCATCAATCCCATAGTTGATGAAGATCAACAAATCGTCAACTTCCTCGCCGTTCATCAAGATGTTACGGAACGTAAAAACGCGGAAACGGAATTATTGCTAAGCCGGGAGAAATACCAATCCCTCGTCATGAACATCCCCGGAATAACCTATCGGTGCAAAATGGATGCCGACTGGACGATGCTTTTCTTGTCGAAACAAATTGATACTATCACCGGATACAACGCCGATGAAATCATCCATAGTAACGAGTATTCTTACGGTAAACTGATTCATCCAGAAGATCAGCAACTCGTCATCGATGCCGTGGAAAAAGGCGCGACTGAGAATGCTCCATGGGAAATTGAATATCGCGTAAGACACAAAGATGGCTCAATCCGCTGGGTTTATGAAAAAGGCAGGGCCGTAATGAATGATGCGAATGAAGTGGATTATCTTGACGGCTTTATTCTCGATATCACCGACCGAAAATCAATTGAACAAGAAAACATTAGGCAAAAGGAAAATTTACTGCGCATAGGGCAATTGGCCAAAGTTGGTGGCTGGAATTATGATGTTGTCCATGATCACCTAAGCTGGACGCAAGTCACCTACGATATTCACGAACAGCCCTATCACTTCATCCCCGATCCAAAAACGGCGATTCAATTTTACAAAGAAGGTTTCGATCGCGATCAAATCACCCAAGTCTTCGAAGCTGCACTGAAACATGGAAAATCATACGATGTAGAACTCATCATCGTTACTGCTAGCGGAAGAGAACGATGGGTTAGGTCGATAGGCGAAGCCACCGTAATGAATGGCAAGGTCGTCGTGGTTAGCGGAGTATTTCAGGATATTGACCAACGAAAACGCACGGACTTGGCGCTCGATGCAGAGCGCATTCGCTTAGCCAGCATCATTGAGGGTACGCATGTGGGAACATGGGAATGGAATATGCAAACCGGCGAGGTTGCTTTTAACGAACGATGGGCGAAAATCATCGGATACACCTTAGATGAAATAAGCCCTGTCTCGATCAATACCTGGCTGCAATTTGCTCACCCAGAAGACTTAGAAAAAAGTAATTACCAAAAGGATTTACACTTAAAGGGCGAACTTCCGTTTTATTCATCCGAGACCCGAATGAAGCATAAGAATGGTGACTGGATTTGGGTGCTGTCTCGTGGTAAAGTCATCACATGGACTCGTATGATCGCTTTCGGGCAGGTTGACAGCATCTGTTAATGTGTCCATCCACCTTGCTTGTGGGAGAAGCGGAGTAAACCGAACGAGGACTTCACCAAGGATTTAATCCCGAGGGTCAGACTGGACTCCGCCTCTCTCGCATGC
>CAMAYN010000004.1 GCA_945862285.1 Akkermansia muciniphila | reverse complement strand
ATTCTTACGCCGATTTACGGAATTTATTTTTGGAAAAAAGCAGCAAAAATCATTTTATGAATCCATCCATTGCCCTACTTGCTTGTTCTACTTGTCAAACGAACGCCAAACTCGGCGGCGGTGATGCCGTTGGCTGGTCGATCTTTTTTCTCCTCGTTGTCATTCTTCTGATGGCTTCTGCGGTGATTTTCTTCATGGCTCGCCTCGCCGCACGTGCTCGTCGCGTCGCGCTTGAGGAACAAGCTGAAATCCAAAAAGCCTAATTTTTTAATCCTACCCATTTTACACCTACTATGTCACCCAGTAAATTTCTTGGCATTCCCGATAGCTTCTCCCAACACGGCCCAGAAGTGGATCACTTGATCGATGTCGTTCATTGGTTCATGATTGTGCTTTTCATCGGTTGGTCGATCTACCTCGCCGTCACTTTGATTAAGCATCGCCGCAGTGCGAATCCTAAGGCGAGCTACACCGGCGTAACGAACCATGTTTCTTCTCACGTAGAAATTGCCGTCATCGTTGTTGAAGCCGTGCTTTTGCTTGGTTTTGCGATTCCGCAGTGGCGCGTGCGCACGGATGAATTCGATAAAGTTTCTCAAAGTGACCACGTACGCGTTCGCGTCATCGGCTGGCAGTTCGGCTGGACGTATCACTACCCTGGTAAAGATGGGAAATTTGGTCGCATCGATCCCTTCCAAATCTCAGGAACGAACGAACTCGGCATTGATAAAAATGATCCATACGCTGCGGATGACTTTACGAGTCCCATTCTAAAACTCCCTGTTAATATCCCCGCCATTCTCGATATCAACAGCAAAGACGTCATCCACAATTACGCTATCGTTCCGATGAGGATTCAGCAAGATGCAATTCCCGGCAAGCATGACATCCCTATGTGGTTTACGCCGACGAAAACCTTGGAAACTTCTGTTGTTTGCGCACAGCTCTGCGGAGAAGGTCATGGCAACATGGTTGGTTCCATGGAGGTGATTACCCAAGCGGATTATAAATCTTGGGCTGATGCTCAGTCAGATTCATCTCTGAAAGCAAATAGTGCCAAATCACCTGTCGCTCTTCGTTGACAAGTGGCGTGCTTTTGTTCAGATTTTCTGTCCCATGATTTCCTCAAAGAAAATCAAAGCACTCGTTCTATTATTGTTATTGTCTGGCTTTGCCTTTTCGCAAGAGCCGGATTCACCTGAAGAGAAAAGTACGAAGTCCGATGCGGTTACAGAAAAAAATCTTACCGATGAAAAAGATCCTGAGGAGGAAAAGGATGATCCGGCGGCGGAAGTCATCGAATCTGAGGAAACAGTAAAAGTTGCCCGCCCCGTCACATCCGACCCTGTTCAAGTGTATGGTTGGATTGAAAAAGTGCAAATCAGCGGGATGAATGAAACCTTGGTAGCGAAGCTTGACACTGGAGCGCAAACGAGTTCCATTCATGCAGAGAACCAGCAACTCTTCGAACGCGATGGTAAAAAGTGGGTGAAGTTCGTGGTCACAGACACCCGCGAAGATGGTGCCAAACGCTACGAAATGGAGGCACCGCTTTCACGCATTGTCAGCATCAAAGAACCAGGCGGAGAGCCTGATGAGCGAAATGTAGTGCGACTAAGCTTTAAAATTGGCGAGCGCAACATCAAATCAGAATTTACTCTAAAAAATCGCGGCAACATGTTATGTCCAGTATTGATTGGGCGCACGACGATCAAAACTCTTGGATGGATTGATCCATCTCGCACCTATTTGGCCGATGACAAGATCGTGAGGTAATAACGCTTATGTCCTCAAAAAACCGTCTTGTTCTTGCCGTTCTGATTCTTTGTATTACAGGAATTAGTATAGCACTTCACAAAAATCGTCAAATTGGCATTCCCCTGTGGGTCGATCAAAAGCCCAGCACGTGGCTCATAGAAGCGAAAGCCACATTTTACAGCCCGGATGGTAAACCCGCCATCATCAAACTCGCCCTGCCGCAGGTGGTGATCAATGAGTCAATCGGCCAAGAAGTCGGCTCACTTGGGTTTGGCTATCATCAAGAAGAACTCTCGAATGGTCTAAAGGCAGTTTGGTCATCGGAACGCCCGCAAGCGAAAGAGGCACAATCTCTCTACTACCGTGTAAGACTCCCAGAAAACGCCAACTTTGGTTCCGCTGGCATAGAAGTCAAAGGCAATCCTCCCACCGCCGAATCACCGGGGCTCACGGGTGCAGTGGAACAAGCTGCAATGGCTCTGATTCAAAAATCGCGCTCCGTTTCAGGCGACAATAATACATTTTTCACCCATTTGTTCATGGAATTGGCTTCTGATGACACTGCGCAAGAAATCCTTCTGTTACGCCGTCATTATGAAAAAGAAGAAAACATCAGTGAGAAAAACCTCCTCATTGTGATTGGGATTGATATGCTACGCATGGCAGGAATTCCGGCGAGACTCGCCCATGGGATCGTTCTAAATCCTGAACTTGGTGGCCAACCAGCGATTCCTTTAATCGAATACCTCGACGGATCTACATGGCGTATCAAAAATCCCGCCACACCAAATGCCTCACTTCGCAGCGACAACATTTTCGTCTGGAATCGTGGCGGCAATGCCCTGCTCGAAGTCTTCGGCGGCGAGAACTCCCGCGTTGTTTTTACGGTTGTAAAAGACATTCTATCGCTCGAAAAGCTGAACCAACTGAGTAATTCACCGTTCCTTGCTTCTACCATATTGGGATTGCCAGTCTCAGAACGACAGGTCTTCCGTTTCGTCGTTTTAATTCCTCTTGGCGCATTCATCGTCGTGCTCATGCGAAATATTGTCGGCATTCCCACACTCGGCACATTCATGCCCGTTCTCTTAGCCCTCGGGTTTCTGGAAATGCCTTTAGGGATGGGAATTGCGATGTTTATCACCATTGTTGCCGTCGGCTTATTTTTCCGCTTTTTGCTATCCAATATGAATTTGTTGGTAGTACCGCGTGTTGCCGCCTGTGTGGTCATCGTCACGCTGCTTATGGTTTTCATGAGCTTGATTAGTTGGAAGCTAGGCTTTCGGGGTGTATTACAAATCACTCTTTTCCCGATGATCATCATCGCATGGACGATCGAACGCATGTCGTTGATTTGGGAGGAAGAAGGCAAAAGGAATGCCATTGTTCAGGTTGCAGGTTCTGTTCTAGTCGCAGTCGTGGCCTATCTTTTCATGAGCGTGCCGCAAATCCAGTATTGGGCGCAGTATTTTCCGGAGCTACTTCTTGTTTTGCTGGCGGCGATTTTGTTAATCGGACGCTATACAGGTTATCGTTTAAGCGAACTACACCGCTTTCGGAATTTTACTGAAGCATGACCATGAGTGATCCGCAGAATCCGCAACCACAACAAAAATGGTGGCACCGCTGGTTTCGCACACCATCAGAATTGCGAGCCATGGGCGTGGTGGGAATTAACATGCGCAACGCCCGCTTCCTTCTCCCGAATAATCCGCGCAGCCTTTATCAAAACGTCGATAACAAAATCCGCACCAAGGAGTTAGCGGAAAATCGTGGCTTGGAAGTGCCGGAAACATACTTGATCGTCGAGTCTCCTGCCGATGTTTCATTGATGCGAAAAAAACTCGCCGCCTATGATTCTTTCGTCATGAAACCCGCTCGTGGTAGTGGCGGCAAGGGAGTATTAGTGATCGATCACCGCGATGAAGATTTTTATGTCAAACCCAGCGGCACGCGTTTGACGGACGCCGATCTCTGCCACCATGCCGAAAATATTCTTGCCGGATTGTATAGCCTTGGCGGAAATCGCGATAAGGCATTGATCGAATACCGCGTCACACCTGCCAAAGTTCTTACAGAAATCAGCTTCCAGGGAGCGCCGGACATTCGTATTGTAATGCTTCATGGATATCCTGTTATGGCAATGTTGCGTGCGGCAACGAAGGAATCCGATGGTCGTGCCAATCTGCATCAAGGCGCTATCGGCATCGGTATTGATCTCCACACAGGACTCTCCGTCCGTGCTGTGCATCACGGGAATCCCATCGAGCGACATCCTGATTTGAAGTCGCCCCTGATCGGTGTGCAGATGCCAGAATGGGAAAAAATTCTCGAAATTGCCGTCACTTGCCATGAAATGACCGGCTTGGGGTACCTTGGTGTTGATTTAATGATCGACGAAAAAATCGGTCCACTGATGATCGAAGTCAATGCGCGTCCCGGCCTCGCCATACAAATGGCAAACGGCGTAGGTTTGCGCAATCGACTCGAACCAGTTCTGGCTCGCATCAAATCCAGCCCGAATGAATCTGCCAATGAACGAATTACCTTCAGTAGGACACATCTGCGCGCAAAATCCGTCTCTCCCACGAATGGAAAATAATCGATCAGTTAGAAAAATTATCAGAAAAAATGCTCATTAACGCAATTCTGTCGTATTCCCTTCTTGCAGTAATTAGGAAATGATTCAACATACGCATCGTTATCAATGATTCCTTTTTCTCCACCAGACTACGAACTCACAAAACTCATAGGAGAGAATCCGCAAGCAAATCTCTGGCTCGCGGAACAAATTTCCGTCCGTCGCAAAGTTATTATCGAGCAGCTGCGCAACCCCACACCAGAAATTCGCGAGCCATTTTTCGCTGCAGTACGCGCAAAAGCAGCTATGGATCACCCACTGGTGGCCTCTGTCATTGAGGCTGTCAATGATGCAAACTATTGTTTCTACGCTCGCGAATGGTTGCCTGGGCAAACTCTGCAAGATTTGATCAACAATGGCGAAACTCTAACGCCCGCTAGAGCCGCCCACATATTGAAGCGCATTGCCGAATCGCAAATTCACAATGAGCAACGTGCGACTGCAACCTATCCTTTGACACTCAACGATATTTTCATCGATGAGCAAAACGTCATGCGCCTTGCCAATCTCGCCATCGGCGGTGCACGTGTGGATGAAACATCCCGCGATGATCTTTACACAATAGGCAAGGGCATGCCTGTTTTAATTCGTCCGACGGCTGCTGGTGCAAGCAGGATTACTACCTTGCTTGCGTGGATGACAGGAACTGTGAGTGATCACATTGTAACATGGACGGATGTTCGTTATTACGCTGACCAAATTGAACAGCAGCTCGCTAGCTCTGCGGCAGCCTCACTTAAGCCCATTGCTGCCACAACACAAAAGAAGAAAAAGACGACCATTATTCCTTGGATTTTAGGTGTAGTAGGCATCGTCTTGATCGCGGTAGCAGCCATCATTTTCATTCCGAAAAAGACACCAAAACCTGTTCAAAAAGCGGCGATTTTGCCGATAAAAGTACCTGCGGCAGAATACACCAATGCTACGGGGCAAATCATCAAATCGCGCGAATTCTGGCTCAGTGCCCACGAAGTCACCATTCAAGAATATCAAAAATTTCTCGATGCTCTTGGCGATTTAAAAGAGCAAGAACGCAAAGCCTTCGACCACGAATCTCAACCCGCGCAAAAAAAAGACCATCTGCCTGAAGACTGGCAAGAAGTTCTATCTTTTGCTAAAGAAAACAAGGTCTGGAATTCACGTAAACTATCTCTCGAAAGTCCCGTATTCGGCGTGGATTGGTGGGATGCCTACGCTTATTGTGAGTGGAAACGAGGAAGACTACCCGCGCAAGAAGAGTGGGATGTGGCCTTGCGGATGGAAGGAACGGATGTCGCCAACCTCAAGCCACTAGCATGGTCTGATTTTTCCCAACAGGAATCGACTCCTGCTGGCTTCACTGGTATGGCTGGCGGAGTCAAAGAATGGCTCAGAAAACCCGGAGCCAATCCTAGCAATCCACTTGCTCCACCACAATGGATGCTTGCCGGTGCTTCCAGTATCAATCCGAAAGGTGGCGCTACGAATCTTACCTACTTGGTAGATCGCTCAACGCGCAATGACGACTTCGGCATCCGCGTTGCTTTCGACCACCAGCCTGATTAATCGATTAAGTTATCGATTCTCTGCGCAAGTTCTATATCGGCATCAGTAACGCCTCCGGCATCGTGCGTGGTCAAACGCAAAATCACTTTGGTGTGGCGGATATTAATATCGGGGTGGTGTTGCGCTTCTTCGACGATCTCAGCTACACCATTGACGAAGTCAATGGCATCGTTGAATTCTTCAAACTCCACTACACGCGAAATGGAATTTTTTTCATATTCCCACTCTGGGCACTTTTTGAGAGCGGATTTCAATTCATCTTTATCTAACAAGTCTGACATAGGGGCTAAATAGTGGCGGGGCGAGATTGAGGTGAATTTACGAAATATGGCAAGCGGGAATACGAAATTTATGAAAAAAAATTCCCACCTTAGTAATTGCGGATTTTTTTTACTCTAGTAACATAAAACGCTCTATGAAAAACCGATTTCAAATTTTTGTTCTAACGCTCAGCATGGGATTGCTTTCGCAATGTACACCTCCATCAGCCGTCGATCGCATTGCCCGGAATCCTTCCGTTTATATGGCACAGCCAAAAGCGCACCAGCCGCTGATTCAGCGTGGTGAACTTGCTCGGGGTATGTCACGAGATGCCGTCATGCTCGCGTGGGGGCGACCTTCGGAAAGCTTTGAAGGTACGGAAAAAGGAGTGAATATGGAGCGTTGGAACTACCTAGGCAGTCGCACAACCTACAAGGACAACTTTGGCATGAGCTTCGGGAACGCGTGGGGCGGACCGTGGGGCGGTGGCCCTGGTATGTTTCAGTCTTTTTATTATGGTCCGCAAGCGATTCGCACTCCCTATCAAAAAGCGACTGTTCTTTTCGTAAGAGATAAGGTAGAATCGTGGGAGCGCATGAAATCCGCGAATGAAAACCCATAAAATCGAACTTCCATGAACAAAAAAATCATCGCTCTCATGAGCATTACCGTAGCCATTTTTAGCTCTTGCCAATCGAACAACATAGCCGCCTACCAAGCGTATGACAGACCTGCATCACTGCCCACGAATCCATCAGCCGTGAAGGTGAAAATCTCCACTAGCAAGCAGCTCATTTACGTAATAGAGAACGACAAAGCATTGCTTGTTGCTCCTTGTAACGTGGGCGCAGGTGGATCTACCCCCATCGGCACTTTTCATATTTTTAATAAAACGCAATTCAAACGCGCTAACTCACACGGTTGGGCATACAACGGAAGTAGTGCACGGCAAACTCGCATCAGCAACAAACCTGCTGGATGGAGCTTTATCGGCACTCCGATGCCGTATTGGTGCGAATTTAAGCAAAACTACGGCATCCATACTGGTTGGGTGAAACATCGTGCCTCTAGCCACGGATGCATTCGACTCCATGAAAACATCGCGCCAAAATTTTTCCGATTGGTAAAAGTCGGCACCCCCGTCAACATTGCGCACACGCAAGCGGAAGACGCAACATTCGGCATAAACATCCCACTTGCACCCGATGCAGGCCCGCTTCCCGATTACCCTGCATCGATGTACATCGGCGATGGCTACTTTAGCCGACACAAGACACCTACTTTTCAATAAGATTACCTTGCGGAATCATAGTCGAAAGAGGCGAGAGCACATTACGAAAAATGCATGACATCTTTCACCTTTTCGTATGCTTTGGTGACATTAGTAAAAACTTGCTCTATCAGTTCCGTTTGGCTGGATTTTGCGGCTACCTCGAGTTGGGAGCTTAGATCGCTTAAGATTTCGGCGGACAATGAAGCGGCAACGCCTTTGATGGTATGTGCATGACGTGCAATACCATCATGGTCTGGCATGGCGAGGCAGCTTTTGATCTCCTCTAGCAAGACGGGGATTTCTTTGTGGAATTCGGAAATGATTTCTTTCGCTAGCTCTTCGTCCTGCATCATTCGTTCCAACATGGCATTTCGATTCCACACACTGAGTTCCATCAGCGAAACACTAGGGGAAATGTTCTCGATTTGATCGCCATCTTTCTGGTCGATGGGATGCTGTGGGGTCGTCCATTTTAAAATGGCGTCACGCATCATCGCAGGCGAAACGGGTTTTGCGATGTGATCGTTCATTCCCGAAGCGTAACATTGTTCTTTGTCGCTTTGCATCGCATGAGCGGTCATCGCCAAAATGGGAATGGTGCGATTCTGAATGAGCGGGCAAGAAGAGCGAATCAATTTTGTCGCTTCCAAGCCATCAAGAATCGGCATTTGAACATCCATCAAAACGAGGTCAAAGATCTGCTCGGCTAATAAATCAAAAGCCTCTTTACCGTTTTCGACAGCAATCGCCGAAATTCCCATTTTCTTAAGCAATCCTAAGGCGACTTGCTGGTTCGTGAGATTATCTTCCGCCAGCAAAACCTTTAATCCGCGGGAAGAAAAATCGAGCATCGGTGCGGGATGTGTTTTTGTCTGAGTTGCATCCGATTTTGATGCTGAATTCTTTGCGAGCAGTGATTTTTGTATCACATAACGTAGTTCTTCTTTCCGAACAGGTTTTGTCGTAAAACCCGAAAATCCCATGTCGATGATGGCATTTTCTTCAAGGATTTTCGTGACGGAAGTCAGTAAAATCACTGGGCTTTTTCGGAATGATTCATCCTTTTGGAGTTCTTTGATAAAATGAATCCCATCCATTCCGGGCATCTGCATATCAACAATAATTAGGTCGAAAAATTCTCCTGCGGCCTTTTTCCGTTGCAGTTCCTCTAAGCCATCTCCTGCACTTTGCTGATCGGCATGGAGCATGTTCCATGAGTCGAGTGTTCTGCCGAGAATCTCTAAATTGGTGGCGTTATCATCGATAATTAAGGCTTTCAAACCATTGAGATTGATAAATGGTTCCTCCAATACTTCACACTCCGATGTTGAAACATCCAGCGAAATCGTGAACCAAAATTCGGAGCCTTTGCCTAAATCGCTGCGGATTCCAATCTCGCCTCCCATTAACTCGACGAGTTGCTTGGATATGGCCAATCCTAGCCCCGTTCCGCCATAATTTCTTGTCGTCGAGGAATCGACTTGTGTGAAATGTTGGAATAACTGATCAATTTTTTCTTCTGGAATTCCGATCCCCGTATCCTTCACAGTAAAGCGCAATGTGCACGATGTAGGAGCTTCTGCTTCAGCGTTTAGCTCTTGGTTCTTCACGTGTGAGATCGATAATACAACCTCGCCTTGGTGAGTAAATTTCAAGGCATTTCCTACCAGATTCATTAAAATCTGGCGCAAACGTCCTTCATCGCCATTCAATATTGCCGGTACATCTGGAGCCAAGTCACAAATCAGTTCGATTCCTTTTTCATGACTGACTAACGCAAATGCTGCTGTGATTTGATCAATGAGCCGCTGGATTTGGAAATCGGCGTAATGGAGTTGTAGCTTTCTCGCTTCGATTTTTGAAAAATCTAAAATATCGTCGATGATGGCCAACAGCGAATCCGCGCTAGTTCTCACAATTTCTGCAAATCGCCGTTGTTCTTCCGTGAGATTTGTATCGAGTAAAAGTCCCGTCATGCCGATTACACCGTTCATAGGGGTGCGGATTTCGTGGCTCATGTTTGCTAGGAATTCACTCTTCGCGATGTTTGCCATCTCCGCTTTTTTGGCTAACTCCGCAGCGGTCACGTTAGCTTGTTGTAAATCTTGATTTTTAACAATGAGTTCATTCTGTTGAGCGATAATACTGGCGTCTGTTTTTTTGAGAGCTAGGTAGATTATCCCTAGCAACGAAACTAAAAGCGATCCACCAATGCCGCTTCCTATCTTTAGATTACGAAGGTAGCCATTTTTGAGGCTGGTTATATCCCGAATGACAATTAACTTTCCAAGTTTTTGTTCATCGGTATCAAAGAAATTTTCAGAACTCATGTGCAAATTTTTCCCCTCGATGACGGTCTCCCGGTGATTTGACTGCGCAAGGTATTCTGCCAAGGATTTCCCACTGGGAAGATCGGCAAACATCTGTGGAATTTTATCGAATGTAGAATAGATCACTACTTCGTTGGTAAAGAGATTCCATAGCTTATCCGAATCATAACCTAACGCTCGATTATAAATTTTCCACTCTGCCTCATCGATAAGCTTTTTTTCGACTTCTAAAATAAAATCCAATTCTGCATTGTTATTCTGAATATGGGTAAAAATCGACTTAAGATCCTTTGCTACTTCCACATAGCCAATGATGTTTTCATTAACAATAATGGGAGCTGCGACCCTGTGGTGAAGTATGCCAACGGGGTCAAGTTCTACGCTAAATGAGTATTTTCTCGTGCTCTGTGCTTTCCGAATCGAAATGTGTTGATCTTCTTTGCCAAAACGTTCTGGCTTATGAAGACATGCGATGCACTGCAAATCCGCACTTACAAATTGCAGTTGATTGATTCGCTTTGCATGACGCGAGGTATCATAGAGAGATTTCCATCTGGCCAACAAGCGTTCTCGATCCTTATTTTTTAGTGCTTCCAGCGTTACTTCATCGGAAATGATCGCATCTAATAGCATTTTCATGCCATCGCCTTGGAATTTCATCGAGCGATCGACAATGCGCATAACGTTTTTTGAGGCAATGCCTGTTTTCACTTCGATCTCTGAATTATAATGTTTGAATAAGTAGAATTCAACCAAGCCGAATAAACAGAAAGTCAGAATGACAATCGCAGGAAAAAACCCTCTAATGATGGATCGATGCACCATTTCCCTCTTTTTGCCTGCATAGATCGACAGGATCAGGAGAATCACCAATAAATTGATAAATATCGAAGCTGTAATGATTTCCGCCGCTACAGACCACCTCCATTGTGTTGCATCGATGTCGATGCCTAATACAGCAATGACTTCGTTCGTATTCGGCAACATGATGGGCACGGAAGCTGAAATCCACAGGCCCCAGTCGTCAGATAAAGGGCCTTCCACGACTCCGGATTTGGTTTCGCTTACTTTGGCATAAGTCGCGGTGGATTCATCATAAATTTGACCAGGAGGGCTGTAGTCTTGGGAGTATTTCTGCTCCGAATCCGCAAAGAAAAAAGCTGTTCCGTCCGGCTTACTGCCCAGCAAATAAACAAAGCGCCAATTGGTCTCGGTGCTGCGAATCGAGATCAATTGTTTTTTGAGTTTGAGGTAAACGGGAGTCTCCAGATCCGTTTCATTTCCCGCTAGCCTTGCGATGTCGCTGCTACTGAGTGTCGCCGCAACAACTCTGGCACTTTCGAGAAATGCCGCACGCTTCTTCTGCTCTGCTTCATGGTAAACGTAGAACTCACATGCGATGCCTAGACCCATGATCAAGATGATTAAGAGGAATCGCCCAAGCCGTGTATCTAAGAAAAAATTTCTAAGCACACGATTTTCACTTGGGTTTTGTTTCAAATTTACGAGCCGCATGGTCTTTACCTAAAATGAGTTTACAAAATATATTGGTTCGATAAAGCAAGAAATGAGCGAATTTTCAGCAGGATTTCAGCAATTACTGAAATTTGAAATATTTTAGCAATTTTCATGATTGCCACATCCGCAAATATGTGCGATTTGCCGTGCGCATATGACCGAATACACAAGCATTCTTGAAATCCGTGGTCGCGAAATTATCGACTCTCGCGGCAATCCTACTGTTGAAGTTGACGTTACTCTCGAAGGTGGCGCCACAGGCCGTGCGGCAGTCCCTTCCGGTGCATCCACCGGCGAGCATGAAGCATGCGAACTGCGTGACGGCGACAAATCCCGCTACCTAGGAAAAGGTGTTCTCAAGGCTGTAGAAAACGTCAATGAGCGCATCGCTCCAGCACTCTGCGGACTCGATGCCACAAACCAAGCTGCGATCGACAAGATTATGATCGAACTCGACGGTACCAGCACCAAAAAAGACCTTGGCGCGAATGCCATCCTCGGTGTCTCCATGGCCGTAGCAAAAGCTTCCGCCGCACAACTAGGCGTACCTCTTTATAAATATCTCGGCGGTCCAAATGCCAAAGTTCTTCCCGTGCCGATGATGAACATCATCAACGGTGGTGCTCACTCAGACGCACCAATCGATTTCCAAGAATTTATGATCATGCCTGTTGGCGCACCAACGTTCCGCGAAGCTCTGCGCTATGGTGGCGAAGTCTTTCACTCCTTGAAAAAAGTGCTCCACGACCGCGGTCTCTCCACCGCCGTTGGTGACGAAGGTGGCTTCGCTCCTAAGCTCGATAGCGCAGAAGATGCCCTTAGTGTGATCGCTCTCGCCGTTGAAAAAGCAGGCTACAAACTCGGCACGGATATTTGCATCGCCCTCGACGTTGCCTCTTCTGAATTCTTTGATGCTGCGAAAAATAAATACGTCTTCAAGAAGTCTGACAAATCGGAGCGTAGTGCTGCGGAACTCGTCGATTTCTACGCCGACCTGAAAAAGCGCTATCCGATCATCTCCATCGAAGACGGTTGTGCCGAAAACGATTGGGACGGATGGAAAGTCCTCACCGACAAACTTGCTGGCAGCACACAACTCGTAGGTGACGATCTCTTTGTAACCAATGTTTCCTTCCTCTCGAAAGGTATTGCTCAAGGTGTCGCCAACTCGATCTTAGTCAAAGTCAATCAAATCGGATCACTTACGGAAACCTTTGATGCCGTCGAAATGGCCAAAGAAAACGCCTACACAGCAGTTCTTTCCCATCGTTCTGGTGAAACAGAAGATTACACCATCGCCGACATCGCCGTCGCCACCAATTGCGGACAAATCAAAACGGGTTCCATGAGCCGCTCTGACCGGATTGCAAAATACAACCAACTTCTTCGCATTGAAGAAGAACTTGGCGAAGAAGCCATCTTCGGAGGAAAACTGAAAGTGAAGTTCTAATTTCCATTCCGCCGTTAACCTCTTGACTCAATAAGCCGCCATCCCATATGGCGGCTTTTTCTATCAAGAATGAAGGCTTTACCTAGCCCATTCTTGTGCTCTGCGTAATATCCCAACGCGGTCGTTTCATCTTGAGAAAATTTTCTTTTCAATCGCATCATGCTGCGCTTCTATTCCCAGTGTGAATCTTGCCTACTGCACCAACATCCATCCCGCCGAAAGCTGGGAGCAAACTTTTTCTGCCCTTCGCGATACAGCACTACAAGTGCGCCAAATGTTACGCCAGTCTGCATTGCATTTCGCCACGTATCTTGATCCCTTTCCACTCGCACCACGCCTATCCGCACAAGCGGCGAGTGAGTTGCTTGCAGGCGAAAATCTACAGCAATTTCGCCAATGGATCGACCGCGAAAACTGTGAAGTTTTTACCATTAACGGCTTTCCCTTTGGCGCATTTCACGGCACCCGGGTGAAGGAAAATGTCTATCGTCCCGATTGGACGGAACCTCGCCGTTATGAATACACGATGGATCTTTTTCGCATCCTGACGGAGCTTTTGCCCCACGGAAAACAGGGATCGGTGTCCACCTTGCCAGGTTCTTTTAAGCCCTTTGCTGCCGATGAGGAGGTGATCATCAATAACCTTATTTCCTTTGCGCGAGAACTCGAAGCACTCTCACTCGCCACCGGTCACGACCTCCACCTTGGGCTGGAGCCCGAGCCACTTGGCCACTTTGAAAATACCGCCGAATCCATCGCATTTTTCCAAAAACTCTTCGCCGCCGCGGAAAATGTCGATTGCGTTCGTCGCCGAATTGGCATCAATTACGATACTTGTCACTTCGCATTGGAATTTGACGACTGCGTCGAAAGTTTAGAAAGATTCCGCCACGCAGGCATCCGCATTTCCAAAGTTCACCTCTCGGCGGCGCTGGAAATCAACCCGCACTCACCAGAGGCCATTCCATCCTTACAAAAATTCGTTGAGCCTACCTACCTGCACCAAGTTCTCCTACGCCATGAAAAAATGGGCAGCATCCGTCGCTTCATCGATCTCCCCGAGTTCCTGGCCGCACCAGTCGTCGATGCCGATGAATCCATCGCCCGAATCCATTTTCACATACCCCTCGATGCCGCCCCTGTCGCACCTCTCGGCACCACACAAGCGCACGCGGAGCAACTGCTCGCCTACCGGAAAACAAATCCAGACTTCTGCCAACATTTTGAAATAGAAACGTACACGTGGGGCGTTCTACCAGATGCCATGCAACGCCCTATGGCCGAGCAACTCGCCGCAGAATATCGATGGGTTTTAGACCGACTTTGATCCCGCGCCATTATGAAAAAACTTTACTACCTTGGCTGTCTTTTCCTCATCGCGCTACTATCTTCTTGCCTCGACGGACGCGAAGAATACTGGATCAATCGCGATGGTAGCGGCAGACTCGAGGCCACATACATGCTGCCCGCCATTGCCATCAATAAAATGGGTGGCATGGATGCCTTGCGCACTAAAATCCAAAGTTTTTTCACAGATCAAGGGAAAGTAACGATGACCCACTTGGAGGTGACACCCAAGAATGAAAGCGTTTTTCTGGATATAAAAATCACCTTCCAAAACGCCGCCGACATCGTTGATCTGCTCTCTGGTAGCAAAAATAACAATGCCAGTTCCACCGCGCCGGATACCATTGATCAACTGCTCGGCGTCATGCAAGCCAAGCGCGCCGGGCTAGGCGTTGCCGTGGAACGCAATGTCGATCTCCGCCAGCTTTTCCCCAGCGGCATTCTCTCGCCCAATAGTTCCCAAGTTCGTGATCGACATCTCGAATACATCATCCATTTGCCCATAAAGCCGCATCAATCCAATGCGCACAAGCTCGCCGACGATGGCAAAACGCTTGAGTGGAAATTTCCCCTTGCCCAAGCCTTAAAAGAACCACTTCATCTCGAGGTAACCGCACCGATCCCGATTCCCCATTGGCTCATCGCCCTGCCGATCCTGATTTTCTTACTCATCGTAGTGGTATTCTTTCTGAAAAAATCCCGCAAAGCGAAAAATGCCCAGCGCTGATCAGGATGCCAGGTCGAACCGATTCTGCCGCACCGCTCGAAGGCAAAACTACGCAAAAAATCTCACACAAGGTAAGAAAGGAAACGAAGGGTCAAAGACATTGTTCCCTTGCTTTTCTTCTGAGGAAAATGAAATGGCGAAAAAATCAATCCTACTATCCCAAAGGGATTACGCATCAAAGCCCAGGGTTGGAGCGCGTCGCTCCTACCTTGCGATACCATCCACCTAATAAAACAAACAACCCCAGCGCGGGTTGTGGAAATGGGCGAACAAAAGGATCGTCGTAGATGTCGTAGCATAATTCACGCATGACGCAAGCCACCTCTGGTCATGCCGTTGGCTTCAAAGGCATCGAGAATGGCTTCGCGCTGCGCCTGGGACATGCGTGTGCGGCCAAGGGCATCGGTTTTTAGCAACTGGCTCGGTTCTGCTGCTGGGCTTCCGGCTCCGTCTGAACGATTTGTCGTAGTCATAGGACGCTTACAGACGTCGGGTGAGGCATTCCGAACTTTACGAATGGCATTCCAGACGTCGGGTGGAGCATTCCGAACTTTACGAATGGCATTCCAGACGTCGGGTGGAGCATTCCGAACTTTGCGAATGGCATTCCAGACGTCGGGTGAGGTATTCTAAAATTGACGAATGGTGGATAATTTGTCTGACACCTTACACTTTGGCTAACCCCTAACTGTCAAATCAACCCCAAAAAAACGCTGAATCATCTGAAATCCAACCTCATTTTTGTCAAACACAAAAACAAAACATTGCAGGCGCAAGTACTGCCCCCCAAAAACATCGTGTTAAGAAGGTGGCTCGAGCCGGGATCGAACCAGCGACACGCGGATTTTCAATCCGCTGCTCTACCAACTGAGCTATCGAGCCTTTTTTGAAAGGTTCACCATGGGCAATCGAATCGTTTGCGAATCAGTCTTGCTTATGGCGGGGCGCAAGACTAGGGGGCGTTGATGGATTTTGGCAATAGAAAAATCATCGATTTTGTATTTTTTTTTGAAATGTCGTATTGCCACGAAGGAAAATGGCACGTTTATTGGCGACATGTCATTTTGGAATGTAGGGAAAAGGACTTTGCTGCGCATTGATGGAACGGATGCAGTTCGCTATCTGAATGGGCAAATCACTCAGGATGCGCAGCTTGCCATAAGGAATCGTGATCGCGCTTTTGCGACATGCGTGACGGATGCGAAGGGGAAATTGCAGGCCTTCGGGAGCATTTTTTCATGGGATGGGAAGAGTGTTTTTTTGGAGGCACCGCTGGAATTGCGTGAGATTTTGCTAGCTCGGATTGAGCGATATTTGATTGCCGACGAAGCGGAGATCGTGGATGTGAGCGATGACTATCATTTGCGGCATGTGCTGTCGCTCGAAGGATATCAGGAAAATCCAGGCGGCATGGTGTTGCGATTTGATCGACTGGGAGTGCCGGGGATGGATGATTGGCGGCCTGTGGCTGCTCCGGTAAAAGAGGATGGGATCTCGTGGGACGACGCAGAAAAAATTCGCATTCGTCAGGGTGTGCCACGATGGGGGGCGGAGCTGGAGGAGGGGATATTGCCTCCCGAGGCGGGGCTGGAAGCGTGCGCGATTTCTTATGGAAAAGGTTGTTACATCGGCCAAGAGGTGATTTCACGGATCAAAACAGTGGGTAAGTTGAATCGCACCTTGGCAAGATTTTTCCTTGCAGACGAAACGGATCAATCAAAGAACCTCGTTGGGGCGGAGTTACTTATGGGAGAAACCGTCGTAGGGCAGATCCGCTCTCACGCAGAAGGGCATGCCATGGGCTGGATTAAAAAAATTGCCTTTGAGGAAGCATCCTTCCTTACCAGTTGCGGGGTCAAGTTGAAGCGGGTGAAATAATCAACCTTGTTATACTTTGCGGGCTTTGCGGCCTTCGTCGATGAGTTGCCAGAAGTGCTTCGATTTGGCGAGTTCTTCGTCCTCGGCGATGGGCATTTTCGAGCGAAATAAGAAATCGGAGAATGTGCCTTTGTGCAACACGCGGTGGACGATGACGCTAGAGTCTTTGATTTCAAAATAAAGTCGCCAATCCGATGTGCGGAAGCGGTAAAGGGTTTTGCCATCGCGTTCAATGAGGCCGAATTTTTCACCGTCGAGTTTTTCGATGTCGGCTTTGGTCACTTGAAATTGATCAAGCAGATCGAGTTGCTCGAGTGTGTCCATGCGAGACATCTCAGCGGCACTGATCTCATTGAAAACGATTTGTAGCATGTTTGTATAGTCGTGATGAAATCTGAGGTGATATTACTCGGCTGACGCAAGTGCTTTGACGATTTGGCGGCGGCATTCGACGATGTCGAGTTCGCCCGTATGTCGCCAAAGAATTTTACCGCCGGGAGCAATGAGGACGCTATGAGGAAGGGCTCCGTTCCATTCTTTATCGATTGCATCTACCACGGCATCAGTGGTGCCATCGGCAATATGGTAATTATTGGTCGAGCGGCCTTCGGCTTTGATGGATTTTTCCAGCGTGCGCGGAGTGGCGACGTACTTTTTCTTGAGCACTTGAAGAACGCGCTTGGAAGCGGAACTGGGGTCGTTGCTCACTGTAATGAACTCGAAGTCGCGATTTTGGAAACGGCGAGCGGTCTCGACGAGATCGGGCATTTCTGCGATGCATGGCCCACAGGTGGTAGCCCAGAAGTTGATGAGGCGAACTTTTTCAGTAGCGTTGGCAACGAGCTCCTTGGCTTTTGCGGCATCTAGGGAATCTACTGTGACCTCGCGTTTTTCCCAAGCTTCATTATCGGCCTTAACGCTGGCGCGTTTGTAAGACCATTTTGTGGAGCAGCCATACGAGCGTGTGGTGGCGACGGGAGATTCTTTGCCAGCGAGTAGAGCCTCGATCACGTCGCGCATTTGGCTTTTTTCCACAGGGCCGTGCTTGCGGTAGCCTTCATCGACGCGACCTGTGTAGCGGAGTTTGCGTGAGGCATCGAAGATGAAAAGGTGCGGAGTAGAAACGGCACCGTAGGCTTTAGTGACGGTTTGGGTTTCGCCATCGTAGAGGTAGGGAATGGTCCAGTTGGCCTCTTTTGCGGCGAGTTTCATTTCATCGAACGAATCGCCGTGCGGGGCATAGCCGAGTTCATCGGAGCGCAAAGCAAGGGGATCATTTCCCGAGATGGCAACGACAGCCACGCCTTTTTCTTTGAAAGCATCAGCCGTTTCTTGGAGGCGCGGCGCGGCGGCGTAAGCCTCGGGGCAGTGATTGCAGGTAAAGACAATGGCGAGGACTTTGGCGCTGGAAAAATCCGCAAGCTTGTAATTTTTTCCATCCACTCCCGGCAGGTCGAAGTCGGGCGCAGCGGCTCCGATGGCGAGGGTGACAGGTTCGAAGGGTTGTGTGGAGGGTTCGGCAACGGCGAAGAACGTGCTGAGCACGAGGGCGACTGAGGTGAAAATTTTCATGGCGATGATGTCGATGTTTTTACGCGGCGTGACGTTTCTATATTTCAGGAATGAACGATTTTTCGGGAGTTAGTTGGCGAGTTCGGCGAGGAGGTGCTGATTGAGACGGATGCCGGCCTCGAAGTTCGCTACGGGAAAGTTTTCGTTAGGGGCATGGATTTGGCAACCCGGAATGGCAAGGCCGAGAAGGAGGGTATCGCAGCCGAGGATTTCGCGGAAGGTTTGGACGATGGGGATGCTGCCGCCCTCGCGGATCAATACGGGATCGCGTCCAAAGGCGTTTTTAAGGGCTTTTTGCGCGGCTTTGCCGTATGGTGAATGTGGGTCGGCAATGTAGGGCTTGCCGTCGTGCCCGATCTCTACTTCGCAAGTAACACCAGCGGGACAGTGGGCGAGGAAATGGGCGCGTATTTTCTCTGAGATGTCGCGTGGGTCTTGATCGGGGACGAGACGGAAGCTGAATTTGGCAAATGCTTGTGCGGGGATGACAGTCTTGGAGCCTTCTCCTTGATAGCCGGCGCCGATGCCGTTGACTTCGGCGGTGGGGCGAGCCCAGATGCGTTCGGCGCTGGAGTATCCGGCTTCACCAAAAGGGGCGGGCGAGCCAGTGACTCTGAGGAAGTCTTCATCGGCGGCTCCGGGAATGGCACTCCACATATCGCGTTCCCATGCTTCGAGGGGGCGAACGTCATTGTAAAAGCCTTCGATGAGGATTTTACCTTCGCTGTCGTGAAGAGAATTGACGAGGCGGGCGATGGCGGTTGCGGGGTTGGCGACGGCACCACCATAGATGCCAGAGTGAAGATCTCCTTTAGGACCGCGCAATGTGACTTCCGCGCAAGTGATGCCGCGAAGTCCGTAGCTCAGAGTGGGAATACCTTCAGCGACCATTCCGGTATCGGATACCGCGATAATGTCGCAGGCGAGAAATTCACGATTTTCCTGCAAAAATGCGGCGAGGTTAGGGCTGCCGATTTCTTCTTCTCCTTCAAAGAGAAAGATCAAATTCACGGGCAGTTCGCCTTTTTCTTTGAGAGTTTGCTCGACGCCAAGTACGTGGGCGAGCATTTGGCCTTTGTTATCGGAGGTGCCACGTGCCCAGATTTTGCCATCGCGAATTTCCGGTTCAAAAGGAGGACTGTGCCAGAGCGGAAGGGGATCTACGGGTTGCACATCGTAGTGGCCATAAATGAGCACGGTTTTCTTGTCGGATTGTGGAATGCTACGTGCAAGAACGATGGGATGGCGTGCCGTTTCATGAAGTGAGGCCTCCAAACCCATGCCCGCTAATTTTCCCACGAGCCACTGGGCACAGGCGAGTACGTCGGGGGCGTGAGTCGAATCGGTGGAAATGCTCGGAAAGCGCAGGAAGGAAAATAAATCTTCGAGTTGGGGTGTCATGTGGAGATGTTGTTAGAGTTGATGGGTTGTGGCAAGAAAATCGTTGATAACTTGATGCGATCATTCTGCCGCTCCTGGGACAATATAATCACAAGAAAGGTCGCGAAGTGTGGCATTATTTGCCACTGTGCCGGTAATGGTGAGGGTCACGGTGAGTGGTTTTTTCTGCGATTTATTATATTCTGTAACGGAACGTCGGATGGCAGATGAAATGAGCTTAATGACTTGCCGGGCGGTGAGATCGACTTCTGCCGGAATTGCTAATGCTGAGATGTCGATTTGGATTTTTACTTCGTTTTGTGCATCGGAATCCGTATCGATCTTGATGCCACAAAGTTGGCATAGATTCACTTCGGGGATTTTATAACTGGTGTTATTGCTGGTAAGTCGAAGCGGTAGTGTTACCGCACGAACGATCGCCTCAGGAAATTCTCCGCTCAGTGCCATCGGGATCGGCATCACCGCAGCTTGGAGTGATTCGCCGGAATCGGCATCGACCTCGTCATCGACATCCGACCCATGTAGGCTCAAAGCTTGATAGACTGTGACGACATCAATGACGGTGGCACTGGCGAGTTGCATCGAGGCAAGAAAAATGAGAAGTCGTTTCATATACGAATTGCGGTTGTATTTTAATGAATTGATCGCGCGAAATAATTATTGGAAGCTAGGTTGTTTAACCCATTTTTGATGAAGGCTCAAGAGTTCAGATGCGACTTTTGGTTGATCTTTTAGTAAGTTTTTCTTTTCAGCAATGTCTGATGAAAGATCAAAAAGCATTGTCACGGTTGTATTCTTGCCGATCACTTTCCAGTCGCCCTTGCGTAAAGCCCAAGCATCACCGTGTTTCCAATGCAAGGTACGTTCTGGTGTGGGTGATTGTTTTGTAAGGGTCGGCAAAAGATCCACGCCATCAATCAGATGGTTCTGTGGTATTGTGGCGGAAGCGAGATTGGCAAAAGTGGGGAGAAAATCCATCGTCATCGCTGGTTCCGATGATGTGATTCCTTTGGGTATTTTTCCTGGCCACGAGGCGATGCATGGTACGCGGTGTCCCGCTTCAAGCAAGCTACCTTTTTTCCCTTGTAATACGCCATTTGCCGGGAATGCCCGTGGTCCTTGTGGTCCATTATCGGAACAAAAAATGACCAGCGTATTCTCCTCTAATTGATATTCCCGCAGCGTGGAAATGATCCCGCCAACCGATTCATCGAGTGTTTCTATCATTTCTTGGTATCGAATAGCATCCGCTTTCTGGGTGTCTACTTGGCGAACCTGCCATGGACTATGCGGTGTGGCGTGGGCGATGTAGAGAAAAAATGGGCGCGCTTTATGATTCGCGATAAATTCTTTCGCATACTTGCTAAGTAAATCCGTAGTGTATCCTAATTCATTTTCGATTTTTCGATCCTTCCACCAATCGAGTTGTTGTGTGCCGTGCGTGGCGACATGGGTATGATAGTCAACCCCTCCGCCGATAAAGCCGCGAAAATGGGTGAATCCAAAATTTAACGGGTGAAATTTTTCATCGTAGCCTAGGTGCCATTTGCCAATGATCGCGGTTTGGTAGCCGACGGCATGGAGTAGTTTGGGGATGGTAATCTCTTCCGTAGAGATGCCCCAAGCCCATCGCTGCATGGGATTTTTTTTCCGTTGCTCGCGAAATAGGGGCGATAATTCTGAGTCGGCGACCCATGCGCAGCGCTGCTGGTAACGCCCCGTCATTAGTGCCGCGCGCGTTGGTGTGCAAAGTGCTCCGTTGCTATGAAAATCGGTGAATTTTATGCCATTTGCCGCAAGCTTATCGATGTGGGGCGTCCGTGCTTGTTGATTGCCGTAACAACCGAGAGATCCGTAGCCAAGATCATCGGCCAGAATGACTACGATATTGGGTTGCGTGTTGCTGTAAGCAAATGACAGCAGGAATAATGTTGTTAGGATGTGGATGAGGTGATTCATGGGTGATTCGTAGGCGTGAAATTCACGATGGCTGATAATTTTGAATGGCCTCGATCATCCGAATCGCTTCTAGGTTTTCTCTGATTTCGTGCACGCGGTGAATCATGACGCCATTCGATCTACCAAAAGCGGTTAGAGCTACGCTGGGCCAAGAACGCGCGGAAAGCAGATTCGTGCCAATGGTTTTCGCAATGAATGATTTGCGTGAGGCTCCAAGTAAGACAGGGCGGTCAGCGATATGAAATGCAGCGAGATTCTTGATGATTTGCCAGTTATGTTCCACCGATTTCCCGAAGCCAATTCCAGGGTCGAAACAGAGTTGTGAAGGGGACAGACCCAATGTGCATAGTTGCGAATATTTTGCCTGAAAATACGATCGAATCTCGTCAACGACATTGTCATAGAGAGGATTCATTTGCATGGTTGCTGGAGTGCCTTGGCGATGCATGACGACAACTGCGCACTTTGCTTCTCGACAGACTTCGGGCATTTTCGCGTCCGCATCAAGCCCGCTAATGTCGTTGACGATGTCGGCACCCGCAGCGAGAGCATGAGCCGCAACGGATGATTTGGTTGTGTCGATAGAAATCCATCCCTGCCAGTGTCGTCGTAAGCACTGAATGACAGGGATCACGCGACGGATTTCTTCTTCAGGGGACACACTATCAGCACCAGGGCGAGTGGACTCTCCGCCGATGTCAATGATCTCCGCGCCAGCGGCAATCATAGAAAGTGCATGCTGACAGGCTTTTTCTGGATCCAAATATTTCCCGCCATCAGAGAAAGAATCAGGTGTGGCATTTAGGATGCCCATGATCACAGCGCGGGAAGAAAGGTCGAGAGTTTTCGTTGCAGATGCCCAGATCATTTTTTCATGAATGTAAAATATTGCGGATGCGTTGATGGGCGTTCGCAGGTATGGTGGAACTGAATGAAACGGTTCTTATGGTGTCGAGGTAGATCGCTCCACGCAAGCAACCGTGTGAAGCCAATAAAGTAGCGATCCCATCTAGCTGCCATTGAAGGCATTTTCCTTTCTTGAGAAAGCACTGACCATCGCGATAATCAATGACGGTAGTGGCGAAAAGTGACAGGATCAAGTGCATGGGTAAACCAAATGAGATAGGGAATTACGAATGGAATCAAAGGTCCTTATCGACGATTTCGCCTGGTCGTGTCGTAGTGAGGGAAAAGAGTTTGCGTCCAGGGTAAATGCAAGTGTTGATTCCTGTGTGGACGTAGTCACCGACGATGGCTCCGAATTTCCTGCGCCCCGTGTCAATCAGTTTACCATCGACCATGGATCGATGATTTTTGCCATCATGGCGAAGGTTCGAAGTGATCGTACCCGCGCCAAAGTTGACTTTGTGTCCGACGACAGAATCGCCAACGTAGGATAAGTGACCAATGGAAGAATGTGAAAGAATGATGGAATTTTTCACTTCCACAGCTTGCCCAATGTGACAATTGTCGCCAATGCTGGTTGCACCACGAATGTAACAATTGGGACCGATTTTACAATTCTCGCCAATGATCGCATTGCCCTCGATGAACACCCCCGGGAGGATACGAGTTCCTTTTCCAATATGTACGATTCCTTCAATATGAGCTGCTGAATGAATGTCACCATCGATGCAATTGTCGGTGATATTGCCTACATAATTCTCATTCGCTTTGAGAAGATCCCACGGGTGAATGATACGTAGCGAGGAGGTGGCAATGAGCGCATTTTCACTCGGCGAAAGATTTTTCCATGCCAAGTAATGACCGTGCTGATCAACTAATGTATCCTGCAAAGATGCGAGAAGGGCTAGCACGTCAGCTTGGCTGATCCACGCCTGTGGATGTCGGTGCCAAGCCGTCGGAAATGGATGTTGATGAAGAGGCAGATTACCTATCGGAAATTCTGCCAAGGGAGTTTTGAGTAATACATTCATCGAATAAGAATGAGGCGACATGCGCATTTTTGCTTGAGGATAAATAGGGGGGCAAGAACTATTTGTGGTGTCATACAGAATGAATTCAGTCTTACGAAAAAATTTCATGAATAAGTTGATTCATCGTGGCGTTCCACCGATACACACAAGCTGTGATTATGAAAAAGTTAACGATTTTACTCGGTTTATCCATTTTGGCATTACCCGCGTGCCGTAAGGCGCAGACGAACACTAATACGCAAACAACAGAAGACCCATCCAAGATCGCGGAAGAACTGCGTGCATTGGAGTTAGAGGAAAAACGCTTAAAGCATGAAATCGAAATCGAACGTCTGGCGCTAGAAAAAGATTCGATTGCACGCCAGCGGCAAGAGTTGAACGAGCAAAATGAGCAATTACAAGAAATGATCATTGCTCTGGAAAAAGAGCGGACTCGTCTAGCGGAAGATCGCAACCGCACGGCAGAGGAGAATGCGCGCATGGCAGAAATTGAGAGAAAACTTGCCGAAGAAAAAGCACGCCTAGCACAAGTCAAGCAACGACCTACGAACAATCAAGAAATACCAGGAAATCCGAAATCGGTTAGCGCATTACAAACGGAATACGATTTCAGCGTGTTTCATAATCGCTTGAGTCCTCATGGAACATGGTTTTCCGTGCCGCAATACGGCTATGTCTGGCGGCCGAATTGTTGGAATCAAAATGATTGGCATCCATATACTCTCGGGCATTGGGTCTATTCCGATTGTGGTTGGACTTGGGTTTCATCGGAACCATTCGGATGGGCGACGTATCACTACGGTAGATGGGTTTTACTCAAAAACACAGGATGGTGCTGGGTGCCAGGTACAACATGGGGTCCCGCTTGGGTCTGTTGGAGAAATGATACATCACATATTGGTTGGGCTCCATTGCCACCGGAATCGCTACACTGGCGTGGTAATGACTGGACGACTTATTACGGAGATTCTTGTGGGCTTACGGTAAATTCCTACTGTTTTGTGCGCACCTCTCATTTTGGTAGTAATATAAGCTCATTTGTATTTTCCCGTTCAGATTGTAACCGCATCTATTCGAGCACGAACTACTGTGGAGGATATCGATTTGAAAATCAACGTGCGATCTGTCGAGCGATCGATTACGACATCGCATGCCGTTGGATCGGTCAAACAATTCCACGTTATCAATGTGAATTAAACACAACTCTGCCGAATGGACTCGATCCACTACGTCACGTAGCAAGAAGAGGAGACCGTATTCAATTCCATGCGCCAGATTTCCAAGCACCATGGAATACGGCACTTCGTCCGAACCGTGTTGAGAGTGAAATTCGGGACGATCTAGCAATTCGCAGCAAGGCATTTAATCCTGAGATTCAAGCGCGATTCTTCAGCAGACGCGAGGAAGAGCGTGTAGTCGCGGCGAAAACAATCAACGATGAAACATCGCAAAAAGTTATGCGTCGCATCGGGCTACGAGAAAAAATCGTCAACCAGCGGGAAAATCTTGTGACATCCATTGCCCAGCCCGCAATTGGACTCAAAGAGCCAAGTGCTACTGTTACACAAGAGCAAATCGTTCCCACCATGGAACAAGGGATGAAGCATACTCAAGAAACAAGAAAAAGTCGCGAATCAACTATGCAAATTCCCGACGTGGCACTACAGCAAGAAGGAACAAAGCCCGATCAACATGTTCCCAATGCGCCAGAGCAAGATCGTTCGCAGACGGGTGAAATAGCCGATGCTTCAACCATGCGATCAGGACAGCTTGATAACGCGAACCGTGATTCCATTTCGCAAAACCAGGAGCAGCCACGGGGTGGGGGACTGCGTGAAATACAAGGTCGAGAAAGAAATCCAGGTTCCGTCATCGGCGGTTCCCAAGGGCAACATAATCAACAGGGGCCGATTCGGCCAAGCGCTGATGAATTGTTAGCCGATCTTCAAGAAAAACAACAAAAGGCCTTAAGACAACAACAAGCTCGTGAACGAGAGCTTGGCGAGGCTGAGCGCAGAAGAGCCATGGAAGAAGCAGAAAAGCGCCAAATGTCCGATAAAGCGGCGCAAGAACAAATGAGAAAATCTCAAGAATTAGCCGAAGCTGAAGCGGAACAACAACAGAAAGAGCAAGCAGAACGCATGCGAGCAGAGCAAGAAGCAGCCATCACGCAGAAAGAGCAAGCGGAGCGCATGCGAGCAGAGCAAGAAGCTGCCATCGCACAAAAAGAACAAGCGGAACGTATGCGAGCAGAGCAAGAAGCTGCCATCGCACAAAAAGAACAAGCAGAACGCATGCGAGCCGAGCAAGAAGCTGCCCGCGAACGACAAGAACAAGCCGAACGCATGCGAGCCGAGCAAGAAGCCGTCCGCGAACGACAAGAACAAGCCGAACGCATGCGAGCCGAACAAGAAGCATCCCGCGAACGACAAGAACAAGCCGAACGCATGCGAGCAGAGCAAGAAGCCGCTCGCGAACGCCAAGACCAAGCGGATCGCATGCGAGCCGAGCAAGAAGCTGCCCGCGAACGACAAGAACAAGCCGAACGCATGCGTCAGCAAAGTGGACAGTAAATCACGATTCACAATGAAATAATCTGACATCGAAAGATCGCTCGTGTTCCGTTTGACAAATGAACTCCCTTGCGAAAATGGAAAAAAGCGATAAATTGGATTTATGAAAATTGTTTCACTACTGCTCATTAGTTCGATCGTGGCATTCGCTCAGTTGCGAGTGCCATCAGGGGTAGGCTGCACTGGTATACGGTCGCTTAACGGGGGAAATAGCGTCAGTCCCGACATCGCGCCAGCACGGACAAACGATCAAAAAGTCACTCAGTTTGTATCACGGTTGTCTCTCAGTGAAATGCGTTCGTGGACAAGCGCGGATGGGAAGGTGATTGATGCTAAACTGATCGCGTTTGAGGATTTGCGCGTGGAGTGGGTCAATGGCAGTCCCATCAAACAGCCAGAGCCTCCCAAGTATCCAACTGTGGTGAAAGACGGCAGTGTGCGACTTTTCTTGAACCAGAAGCCGGTGATTTTACCTTTGACTCGGCTTAGCAATGAGGATCAGAAATTTGTCGAAAAAATCCGTCACCAACATGCGTCAAAGCCGTAACGATCAAAGTCATAAGGAATTCATTTTTCTCATGGCTGAGAAATGTGCAAGCGCATGAAACGGCGTAAGGTGTTGGCGGGTAGTGTAAGCGTGGCGGTGACTTGTTCGTGGTCTCCCATGTCCTGTGTGGTTTCGGTGATGCCTGTTGCAGTCCATGATGCACTTATTAGATTATCACACCATTGTGCGCTGGCTGTTAGACCGGTGATGCCTTTGGCGCGACGGTATCGATAGATCATCACGTGATCTGCAACTTGTATCGTAGTGCCAAGTGAGTTTGATGTTCCGGGATGTGTCCCTGAAAAGTATTCCATCAAATTGTTTTGCCCGTCGCCATCAGGGTCGGCGGCTGCGGATGTTTGGGGCAAAGTCGGGTAAATCAGTAGCCAATCGGCATACGGGCGCGGTGTTACAGTCAAAACGCCCGATTGGTAGTCGATGTCATAGTTGTTCGGTGAGAATGTCCCACCGCTGGCAGTGGAGGGCGTGATCTGATAGATTCCCGGCGCGTCAGTAGCAGCAGTGCCGCCACTAGCGTTGAGTGTGACGCTGCCGATTGTTTCCGTTCCCACTAAACCATTGCTGCTGAAATTAGTTTGATTGGCTCCGAGGTTGATGATCGAACCGTACGGTTTGGTTCGATCTTCGGCGGTGACGATTAGGAGTTTAGGTCGCACTTCTGATGTCGCTACTGGTCTGGAAACATCTACTGCCCCAAGACTGGTGATCAGGACATTGCCTGAATAAGAACCTGCGGCGATTCCAGCGGATAAGCGAAAATAGATTGTAGTCGGTGCGATCGTTCCCGTTGCCCCAATTGTCTGCGTGGCTGCGAAGCCAGAACTGCCGCTCGTTTGTGAGACTTCGAATCCAGCGGGAGGAGTGATAAGAATGCCGGCATTCATGGATGTGCCAAATACACTCAATGTGCTAGCGACGGGTGAAGCGCTGCCATACACCGAATTAACCGCCGTGAGACTCCCTTCAACGGTAAGCGCAGGGGGGGCGGCGGCAGTGCCGGTGAGTTTGATGTCATCGATGCGAATAGCCTCCTTGCCAGTTTTGACAAATCTGATTTTTAGACCGTTGATCTGCGCGGCAGTAGGGAGGGAAATGTTCTTTGATAAATACCATCCGATGGATGCGTTTGCGCTCTCGTTAAATAGAGTGGATGCAGAATTAGCCACAGTAATCCATCCGGTACCGTTCCAGTAATCGACTGCAAAGGAAGCAAAGGTTGTGGAACTTTCCTTGCGATAGCCAAAATTAAGACTCAGATTGGTAAAGCTGGATGCATTGATTGATTCAATCGAAAATCCGTAAGCGCCCGCTGTGCTTGTGAACCAGATATTGCCATTGCCGGATGCCCCAACATAGCCACTAGAAGCTGAGGTGATTCGCACATCTACTGGCGTGGTTTGCGCTCCCTGTGTATATGTCAAAATTCCCTTATTTTGAAACGTCGCAGGAGGCGTGCCATTGATGAAATTTGCGAGTGTTGTCGTTCCAGTCGGATTACCCATATTTTCTGAAAAAATCACTATGGGGCCGCTGACTGTGGGTGTGATGGTAATCGTCAACGAGGCGTTGGCTTGCCCTGCGGCATTGATCGCACTGATGGTTGCGTTCGTGATCCCGGCTGCGGTGGGCGTGCCGGAAATGAGACCAGTATTCGTATTGACCGATAGACCAGAAGGCAATCCGCTTGCAGCATAGGATTGCGGGAGATTCGTTGCTGAAATTTGATAACTGAATGCCGTTCCCACGGTGCCGTTTGTGGATGACGCACTTGTAATGACTGGCAGTATTGGCGCACCAGTAGAGGAATTGCGCGGTGCGGGAGACGCCGCGATGAAATCTACCGAGTTGTTTCCAGTATCGGTGTTTCCGCCGCCAATCCGAAAAATGGCTGTAGTCGTGGAAGGCGATGGAGCTGATGCTGTTTCTGAAGCATCTGCCGATCCAAAGCCCACGAAGTCCTCAAGATCGAGATTCCCCACGGGAGATCGCCCACTGACTAGGCTTGTAGAACTAAGCAACGCCACTTTGCCGCTAGTGGCACTCATTTGGATCGTTCCGCTCAAATCCACGGTCGGTAGTGCTGTTCCCGCTGAGCCGCTACCTAGTCCAATGAGAAAATATTTCCCTGCGGCAATTGTTCCGCCAAGAGATGTGCTTTGCCAAGTGGTTCCATTTGCGGAGGCGTATTGCAGCGACCAACCTGATAGATTGACAGAAGTGCCGCTGCGATTGTGGATTTCCACATAGTCGCGATTGTAAATGGCGCCACTGTTTCCTCCTGCTCCGTAGATTTGACTGATGAGGATTGGTGCTGATACAATGGTGAAGTCAGAGCTAGATTCCGTGGAGTCATAGCCATTGACAATTGTAATGCGTCCCGTGGTTGCGCCCGTGGGCACGGTGGCGGTGAGTTGCCCCAGGGAATTGATGGTGAAATTTGCGTCAATGTTACCGAAACGCACGGCAGTCACGCCCGCAAAATTTCCTCCACTTAGGACAATGCTGTCACCCGCACGACCACTTGAAGGCGTGAAGTTGGAAATCGTAGGCCGCCCCGTGCCCGTGAGAAAATAGAATGTTGCCAGCGATGAATTTGCGACTGCGCCCTCGTTATCGGTAGCTTTGGCCGTTACTGCATAACTTCCCGCGCTGGGTGTCCATGACAAGGTATAGGGAGGTGTGGTGACTGTGCCTAATAAATTGATACCTTCAAAAAATTCTACCTTCGTCACAGATCCAGTTGTTCCTGTGGCGGTAAGATCAGTGGCGGTGGCAGCAAGAGTTACGGTATTTCCCGCGAGGTAGGTGGCACCGTTTGCCGGGGCGGATAGCGTTACCTGTGGGGGCGGATTGCTTGTGGTCGATGTGCCGCCGCTGATGATGAGCGAATACACTTGGCTTGAGGTAGTCAATGTCCCATCTAGCGATATCGTAACGGTGTAAGTGCCCGCTTGGCTCGGTGTTGCGAGATACACTTGCTCCACGTTATCGACGTTATTTTTCCCGGTGGTTGCAGGTGCGGACATTGATGCTGTGCTCCACGTGTTTACGTATGGCATCACGTACGGCTTATAGTCCAATGTACCATTCGGCGCGGTGATTTTGGCGTCGAGGTTGTGACGAACATTGGGTGCTCTACTATCCGCCGCCGTCTGAGCAACTCCCGCGGGTTCTGTCCAACAAAGAGTGGCGCGAATGGGACTCACTCCATCCCAGGTAAACGTATGGGTGGCGATTTTAGCGGTGTTCGTAAGGGTGCCTTCGATAACTTTCGGTGCCGCTAGGCTGTTTTTATGAGCGATCAATAAATCAGCGGCCGCTTTGACATTCATCAGTCCCCACCCATAGGTGTAGTCAGGACCTGCATTTCCTCTATCGTCCGCGGTGTGAATTAACAAGGATTTTAAGGTGCTGGCGCGCATGCGTTGGCCTGAAAATTCACGGGCATACAACTGTTCGATTAGTATCGTCGAGCCTAACGCATTCGGCGTTGCCATGCTGGTGCCATTGTACGTTCCATCATAGGCAGTGTTGCTCGTGGCAACAGAGGAATAAACGCCCACTCCATTTGCGACGAGGTCTGGTTTAATGCGACCATCATCACACGGCCCTAGGCTGGAGAAATTGGCAATCGTAGCATTCCCAACGATGCGCACACCGCCCGAAACGGCATCGTTGACGGCACCGATGGTAAGTATGTTTTTAGCTAATCCATTGAATGTGATGGATTGAAAGCCGCCTTTCGAGGTAAGAAGATCCTGCTCATTCCCCGCAGCCCAGAAGGGTAGGTAAAAAGGCAGGCTCGCCGCGATGGCATCTACCGATGCCGCTTCTGTCTCATAGCGACCCATGTCTGCTGTTGCTGCATCATAGCCGTAGGAATGGTTCGATAACGGTAGCCCGGTCGAATCAGTGGCACTGACTGTACCGGTGGCCGTCATTTCGGTGTAGTCGGCATTCCAATCGTAGGAGTCGATTGTTGCAGCGGGAGCCATGCCCTTTGCGCTGGCTTGTATGCCGGCTGCGGCTATGGTCCCTGCGACGTGGGTGGCGTGGTCATCGTTTGCTGCTGATGCGTTTTTCTTGGTCACGCGCCCCGTAAATTCTTGGTGGGTTTCCCGCACGGAGCCGCCATCCCAGACGCCGACTTTGATGCCGCTTCCGCTCAAATTGAAAGGAGCAGGCTGCAGGAGATTCGCACCTGTAGAAATCGCCGCGTTATGGTTCTTATTGGTGCGGTATAATGGCTCATCTCCACGGAAATCGTAAAGCATTGCGACTTTGTGCCCCGGGCCATCGATGCGCAGAGGTACTCCCAGTCGCCCAGCTTTTTCCTCTACGGATTCTTGCTGTGCGCGTTGCAGAGCGGCCATTTCTGCCACGATACGTGTGCGCACTTGGGGATTGCTCAAATCAGCACCATCCAGAATGCTTGCCACACTTTTGTTAGGAACCGCCGAAGCGCGGGTAGATACGGGTTGTGGTGAAGGAGCGTTGCTGCTTCCTGGCACTATTCTCGATGGTGAGTCATCGATGGGTGAATGATGCGCAGTTGTTGCCTCTTTCGCCTTGGGCGTAAGGGCAGCGTCCTGCATGAGATTGGCGGATGGCTTAGCGAAATTCGAGCTTTTCGACGAAGGTGAGAAAGCCCACCAACAGGAAATACATAGCACTAGAAACAGAACGAGTCGGGGGAGTAGCCTTTTATGCAATGCCATAACTGGGACATTGTTTAACGCAGACCAGATGTTTGCAAATTAAAAAGCGAACACTGATGGATTTCCTATGTAGAGAAGGAAATTCACGACACAAGTATGGACACCGCGTCGTAAATGATGTTCACTCATTACCAGTAACATTTTTATGAATCGATTCTGCTACTTGCTAATTTTTTTGTTATTTTCACCGTGCACCATTCAGGCGCAGTGGCGTTATGATAACATGGTTTTTAAAAACGATGGTGTAACCTGTTTTCGTGCTCGTCCAGTCGATGAAGTCTATCGTATTGCTTGGCCGGACGATCTAGAATCTGAGTTTCAAAAACGCGCCAGCCAAATTATTGCTGCACAAACGCGCGATGTTAAGGCAGGCGTTAACACATATTTTGAAAATGAAAAACGTACCTATGGCTATCTGATGGCGCATGTGCTTGGAGGCAACCAAGAGCTTTCTCTTAAGCATTTACAGGCTCAGGATCACCAACATCAGGAGTGGCATCGCGAGACGGCGGGGATCGATTATTATGCGGCCTTCACTCTCAAACACCAAATCCGCAAGTATTTTTACTTTGGCGATCTCTTAGACCCTGCTTACAAGAAACTCATGTTCGATGGGGCAAAAAATTGGACGGCGAAAGATCCGATGCGTCGACCGCATTATGCCTATCAGGGGCCAAAAGAGGGTTGGGGCCCTGATGCGAGAAACTCTTGGGTCGATGTCCGATCAACAGAAAATCTCTATTTAATGCGTGTGAGTAGCGTTTATCTCATGGCAGAAGAGACGGGGAATCATGCGACTGCGGCACAGTACAAAAATGAATTCCTCCAATACACGGCAACGCTCTATCGAGTGGGGATTGGCGAATGGGATTCGGAGAATTACCATGGACATTCGGTAGCACCACTATTGAATTTGTATGACTTTGCAAAAGACCGCGACGTAAAGTTTGCGGCAAAGGCTTGTCTGGATTTCTTCGCCGCCGCAGGAGCAATCAAATACTGGCGCGGCGGATTTAACGGCCCAACCAAACGCGACTACAATCACGCGCAGCCCTTCGGTGGTAGTGCAGCGAACTCCCTTTGGGTGTGGTTTGGTGATCATCCTTCGGGCAAGATTGGCCAATGGGAATCTGATGAAGTTCATCAAATTACAAGTGCCTATCGACCACCTCTCAGCGTTGTGAATCTGGCTAGTAAAAAATTCGATAAGCCCGTCGAGATTTTTTCAGCTAAACCTCCTTACGAAGCAACTACTGGTCATAAAAAAAGTGCTAAACCAGAGTATTTTGAGACACAGTATATTGCTCAAACCTACCAGATGGGGTCGCTTACGGGAGGAACTTCTGTTGATGGCGGCGATGTAAACGGTTTTAAAATTCTCGCATTCGATCAAAAGGATGGAGCTATAGCACTCCACGCGATTCCCGGGAAAGATCCGGCCTACGCTGGTTCTCCCATGTATAAGAAAGGGATCATTTCTGCGGAAAATCGCGTTGCTCAGTTGCAAAATATCGTAATTTGGCTGGTCAAGGATGGCACTTCGCCATGGCTGTGGGTGATTCCTGAAAATATCAAAATCAGCGAGTCTAAGCGCGTTACATTTCTTGAATGTGACCAAACTTGGGTGGCGATTCGTGGGCTTGGCACCAGCGTAATCAGACGTGATTCATCACTAACGCAGACTCTGACGGAGTTTAAGGAGTCGAGATTTCCCAAACATCAAGTCTTGAGCGCGAAGGGACATGGCGGGGCATTTTGTGGTTTGGCCATTGAAGTGGGGGAAAAAGCAACACATTCGTCATTTGATCAGTTTAAGCGATCTGTGGCCTTGGCGGATGTCGATCTAACAGAGCTTCAGCAAGGTATTGCGCGTTACAAAACTTCAGACGGAAAATGGTTAGGAATTCATTGGAACGAAAATCCGCTGAACCTAGGTGTTTGGCGAAATGGGAAGCGATTGGATTTACGTACCCCTGCACTTTATGATAGTCCTATTATAAAAGCAGAATGGGGCAGGGGAGTCTTGGACATTCATGCCGGCGGTGAACATTTCCGCTGCGAGGTCGATAGCGAGGGTAAAGTGAAATAAAATCGACCAAGGGATTTGATCATCGGGGAATCAGTGTGGATAGATTGATTCCATGAAAAGGGAACTTTCCATCCGCGTAAGATTTTTTATTCCAAAATATTTTATTTGCATAATTGAATTCCATATTTAAGATATAGAATATGCCGCACGCAAGAAAAGATCTTTTTGATACTGACATCGCTGGACTCGCTGATTTTGCCGCGGCTTTATCGCATCCTGCTCGTATTGAAATTCTCCGCATCATAGGTCGATCCCAGAAAAGCGAGATTGCTTGCATGGAAATTACGTCGCAACTGCCCCTTTCCCAGCCAGCGTGCTCGCGGCATGTCGCCATACTGAAAAAGGCAGGACTTTTGCTGGATCGGACAGATGGTAGCTATATTTACTACCGACTTCAGCCGCAAGTACTCGCTAGTTTTTGTAAAACGATGCACAGCACATTACAACCCGCGATGCAGGAGGCGAAGGCGAAATCGAAATCATAGACTACAAAAAAATGACTCCCTATTTCATCACTTCAAACAACAACACGAAAGAAATACCATGAATCAATCACAACAAACCATCGTCATTATTGGCGGGGTTGCTGGCGGCGCATCCGCAGCGGCTCGTGCCAGAAGGCATAGCGAAAAGGCACGGATCATTATCATCGAAAAAGGTGCCTATGTATCTTTTGCAAACTGCGGTCTGCCCTATCACATCGGTGGAGAAATCACAGAGCGCGATGACCTGCTTTTGCAAACGCCACAATCCTTGGAGAAACTACTCCGATTAGAAGTTCTGACCAATACCGAGGCAATTGCAATTCATCGAAATCAAAAATCGTTAGAGATTAAAAATCTGCAATCGAATGAAATCAGTACCATCGGCTATGACCGACTCATTCTCGCTCCTGGAGCATCTCCCTTGCGTCCGCCGCTGCCCGGTATTGATGATCCACGCATTCACACGCTACGCACTCTTGGCGATATGGATCGCATCAAATCCTACTTGAAGCCCGACCTACGCGTTCTCATCATCGGTGCCGGATTTATTGGCTTGGAAATGGCAGAGCAGCTTGCGCACCAAAAGGCCAAAGTCACTTTGGTAGAAATGCAAAAGCAAGTATTGCCGCAGTTGGATCCAGAAATGGCGCAGCATATCAGCGAAGCTCTGCGAGAGCAGAAAATCGAACTCATACTCGGCGATGGCATTGCCTCTTTTGCCGATCATGAAAATACCCTGCGCTGCACACTTGCTTCGGGAGTCACGCATGATGCTGATCTTGTCATTCTTTCCATCGGAGTTCGCCCCGAAAATCAACTCGCCAAAAACGCAGACCTCACACTCGGAAAGCGCGGTCATATTGTCGTAAATACCTATCAACAAACAAACGATCCACACATCTACGCCGTCGGTGATGTCTGTGAAAGCTACGATCCCATTCTCGGTGGCGTTGCGGCCATTCCCCTCGGCGGACCCGCGAATCGACAAGGTCGCACCGCTGCGGATCATATTTTTCTCGAAGAAACAGCCCTTCCCTATGCTGGTTCCATCGGCACGGCAATCGTTCGCGTATTCTCCACAGTCGCAGGAATTTCTGGTCATAGCGAAGCGCGTTTGCGCCAGTTAGAGATACCCTATCAAACCATTACTGTGAATGGGGCTTCCCATGCCTCGTATTACCCTGGAGCAGAAACGATTACACTGAAACTTTTATGGCATGCCGAAAACGGACGTATTCTCGGTGCCCAAGCCGTTGGCAAAGATGGCGTTGATAAACGTCTCGACATCATCGCCACAGCCATCAAAGGCCGGCTTACCATCGATGATCTCGCCCATTTGGAACTCTCCTATGCTCCGCCATTTGGCAGTGCAAAAGACATCATCAATATCGGAGGGTTTGCCGCAGGCAACGTTCGTGACGGCATGCTTAAACCCGTGCCTGATCTCGCTTCTGCAGGATCACAAATCATTGATGTCCGTCCCACCGCCAGCGCAGAAAAATCACCAGTTCCAGGCGCGAAAAATATCCCACTGCCACAATTGCGTGATCGACTGCATGAAATCGACCCTTCACAACCCGTTTTCACGATCTGCCAGATGGGAAAAACCAGCTATTTCGCGGCACGCATCCTTGCCCTCAATGGCTTTGATGCCTACAGCATTCAAGCAGGGGCACATCATCAACTCAAACAACTTCAAGACCAATCATGAACTCACAAGAACTACAAAAAATACGCAAAACCACTGCTGTGATTCATCTGCTGGATGTTCGCACAGCGAAAGAATATCGGGATGTCCATATTGCCGGTTCACATCATATGCCGCTCGATGAACTTGATGCCGCAAAAGTAAAAATTCTAACGCATGATTACCACGAGCCATGCGTAATCATCTGTCACGGAGGCACACGTGCTGCGCGTGCCTCAGCCATTCTTCAGCAGTCTGGCGCAAGCTCGCTGCACGTGTTAGAAGGCGGCATTAGTGCTTGGATGGAAAATTCAGGCGATGTAGTGAAATCACAAGCCAGCACCTTGCCATTGATACGCCAAGTGCAACTCACAATCGGTCTTATTGCTCTCTCTAGCTCGATCTTAGCACTTACGATCAATCCGCTTTTTGCCCTCGTCCCCGCCTTTCTTGGCGCTGGATTGACGATGGCAGGAGCAACGGGCTGGTGTGGACTCGCGATTTTGCTTTCGCGCATGCCATGGAATCAAGCACCAATGCAAAGTTGCACGATGGATCGCTAAAATCAGCGCTCGCTGATCGGCTTCACAGGCATGAGTTCTGTGGGGCCGGTGTAGAGTGTGAGAGGACGATAGAGGCGATTGTCGCGCAACTGTTCGAGCACTTGTGCCGTCCAGCCAGACATACGTGCTATGGCGAAAATTGGCGTAAATAAGTCTGTAGGAATATCAAGTGAATGGTAAACCGTAGCGGAATAGAAATCGACGTTAGCGTTGAGTCCTTTACGTTCCCGCATGATTTGGGCGATACGCTCGGACATTTGAATCCATTTTGGTTCACCTAGTTCTTCCGTTAACTCAATGGCGAGCTTTCGCAAATGCGGAGCGCGTGGGTCAAGCACTTTGTAAACACGATGCCCAATGCCCATAATTTTCCCTTTATTGGCTAATTTATCCTCCACATAAGCATCCACTTTATCGAGTTCGCCAATTTGTTGCAGCATGTGAATGACTCCTTCGTTAGCACCGCCGTGCAGAGGTCCTTTGAGGGTTCCGATGGCAGAAGTCATGGCGGAGTAAAAATCCGATAAAGTCGCCACCGTAACTCGTGCGGAGAATGTAGATGCATTCATGCCGTGATCGGCATGCAAAATGTAGGCTACGTCGAGAATCCGTGCGGCTTTTTCCGAGGGAACGTTCCCCGTAATCAAATACAAGAAATGCGCAGCTTCCGAGAGATCCGTACGGATCGGGGGAAGCACTTGGCCATTACGGAATCGATGAAATGCCGCGACGAGCACTGGCGTTTGCGCGACGAGAGCAATCGCTATCTTCGCATTGATCACAAGGTCTGGTTCACCGACTGCGGCACGTTTATCATAGAGTCCCAGCATAGAAACCGCAGTGCGCAGCACGTCCATCGGGTTAGCATCCTTTGGGCATGCTTGGAGGAAATCTAAAACGCCCTGCGGCACATTGCGTTGCGTCCGCAGTTCTTGTTCCATGGCAGCAAGTTCAAAGCGATTGGGCAAATGACCATGATGCAGCAAATGAACGACTTCTTCATAAGTTGTGTGTTCTACAAGGTCATCAATATGATAGCCGAGGTAGCTCAGGCGTCCTTGAGCACCTTCAACGTTTGATAATGCGGATTCGTTTGCGATCACTCCCTCTAGGCCTTTTGCGTATGCTGTCATGTAGATAAATTTTCCGCGAGCAACTAAGCGCGGAGATGGCAGCTATGCAAGTAAGAAAGCCGTAATCTTTTAGAAAATGAGAAATCTGCTCTTGAATTGTCATGTTTCTTTGTATTTGCTTCACTTTCTTTGACTATGCAACCATGCCCCACAACCCTTGCCATAGAAACATCCACTCCGCACGGCAGCGTGGGCCTACAGATTGCTGATGCCGCGTGGCAAAATGAGCTATTTTTTTCGGATCGTGGACATAATTGCGAAGTTTTTCTCCCGTTGCAGCGACTTTCTGCCGTGGCGGAAGTGGGAAAAATTGAACAAATTATCGTAGGTACGGGTCCTGGTAGCTACAGTGGCACACGGGTGGGAATCGCCGTAGCACAGGGATTGGCGATTGTTCATCAATGCCCCATCGCAGGCGTTCCCTCGTTGCTCGGTCTGCCAACCGTGCGCCAGAAATCGCGCTGTCTCGCCATAGGTGACGCGCGTCGCGGCGATTGGTGGTGGGTCTGGATTGATGAAGGGAAAATGCCCCTCGCGCCGACTATGGGCAGCATCGAACTACTGCTAGACCAAGTAACATTAGCCGAACGAGTTCTTTCCCTTGATGCCATCCATCACCCCTCACTCGAAGGCAAAGTGACGCAAGAAATTCCCAGCGCTCATGAGTTGTGGCAAGCGTGGCTCGATCTTTCACAGCAAGAAAAAGTGGAGTATTCTACGCAAATCCTTCAGCCTCTCTACCTAAAGCCACCGCACATCACTCCGGCAAAATCGAGAAATCACTAATCCTTTGGTTTCGATGGCTTGATCAAATGAATGCTCATCTTTACCATGGGAGGGAAATCGTTTTTACATGGGTATAAAATTTCATCGCCTCGGTAATGCCTTCTTTTATACCAAGGCCTGAGTCTCTGGTTCCGCCGAATGGGGTATGTTCGAGACGATAGGCGGGGACTTCATTGATGTTGACAATGCCTGTTTTCAGTTCTTTGGCTGCCTTCATGGCCCAAGCAAGGTTTTCTGTGATGCCGTTTTTCGCAAAATCTGTGATCGATGGTAACGACTCGGCGTGACGTTTGTGCAATCAAGGGCGGCAGCGATGGCCTGATGTAAAGGGGCTACATCGATGAGGCATGCCGTGCCAGTAAGTGAGTCATCGTAGGGATACTTCACCTTGACTGTATGATTGGTGAATACCGGATTGCCAGCGATGTAGGCAGGAAGATGTTGGGAAGAAAAGGTCATAGAATTCCATAATCGGCGTTTTTTATCGGGAATTTAGAGTGATGTCTGTCGTAAAGATTGGCAATGGTAAAGTATTTCGCCCGCTTTGCGCTCTCAGGCTTTTCCCCTTGCTGAAATGATGGATTAGCAGAGGGAATTTCGGCGATGAGATTGTTTGACCTTGAAATCAATTTACCGTACTTTGTCGATGTGCCTACGACAGATGAGAAAAAGCATAGGGTTTTGTTTATTTGCACGGGAAATACTTGTCGTAGCCCGATGGCGCAAGGGTTGATGGCAAAGGCGATGGCCGATCAAAGCGATTGGGTGGTGGAATCGGCGGGAGTGGCGGCCAGTGTGGGGTCGTGTGAGAGTCGCGATACCGCAACGGTTCTCGCCGAAAGGAGTGCCACATTGCAGGGATTTCGCAGTCGGCAGGTGAGCGAAGAAATACTCGCGCAGGCCCAAGCTGTGTTTTGCATGACAGCGGGACACAAAGAAGTTTTGTTAGATGAATTTCCCGAATTCGCCGACAAGTGTTATTTGCTATGTGATTTCTCCACATCAAATCCCGGCGGCGATGTGCCAGACCCGATTGGCATGGGGCAAAAAGCCTACCAGCGAGTGGCGAAAACCATCGAAGATGCAATTCCTGGAATGATGCGATTTTTGTTAGCGAAAAAAAATGTGCCATAAGGTGAACGTGCCTAGCTTAGCCGATGGCACGGCGGATTTGGTCTAGCGCGGCTTGACTCGCAGCTTTCTTAAATCCATTCCGATCGCGAGGTTGGAAAATGCACGTTACGATGGTGGGTTGATTTTTACAAGCAACTGCAATCCATGCCGTGCCGACGGGTTTTTCCGGTGAACCACCTCCTGGGCCAGCGATCCCTGTGATGGATGCCGCGAGATCTGCGCCGCTGCGCTGCAAGGCACCTACGGCCATTTCCCGTGCTACTTCGGCACTCACGGCGCCGAATTTTTCTAAACTTTCTGGATTTACTCCGAGTGTGCGGATTTTTGCCTCGTTCGCGTAAGTGATGTAACCTTCCATAAACACATCGCTAGAGCCTGGAACATCTGTAATACGTGAGGAAATCAAACCACCAGTACAGCTTTCTGCCAGTGCCAAGGTGAGATTTGACGAGCGGAGCTTATCGACAACCGTGGCCTCCAGCGAGGCTCCATTTTCGTTGATGAGATATTCGGCAAAGGCCTCGAAAGCGATGGCACGACCTTTCATGCAGGCTTCTTCATCTCCGATGAGGCGCAAATCCACCTCGGCGATTCTTGCACAATAGCCCACTTCGAGTCCGGGAATCGTTGCAAGTTGCGCATCGATAGCCTGGTGAAAATCACTTTCTCCCACGCCGGTGAATTTCATCTCGTGCATGATTTGGTTCGACTGAACGCCAGCTAAGGCACGCAAGCGCGGTTCTACTTCGTCGAAAAATAAGGGATACAACTCGCGGGGCGGGCCAGGCAGCAAGAAGATTCCGCACGGATGGAGTTGATTGATGCGGGCAGGCAAATAAATGCCGGGAGCCGTGCCATTTTTGTTCGTTAGTACATCAGCGCCGACGGGAACTTCTGCTTGTTTGCGATTATCTGGGGCCATGATTTTATTTCTGATGGCAAAAAATTGCTCAATACAACGCAAGGCCGCTTCATCTTCGATGAGTTCCGCGCCCGTGACTTTGGCGCATGCCTCGCGGGTTACGTCGTCACTGGTCGGACCAAGTCCACCGGTTACAATGACGATGTCACTGCGTTTTACCGATTCGGCGAGGGCGGATTCGATGGCTTCGCCGTCGGGAACGGTCACTTGCCTTGCGATGCGGAGCCCGAGACGAAACAGCTCGCGTCCGAGCCATCCGCCATGGGTATTTTGTGTGGTTCCTAACAGTAATTCCGAGCCAGTATTGATCACCTCTATGTGCATGGCGGAGCAAACAACAGTTTTGCTCCAAAGCAACGTCAATCTTTGGTTTTTAGCGTCATGGGGCATCGACTCGTTCGACAAGAACATCAACGATCATCCGTGATTGCGATGTGCCGCGGTATAGTCCTTTGATTGGCGCAACGTCTTCGTAATCTCTACCGACGGCCGCTTTAACGTAACGATCATCGGCCATGGTATTATTGGTGGGATCGTAGCCAATCCAACCAACATGCGGTAAATACACTTCACACCATGCGTGGGAAGCCTGAGCACCGACTAATTGGTCGCTTGGACCGTTGTAAAGATAGCCACTTGCGTAACGTGCTGGTAATCCAATCGATCGGCACATCGCTAACATGACATGGGTGAAATCTTGGCAAACACCAGCGAGTAAATCGTAGGCTTGAGCAATCGTCGTGCTCACCTGTGTCACTCCGGGTTGATAGCGAAACGTTTCATGAATCCAGCGCATGATAGCCAAGGATTTTCCATGGATTGTCACTTCATCAAAAGTGAGATCTATCGCCTGTTTCCACAATTGTGAATGATGGACTACGTATTGGCTATCTTGCAAATACTGCCATGTGCGTTCTCGTGTAGCGGCATCTTGTAAATCGTTTGGGGTAGCTTGAAAACTCTCGTCCGGAATGGTGAGTCGTAAGTTTTGTACTTTCAGACGGCTTTCGATTTCTAGTTTCGTATGCTCTTTGGGGATTTCAAAGTGATGGCAAACGTTTTGAAAAAGATCTTCAAATTTACGTAATCGAGTCGCTGGCAAAACACGAATCAATGAAGATATGGTTTTCTGAAACGGAAATTTACGCGCTTCTAGGTGCAGAGTATTCACGCTGTCAATAACGGGTGCCGCGTACTCAAAGATCGTACGATGATACACTTGTAATCTCATTCCCAGCATACTCGCAGATCAATGTATTTTGCTGGGGACGGAAGGCAAGCTCGGCCTACGCCATCTTTTTTCATTGCTGTTGCTGCTCTTGCTGAGTTTTCCACGCTTTCGCATGAGATTGATGTCGGGCAAAAACAGGCATTTCATTGATGACATTGGGTATTAAGACGTATGTTTCAAAGACTCCATCGCCGATGAGATTAAATCTTGTCTGCAAGAGGTCTAGCGATTCATGCAATCCAGGTTTGAGTAAGTCATTGACATCAGAAAAATTCAAATCAGCTAAAAGTCGTCCCGTGGCACGCTCAGCTCCATCGGTATAGTCAAATTCAGCACTTCCTGAAATGCTGTGCAGGCATTGGCTCACGCGCTGAATACAATAGCGAATCGATCTGGGAAAACTGCGGGAGAAGACCAAGAGTTCGAGAACTTTCTCCATTTCTACGGCATTCGCGTAAAGTGCACGATAGGCACCGACGGCACCGCAGGACCGCAAAATCGAATTCCAATGGTATTTTTGCGATGATCCATCAGGCAGGTAGGTGACGATGTCGAGAAAGCGTGTCGTTTTGTCTGCTCTTTCAATATGACGGCCTAAATCCATAAAATCCCATCCCATAGTACGGTCTATGGTCGATGCAGCTACGCCTTGAAAGGTAAATACCGAACGGCGGATGTGGGCGTAGTATCGCGTTGCGTCAACTTTGAGCATTTTTTTGCCAGCGGCTGACCTGATGAAAAGATAAAGCTCGTTAATTTCCTCCCAAAGCTCATCAGAAAGTTGATCTCGTACCATGCGGGCACTTTCACGAGCCTGAGAAATACAAGAATTTATACTGTTTGGATTACGCTCTTCTTCGGTGAGGAAGCTGATGATTTCATTTGCTTCGCCACTGCCGTAAAGATCACTAAATAAAGCGTCATCGCCTGTGCTTTTGACGATAGACATCCAGTAGGCGGTCTCTGTGGCGGAGTCCATTTGTCCGGAATCGAGCAACGATTGCTCATTGACATCCACTAAGCGCGCTAGGTTATCCGCACGCTCCACCATTCTTACCATCCAATATAATGTATTTGCGACTCGTGAAAGCATATCAATTTTTCTCTAACAATTCATTCTTTAACGCAAAACCCAAGTGTCTTTACTGCCACCACCTTGGGAAGAATTCACCACCAGCGATCCCTCTTTTAAGGCGACTCGCGTCAAGCCGCCCGGTACGATTTTTACCTCTTCGCCATATATGATGTAGGGGCGTAAATCGAGATGACGTCCTCCCATAGCACCATCGCACCATGTTGGCGATTGTGATAGCGAAACGACGGGTTGCGCGATGTAATTTCGGGGATCGGCGATGAGCTTTTCGCGGAATGATTCGATTTCTTTTTTCGATGCCGTAGGGCCCATGAGCATGCCATAGCCGCCCGATTCATTGGCTGCTTTTACCACCAATTTCGGTAGATTATCCAATATATGGCTCAGGTCAGTTTTTTCTGACGCGAGATACGTTTCCACATTCGGCAAAATCGCATCCTGGCCGAGATAATATTCGATCATTTTCGGCACGAATGTGTACATCAATTTATCATCCGCAACACCCGTGCCAACGGCGTTCGCCAACGCGACATTTCCCGCCCGATAAGCCTTCATTAAGCCGGGCACGCCGAGGACAGAGTCTTTTCGGAAAACAGTAGGGTCGATAAAATCATCGTCAATCCTGCGGTAAATCACATCAACGCGTTGCAGCCCCTTCGTCGTTCTCATAAACACAAATGAGTCAATTACCACTAAGTCACTGCCTTCGACGATTTGAATCCCCATTTCACGCGCCAGATAACAATGCTCAAAATAGGCACTGTTGTAGCAGCCTGGAGTCAGCAAAACGCAAGTTGGTTCCGTCTCTCTTGTGGGCGAAATGTACCGTAGCATGCTAAGCAATTCCCGAGGATAATCATCGATCGGGCGCACATCGCACTGCTCAAACAACGCGGGAAAAGCTCTTTTCAGAGCATTTCGATTCTCTAACAAATACGAAGCACCTGAGGGGCATCGTCCATTATCTTCTAAAACATAATAAACGCCATCTCCTCCGCGCACTAAATCGGAACCGCAGATGTGAATGTAAATATCCTTGGGAACCTCTACACCGCGGAATTCGGGGCGGTAGTATTGGGCATTTTCCACGTAATGCCTAGGAATTGTTCCATCATTTAAAATGTGTTGGTCATGATAAATGTCGTGCAAAAAAAGATTCAAGGCAATGATGCGCTGAGTGAGACCCATTTCTAAATGCTCCCATTCGGCCGAAGTTAGCACCCGCGGAACTGGGTCAAATGGGAAAATTCGCTCTGTTCCTTGCTGGTCATGATAAACATTGAAGGTAATGCCATGCCGTAAAAAATAAGATTCACAGGCCGCTTTTCGGTTTTCAAATTCCTCACCCGCCAACTGTTCAAAAACATCAAATATTCCCTTACAATGAGGCCGAACCTCACAACTTGGAAGAAACATTTCATCATAACCAGCCCACGGACTGTATCCAGAAAACAAGGAATTTGGCATATCACGAGTTGCGTATGCAATAACTATGCCAAAGTTGGCAGAATTAACGCGAAATGATCATTCCACCGATTTCGTGTTGGATCCAGTCTCCGAAAAAAACAGAAGATTGAAAACGTCCATTGATGATTTCCGTTGTCGCACTGTCGCAACCGCATTTGACTAAGTAGGGCACTTCTGCTCCGAAAACACCCGATGGCAGGGCAGAAACAGCGAAGGATACACTGTAGGGGTTTATTTTCGTCAAATTAGGGATTACAGTAAAGTTTGAGAAATAATCATCATCGTTACTGTCATTAAAATGCGCAAGCCCTGCGGTTCCTTGAAAATTAAAATTGAATTGAACAACACCGCCAGAGAGAAAAATGACAACCGTTCTCCCGGCGAGCGAATTGGGCGCATAAGCAGGAAAATAATTCACTTGGGACATGTTGAAAAACAACTTTGGAACTGTGGCATCACCCAGATACAGATTGTTGACCGCGTCTGTGCTATCTTGGCTGCGGTAAAGCCTACCGTAATCGATCCATTCTTGCAGATTTAGAGAATAATGAATCGCAAAAACCGAAGAATTTGGTAAGCCGCTGAAGGGTTCTGTGACATTCCAGAAGATTTTTTTATCGGGCTTTACTTCTAAATTTCCTTTGCAAGCTTCCACAACCGGAAGACCTTGTGCCAATGGATCAAATGCCGTGGCTTCCAGCCCTTCACGACGGATCGCCACAGAGTTAATCACTGTTTGATTGGCACCGGCATCGATAATCGCGTCAACAACAGCCCGGCTCGCTTCGTCGGGAATGCTACCGAATACCGTGTGCAATCCATCCAGCGAGGACAGTGCCGCAGCTCCCGTAATGAAAAACTGACTACCATTTGTGTTTGGTCCGCTGTGTGCCATGGAAATGACATAAGGCTGATGGGTCAACTCGGGACGAATTTCGTCTTTAATCTCGTAACCAGGGCCATCGGAACCATCCCCTTTGGGCGATCCTGCTTGAAAGATACGGAAACTCGGCGCTGTTTCCGTGCGATGCACTTTCATGCCGTTGTAATAAGGGCCTTTTTTCACAGCACCGGTCGTTGAATCAACAAAAGCTCTTGTGCCTTCCGCTAAGGTCATAAAGTTCGCCGTCGTAGCAGGCGTTTGGGTATAGTTGAGTTCTACCGTGAAATTTCCGTTGGTCGTTGTAAAATCGGCATACAATTGCGCATAGCTGCATGATAAACCCAGTAAATTGAAAGAAAGAAATAGAACCTTCATGTGAATTTGTGATGATTGCGTGAACAGATTTGTAGCAATGGTGACGAAACAAGTAAAACCTTATTTTTTCGATGCAAATCCTGTGAAATTATTTTCAGATTCCTTTTTATTTGTAAGCGCCAAAAAGCCAATCTCGTCGCGTTTCATCAACAGAATTTTCTTTACAAGCATTAATTTTTCTATTACATACGCCTTGCAAAAACGCAGTTTCACGCAATAATCCTTACTGCTACGTTTTGTGAATCCAGATTTGGAAAAAACCCTTTATGATACGAATCATTCTACTCGCGTTGGCTCTCGTTTGTAGCTTAGGACAAGCACAGACCTCGATAAACGCTGTCTATTTTGCCCAGACCCATGTGCTGAAGGCCTCCGATACGTATTTCGGTATGGTGGGGAATCGAGAAGCTTTGATTAAAGCACACGTCGTGAATCCTGCTTCTCCAGCATCGCCTGCTGTATCGGCAACGCTTACCCTTACTGGACTGCCGAATCTCGTTGTGCCTTTGACTGGCCCCGCCACCTTGCCTGCCTCCATTCCCGATGGACCAGGGGTGGTGCAGCATTCTTTTGCTAACACTTTCACGGGTTATATTCCTGCGAACTATATGAAAACGGGCCTTCGTGTTACGATTAATGCGGGAACAGGTGTTAGTACTACGATCACCAATATGAAAGTCGGTGCTCCGACGAAGGTGGTCATGACGATGTTTGATGTGCATTATTTTGCGAAGACTACGGGAGATTACCCTAGTGGCACACTTGCTGAGGTGGAGGCGAAATGGCCTGTGGCAGATTTAGAGGTGCGTCGCGTGAGAGATGTCGTTTTCCCCGAGCTTGTCATCCCACCACGCGGGGGAGCCAGAGCAGCGAGGGTAAAGTCCAAAGCCGAGTACCAAGTGCAAACGGGTCTAACCTTTGATGGCGAGCAAGCCGCGGCTCTTGACTGGAATGCGGCATTGAAGCGCGCGGCTGGTCGATCAGGGCGATGGAGTCTCTACTATCTGAATGTTTATAATGCCGCGGCGGGCGGGCAGGCGGGGGGATTTGCTGGAGTAGGGAATGGAACCAGTGAAGGAATTCTTCATCATGAATTAGGACATGCTCTTTCTCTTCCTCACTGGGGCGATAGTGCTGCTTATCCTTACAAGGGCGACATGCACGGCATCCAAGCGCCCAATAATTATAATGAAACGCATGCAGGTCCCACATGGGCATTTCATTTACCAACGAAAAAATTCATTCCGCCGACAACGCAAGCGGGGAATGTGGGAGGAAAACCTGTGGGGACATATAAAGTCGATCCCATGCAAGGGGGCGGCACAGGATTCCAAGAAAGTGCATATATTCTCAACCATTTTTCTGATTACTCGGTGAATCAAATGCGCAATTATCTCCACAATGAAGTGGTAGTCTGGAACGCAAGTCTGAACCGGTGGGCAGATTGGGATGCAACAACTGGCGATTACACCAGTACGGTCACGAATAATGGCGTTCAGTTTCCCACCACGCGTGATACGCAGGTGATAAGCATTTTGGCATCGGTATCGGGCTCGAATCCCAGCGTCAACATGGTATATCCCCCAATCGGTCCTTATACATCTGGCTTGATTCGACTCTTCGATCCCGCAGTGGCGGCCGATCGCACGTCTGCGCAATCGATTTTCGCACCGACGAATGGTTGCGATTACTGTGTGCGTGTTGTTCAGGGCGGTGTAACAAAAACATACATGCTGGCGGCTTCGAATCTCAGCACCGCAGATCCAACGGCTGAATCCAGTCTCATCACTGAGGCGATCAATCTGCCCGCCGCAAACGGTGACGTAACCAAGATCGAGTTGGTATCTACGCCCAATGTCGAGGATACTGGACTTCCTGCAAATCCTACGGTGCTCTACACGTGGGCACCACTTATGCCCGAGCCTAGCACATGGGACTTGGCTCCTACGGCAAATAGCTCGACAGCAATCACGATGACGGCGACTCCAGGAGAAGTTGCATTTGGTCAGACTGGAGGCACGATCGAATATCGTTTCACCGAAACCACTGGCAACCCTGGCGCGACGAGTAGTGCATGGCAGACAAGTCGCAGCTACACTGATACGGGACTTACGGGCGGCACAACATACAGCTACACGGTGTCCGTCCGAGCGGGTACTTTAGCGACCACGGCATCTGCTCCAGCTTCTGCGACAACTCCCTCGCTCAGTTTAGCGCGAAACATTACCGTCGATGCGTCGCAAGCTTTTGCTCTAGGAAGTGGCAGCGGTTATAAAGCGGTAACTGGTCTCGGAACTTTCAATGCTGCTACCGCAGATAAATTGGTCGTCGTGATTGGTTCGGAAAATGCCAATAACGATCACTTTGCTCTAACAGGAGTGCGCTATAACGGCAGGCAGATGATCGAGGTTGTGCAGCAAACGGGGATCACCGCCGATGGTGCGGTCGCGATTTATTATCTCGATAACCCCGGAGCGGTAGGATCGGGTATTTCTGTTTCTGGCTATAACCCTAATGGCGGTCTAGGTACGGCCTACGCGCTATCTGGCACGCGACCTGGTTTTGGGGCATTCAATAGTCGAAGAGGCAGCACGGTGACTTCCGTGCCGATCACTACCTCCGCATCGAATTCTCTGGTGATTGCTGCATTACAAAACTCCGGTAATGCCAACAGCGCCGGCACACCAACGGCATCATCTCCCCTCACGCGGACACACGGCGCGAACTGGGGTGGCGGATGGGGCAGTCTCGCCAGTGGACACCAACAAGTCGCAGTGATAGGAAATATTACACCCACTTTTGCCACCAGTACGGGCAGTGGATATAGTATTAATGTTGCCGCCGCAGAATTTTTGGCAGAAACTACGCCCGGTAGTACATGGGTGCAAACTGCGGGCGGCGCGCAGAGTTGGAACACCGGAACGAACTGGATTATCGATGCGATTCCATCGCCCATCGCAGGAGATACGGTGGATTTCAGTACGGTGAACATTGCCACCAACACCAATGTCACACTTGGTGAAAATCGTACCGGTGGCCTGTGGAAATTCGGTGATACATCGGGTAGCGAGATATGGACGATTAATTCGGGAAGTACGATGACTCTCGCAGGAACTTTGCCCACGATTGATGTCGTTACTAGCAGCGCTCAGATTAATTGCATCGTTGCGGGAAGTGCTGGTCTCACCAAAGAGGGCATCGGCACATTACATCTTACTGCGAGCAACACTTATGGTGGTGTCACTCGTGTCAACGAAGGCGTTCTCCAAGTCACTCTGCTCGCCAATGGCGGCAGCAACAGTAGTATTGGCGCAGCTTCCACAGCTGCGGGCAATCTGATTTTGAACGGCGGCACACTGGAATATCTTGGAGCGGGTGGGGGAACCAATCGTCTGTTTTCGTTGCAGTCTTCGAGTAAGATTTCTTCATCTGGCACGGGCGCGGTGAATTTTACCAACGCGAGCGCCATCGGTTTTAATAGTGGCACTGCGGCAAAAACACTCACCTTAGACGGCACAAATACGGGCTTGAATAACATCACTCCGATCATCGGCGATAACACGGGCGTAACATCACTCACCAAATCTGGCACGGGCACATGGATGCTATCGGGCGCGAATACTTACACGGGTACCACGATCATCAACGGCGGCACCCTTCGCCTTGCCAATCTCGCCGCCGTGCAAAATTCGAGTCAGGTCAACATTAACAACGGTACAAATGCCGGAACTCTTCATTTGGCAACCAATGCGGCATTTTCTACATTCCCGCTGATCGGTGGAGGATCAAATGCTCAGGCGACCATTATTTCCGATCGATCATCAGCGGGCGCAGGTTTCCTCCACGCACTCGACGAGGTTAATCTCGGAACAAATACCTATCATTTTTCCAGAGGTGCGAATGTGACCAGCGGTACTGCAGGGATTTCGTTCACGAGCTTGAACCTGTCTGCAGGTGGCAATGGTACTACGATATTAAATCCAACCACGGCAAATCTCGTGATAGCTGGTGGGGTATCGATCCCTAGCGGTGGCACGACCAAGACACTCAATCTAGGCGGCACGAGCAATGGAAATTCGATCAGCGGAGCTATCTCTAACGGTATTGGCACGCTGTCTTTGACAAAAAGTGACACCAGCACTTGGACGCTTTTTGGTCTAAGTTCCAGCGCGGCAAACAACTACAGTGGTGCAACCATCATTGACAATGGAACACTGCGCATCACCACCACAAATCCGTCCCTAACAGGCAGCCTAACCTTTGGTTCTGCCGCTGGTAGTTCAAATGTTGGTACCTTGGATCTGGCCTCAGCCAGTGCTACTTTTTCCGGAGCATTTCAGGTGCGCACCAATTCCACATCGGGAAATGGTATAACCATTGGCAGTGGCAGGACTCTCCAATGCAATGCCGCCTTCACAGTAGGCTTCAATCCTACAGCCTTACCTCATGCTACAACAAAACTCGACATCACTGGCCCTGGGACTCTTGCCATCGGCACTAGCACCACGCCGACGAATGCGAATTTTCAGATGGGAAATGGTCAGACAACTAACGTTGGTAACGCTGGCATTTTGGATATGAGTGGATTATCAAATTTTTATGCCAATCTTGGAACTGGTCTTTTCCGCGTGGGCAGTCCTTCCAACACTGGCAGTGCTAATGGCGGCGGATCAACTGTCATTCTGGCATCAAATAGCACCATTCAAGCAGCAACCATGCTGCTTGGTGGACCTGATGGTTCGGCCAATGGAGGTGCCACAGCTGTTCAATCGCTGCGGCTTGGATCGGGCACGAATGTGATCAATGTAGATACCATCAATCTCGGCGGATTAGGCGCGAATGACGGACGATCAAACGGCAGCATTACCTTTCACGGAGTTCCTGGCACGATGAGGATTCGTAGTATGGCAGATCCCGTTAATGGTCGTGCATTATTGAATATGGGAGTGCGCGCTATGGATACGGGAGTCGGGGCATTAGCCCATCTTTTCGACTCAACAGGTCATACAGCCGATTTACGTTTTAGCACCATGACCATTGGTTCGAGGACGACTACCGGGACGTTCACGGGAAATGTGACTGCTGAATTTCGTTTCGATTCCGGAACACTCGATGCGAACGATCTCGTCATTGGTCACAGAAGCGGCACGACGGCTGTTGCATCGACGGGATCGGGCATAGTTTCGATTGGCGGCGGAAATGTCTCGATCAATAATACCAATGGCCCGATTCAACTGGGAGTAAATACCGTGGGCGGTGGAAATGGCACAGGTACTCTCAATCTATCAGGAGGCGTAGTTTCGGTTCTTGCCAATGCAGGAATCTCCATTCGTCTTGCTGACGCAAGTGTAACGAGCGGTACTGCAACGGGAACTCTGAATTTGTCGGGCGGTTCTCTCTCTGTGACGGGGGACATCATTCGTGGTGCGGCAATAGGAAACAGTAACGCTACTCTGAATCTTCGCGGTGGGATTCTCGATATGGGCGGCAACGACATCGGAGCTTCAAATCTGGGCGCGGTCACATTCAACGCCGAATCCGGAGTGTTGCAAAACGTCGCGTCCATCAACGGCACTGGTGGCCTCACTAAGACGACGTCGGGAACTTTGACAATTTCAGGAAATAACAATTACAGCGGCTCTACTTCCATCAACGGCGGGACGCTAGCCCTCGGTTCCCATAACTCACTTCCT
>CAMAYN010000003.1 GCA_945862285.1 Akkermansia muciniphila | reverse complement strand
CATCATTGTATCAACCACTTGCGCTTGATCTGTGGCGACCATTTCTTGGAGTTCCTTTCGTAATTTCGTCGCATCTGCAAGGCTTTGGTCACGCAGGAATAGTAATTTTGTCAGTTCCTTATGGGAGACCTCCACGCATTCAAACTGGCATTGGATCATCCTAGGTAAAGCTGCGGTAAATGCATCTTCAACCCGATCACGAAGGTAGTCCTCATTCTCCGCCTGCTGCGACTGCGGGATTGGCTCATCTTGCGTAGGAACGGACTGTGCAATCGCGAACACCATCGCACCAAGAAATAAAAGAGATAGCAGTTTTTTCTTCATAAATGATAGTTTTATCGTAACGCCTCGCTTCCCGCGTGGCAAATCATTTCAAAAGTAATTTTCTCCCGCCACTCAATTTTATTGCCATGAGAGACAAGAAGTTCGAGGATGTGCGCGGAATATGAAAGTTATCGCAATAGGGAATCAAAAAGGTGGCGTAGGAAAAACGACGACTGCCATTAACCTATCAGCGGCATTGACCTTATTAGGTCAACGCGTATTACTGATCGATCTTGATCCACAAGCCAACACGACCAGTGGGCTAGGGGCTGAAGCGGAGGGGGGCGATACTTTATACCCCGTCCTATTGGGAGAATGTGATATTCGGGAAAAAATCCAGCCATCTCGTTTGGAAAGAATGTGGCTCATTCCATCGTCGATGGATTTAGCTGGGGTAGAAATTGAGCTAGCGCGTGCGGATGATCACCTAACTCGGCTGCGCGTATTACTGCAGGGATTGAAGCCGAATGATTTATTTGATTTTTGCATCTTGGATACACCTCCATCGCTTGGAGTATTAATGACCTCAGCGTTAGCCTCAGCGGATGAAGTGGTAATTCCCTTACAGTGCGAATGGTTTGGCCTAGAAGGCTTGGCGAAAATTGTTCATGTTTTAGAGCAAATCAAGGCATCTGGTGCAAGTCCAGATTTAAAATTGGAGGGCATCGTAATGACCATGTATGATGCGAGAACAAATTTATCCCGCCAAGTTGTAGAAGAAGTGAACAATTATTTTCCGCAAGAAATGTATAAAACATTCATCCCACGAAGCATCCGACTGGGCGAAGCACCGAGCCATGGGAGGACGATTTTTGAACACGATCAATATGGATTGGGAGCGCAAGCGTATTTAGAATTAGGCAAGGAGTTTTTATCCAGACACGGAATTGCAACTGCGTAACATTTCACATGCTGCTTTTGATTGCATCTCCCAGTGATGGGTGAAATAGCAGGGCGATGCGTAGTTCTGCTATGGTAAATCAGCGAAAATGTTGTTAGTTCGGAAAATTTTTATATTTCACTAATCCACTTTCCTCTTGCGTCAAACCATCTGGTTGGTTATTTATCATTCCATGTCCAAGAGAAAAAATGATCCACTCGGGTTGAAATCGCGTGTTTTAGAACAAGCGGGGCGGGAATTGTTGCACAATGGCTATGAGGGTGCTCGCCTCAACCAAATTATTGCTGATGCGGGAATTACCAAAGGTGCCTTGTTTCATCACTTTTCTTCGAAGGAAGACTTGGCTCGTCAATGGTATGATTCTGTCATCCCCGCCATTTTAGAGGAAGTGTGGAGAAATTCGCTCGAAAGAAATCCCGATCCTCTTTCCCGATTAGAAGAAATTTTTTCGCTCATGCTTTCACCCGAAGGAGAACGGATTTTTTATTTTTCATGGTCGTCGTGTGGGCTGGAAAATTCTTTGGAACTCAAGAATCTCATGAAAAATTTCTACATCGAGTGGCATGAAATTGTCATGAAGGCACTGGAGTATGGACAGAAGGCAAAAACCGTTCACCCAGCGGTGCGGGCTGGTGATGAGGCGCAGATGATTCTTAGTCTCGCGCAAGGGATGGCATGGCAGCAACGCATGAGTGGCTTCGACGCCGTAACCGCCTGTTTGCGTTCGGTAAAGGCGTATTTAGCGACTCTGCGTCCCGCGTAAATTATTTCCATATTGCTACAGCATTCGCGGCAGCATATTCACTGGTGTGAGTAAGGGTAATTTTGATTTCACCGATGCCATTTTTTTCACAAAATGCCGCAGCATTACCTGAGATGTGCAGATAGGGTGCACCTTGCTCGGTACGGCGAATTTCTAAATCCAACCACGAAACATCCTTTCCTAGCCCCGTGCCAAGTGCCTTGGCGATGGCTTCTTTTGCGGCAAATCGAGCGGCGAAATGAGGTGTGGGATTTTGGTAACGTGAGCAGTATTCTCTTTCCGATAGAGTAAAAATCCGCTGGAGAAATCGATCTCCAAGCTCTTGGATCGATGCCGCAATACGTGGGATTTCTACGATGTCTATGCCTATGCCGAAAATCATCTGGCGGCAGTCTTAGCACTCTACGACATTCACCGCAAGCCCGCCACGTGACGTTTCTTTGTATTTCGTGTGCATGTCGCGCCCGGTATCGCGCATGGTTTTGATGACTTTATCGAGAGAAACAAAATGCTGTCCATTTGAGGACATGGCAAGACGCGCGGCATTGATCGCTTTTACTGCGCCCATGGCATTGCGCTCGATGCAGGGAATTTGCACAAGACCACCGATGGGGTCGCAGGTCAGACCTAGGTTGTGTTCCATGCCGATTTCGGCGGCGTTTTCGACCTGTTGTGGTGTGCCATCGAGGTATTCCACTAAACCACCGGCGGCCATGGAGCATGCGACACCGACTTCGCCTTGGCAGCCAGCCTCCGCGCCAGAAATAGAAGCGTTTTTTTTGTACAATGAACCAATAGCAGCCGCAGTAAGTAGGAAATCATGCACACTACTGGCGCGTTTCGAGTGCCGAAAACGCACCGCGTAGTGAAGAACAGCCGGGATGATCCCTGCGGCGCCATTCGTCGGAGCAGTGACCACGCGACCACCTGCGGCATTTTCTTCATTCACAGCGAGCGCGTAGAGATTGACCCAGTCGAGAATCGAAAGGGGATCGGCAAGGCTTGATTCTGGCCGTGAAACGAGTTGCTCATACATGTGGTTGGCTCGTCGTCTAACACGTAAGCCGCCGGGCAATTCTCCTTGAGCGGCGATGCCACGTTTTACACAATTTTGCATGGCCTGCCAAATATCATCCAATCGTGCCATCGTTTCTGTCTCAGGGCGCAACGCGTTCTCATTCGCTCTCATGATGTCGGCAATGCGCGATTTGTGTTCTTGCGACAACGCCATCAGTTCCTGCGCCGATGAAAATGGGTATGGCACCGCAGTAGCAGGAGGGGCAGGGGATTTCATTTCTTGTTCCGTTGCAATAAATCCTCCACCGAGGGAATAAAAAATTTCTTCCGCTAGAACTTCGCCCGTGGCATCTAAGGCAACAAAATGCATGCCATTCGGATGCAAGGGCAAAGGCTTGAGCCGCTTAAAAGTGAGATCCAAAGCTGGACGGAACGAAATTTCTTCACCCCACGGTAAAGACATCGTTTGCGAAGAACGAATGTTGGCTTCTCGCTCAGCCATGGTCGATAAATCAATCTGCTCAGGATCTTCGCCGAGCAATCCGAAAATCAGTGCTTTGTCCGTTCCGTGCCCTTTTCCCGTGGCCGCCAAGGATCCGTAACAATCGCAACGCAAGGTCGCAATTCGCGCGGTAAACTCTCGTCCATCCAAGCTGCGGACAAATCGAGCAGCTGCGCGCATGGGTCCTACGGTGTGGGAGGATGAGGGGCCAATGCCGATGCGAAATAAATCCAAAGTTGAAATGAACACGCCGATGCCATAGCAGGTTCTATGCCGATTGTAAAAAAAATTGAATCGAATCACCGCTGAACTTGTCAAAGCGGTAGCCGTAGAATAAAACCAACCACGCACTAATGAAATATTTCCTAACAATTTTACTTTCATGCTTTCTCGCCTTGCCCGTTTGCGGACAAAATCCCAACGCAGAACAATTGATGCAAGGCGCGAAGATGTTAGCAGCCCTGCAACAATCGGATCTTGAGGGTTCCATGAGCAAAAAAGGTCTAAAGGTGCCGGTTGCTTTATTTATGCGGGGAAAAAATATCCAGTTTCAGGTATCCGATGGCAAAGCGTGGTCGGCTTTTCACATGCAGATGAACGATAAGGAATGCAAATTGTTGGAAATGATCGATGGCAAACAGAAAGAATTTCCAGCAAAACGCCTTGCCGAGCCGATCATGGGTATGGATCTAACTTACGAGGATTTAGCCTTGCGTTTTTTCTACTGGAAAAACCCGAAACTTGAGGGGGAGGAAAACGTCGGGGTACATGGTTGCTATAAAATCCGCCTCGACAATCCCGGAGTAGAAGGTGCCTATAAAGTGATCTACGTCTGGGTGCATAAAAAATTTGGCGCATTCATGAAAATCGAAGGCTTCGATAAGAACGGCAAGCCGCTGAAACGCTTCGAAGTGACAGATGTTATGAAGATCGGTAAGGATCAAGCGGGAAATGCCATCTACACGCTAAAACAAATGAATGTCAGCACACTTCAGCCAGAAAACGGTCGTGTCGCGTCTGAGACAAAGTTGCTATTTCAAGAACCGAAGTAATGGCAAAATGTAGATCGGGTGATGCTGGCTGATCGATTTTACCATACACTCGTTAGTTTTGGTTGACGCGTGCACGGAGGAATAAGCGAGGAAGAGCCACGGTGGAAGTCGCGCTTACGGTGGCGCGGTTTTGTGCATGATTCGCTACAATGTTCACTCGCGCTCCTGCGGGTGGTCCAGCGATGCCGTTACCGAGATACCATGTTACCATGTCGGGCGACCATTCGTAGGTTCCTGTGATGTCACTGGGTGCCTGAGGATTGTGCGGATGGCGGAAGGTGGTCGTCAGGCCGTTGGTGGCAATTTCTACGAGACCGGTGTTGGCATTACGTGGATCACTGCCGAACCAGGCTTCGAGACCATTCGAGAGGCCATCTCCATCGAGGTCCGTGGCGAAGCCGCGGTTGCCTACCGCAATGCCCAGGGCGGCATCGCCAATCCATGAACTGTAGCTGTTAGGCGAGGGGGAGTACCAGTTGACGATTTCCATAGTCAACTCGTTAACGAGTTGTGTATTGCTGGTAGCAAGATTAACTCTTTCGTGTGGATCAACGGGAGTGGTGCCATTGTAGAGGCGGTAGAGTTCTCTGGTGCCTGAGGTGTTGAGAATCAGCTTCCAGCCATTGCGAACAGCCCAGCGATTTTGCAAGGATTCTGTGGGATCGCTGAGGGTAATAATTTCTACATCATGATCCGAGCCAAAAACGGTGCTGCGAGCAGACACTGCGGCGGGATCCAGTAGGTTGATGCCTTGCATTTCTGGTGGAATGGGCAGACCGAGGGCGTGGTGAATCGTCGGCGCTATATCCACCATGTGAACGGGAGTACGAATGATTTGAGGCTCAATGATGCCGCCGGGCTTGATGCGATCTGGCCAGCGGACGATGATGGGCGTTCGTGCACCGCTATCGTAGGGCGAGGTTTTCCCTTCTGTGTTGGGAGTGTTAAATTGGCGCCCGTTGTCGCAGATATAAACGATGATGGTGTTGTTAGTGATGCCTTTTGTATCAAGGTGTTGCAGGATCGCATTGATTCCGCCGTCGAGGCGCTCGATGTTGGCGTAAAAATTTGCATCGGTATTGTTCAGTCCAAGTGCGTTATATTGATTTCTCATTTCCACAGGAGGGTCAAAGGGATCGTGCGGGAGGTAGGGCGCATACCAGAGGAAAAAGGGTTGATCGGCTGCGACTTGCGTGTTGATAAAATCCGTGGCTGTTTTGACGGTGTTTGCATAAGGTATGGGATGTGCCGGAGCAGCAATGCCATTCACATAGTCAACTCGGCCTGTCATCAGCCCCCAGTCGCCTTGGCGGGCGCGGACATAGCCACCGGGTGGAAGATATGTTCCACCTGAGGCAGGATTCCATTGCGCAGGTCGTGTTGATGGGGTGGTGCTACTGCGGGTGTCACCTTGGGTAAAGCCGCCGTAGGCAAAGTCGCCTTCCCACCATTTTCCGGTCTGGAAGCTGGTGTAGCCGAGTTGGCTTGATAGTGTGCGGGTGAGTGGGTTGAAGGCGAGGATGCGGGCCTCAAGTGTGCTGTCGTTCAGGCGTGTATTTCCAGTGCCGCGAAAATTGACGAGATCGTTACCGACGATCCAGTGCTGATGGAGGTGCGTGCCGGTGATGATGGACATCAGGGTAGGGCGACAGACGGGGGCCGTGTAACCGTGGATGAAGGCGAGGCCTTCGTCGGCAAGGCGATCAATGGCGGGTGTTTTCGCTACCTTCGGAATGTTGGTATTTGAGCGGGTTTGCATGTTGATGGCAGTCTGTTCCACACTGGGGCGGCGCATGAAGCTGTAATCGTACCAAGATTGGTCATCGGCGAGCATGAAAATGACATTAGGTCTAGAGCTTTGGGTTTGAAAATTCCAGGTAGTGTCATCGTTGGCGGGAATTCCTACGAAATTGAGATCGCTGAAATTTTTTACAGCTCCGGCGGCGATTTGCACGGCGTAATTTTTTCCCGCACCCAGAGTCGTGAGAGGGGTGATCGTGAGGAGATTGCCGTTGATCGTGACGCGTCCAGTGTCGGTAACAGGAATAACCTGTGTGGTCGTGCCATCGGTGAGATCTTTGATAGTAATATTTCCGCTTCCGCGGATAATAGCTTCATCGAAGGTGGCGGTGATAGTGGCAGAGCGCGAGACGTTAGTGGCGTTGTCGATCGGGGATCGGAGGGTGATAATCGGCGCGGTGAAGTCTTGCGCGACGGTTGTAAATGTCCATGTGGTGTCATTTGTGATGCCAGCGAAGGCGTTGGCGGGAGTTGCGGTATCTTCGATGGCATTTGCGCTGATACGAACGGCAATGTTGGTATTAAATGGTAGGTTGGCGGAGGGATGGATTACGAGGTTGCGGGAACTCAAGGTGACTCGTGGATCGGGCAGGGTGATGGTGATGTCGGAACTTCCAGAAGGCACGCTGAGGTTACGGAGGGTGACAGTGCCGCCGGGCTTGAGGATGACGTCCTCGCTAAAGGTGGTTCTCAGGTCGCTGCCGGGGTAAATGCCTGTTGCGGCATGGGGTGTCCTGCTGATTACGGTGGGCGGTGTGCTGTCGGCGCCATTGAAATTTTGTGCACCGAGGTTGCGGGCGCTGTTGATTTGCAAGGGGCTGAGCACACCGGTGAAGACTGCGACGTCATCGATCAAGCCATCGAAGGGATTGGGCGAGCCCGTATTAGGGTTATTGCCGATCGTGAAAAAGGTGGTCGCGGGTGTGTGTGTGGTGCGTGCGGGATTGGTGGCTATGACGGCGCCATCGAGGTAGAGGGTGGTGCCATTGGCACTATCGACCGTGTAGGCGACGTGATGCCATGTGCCAGTAGAAATGGCAGCAACGGGTGACTCGGCGATGGAATTTCCTTGTCCACCATTGGGGAGAAGATTGAGGAAAAGAATGTGGTCGGTGCCATTGGCGGCTTTGCCCATAGTGAAGACCTCGCCTTCGATACCAGAGTTTTGGCCACCAGCAATGTAGCCGCGCGTGCCGTTCGTACCCCTCCAAAAGACATACGCCATCAAGCTATAATCGGAAGCAGGAATGACCGTATTTGCAGAAGTGGTAGTAGAGATCACATCGTTGATGCCATCAAGACTAGCGGCTTGGCCGAAGCGTCCTGCAGTGAAGGATGCTCCGTTTTGTGCGGTGCCATTCGCGATGCTAAGGGAATCCTGCGCATTGCCATCAAGCCGCCAATGGTGCTTGAGCGCTGCATTGGAAGGGGCGAAGGAGCTTAGCGAAAAACTCTGAATAGAGCCACCTGTGCCGGTGGTGGGGTTTGTGTTGGAGGCGGCAATACCAACGGAGGTGAAATTTGATGCCGCGTGGGGAATGGTGGTGGTGGCACCAACAACGGTGAAGTCAGGTGAAGTCGGGAGTTTGGCATACCATGTGGCTTTCCATGCGCCAGTGCCGCCGGTGGTATCAAGTACGATCCGCATATCAATGTCGCCACCTTCGAGATCGCCGAGAGTGGTGTCGAGCCAGTCGGCAGTATTTGTATTATTTAGTCCGCGTTGGATTTTATTGCCGTTGGTGGTGAGAGGGGCAGGAGTGGCACCGCGAAAGAGCATCCAAGTGGTGCCGCTGACGGTAGTCCCTAGGAAGCGGTCATTGCTAGTGCTGCCAGCGGATTGGCCATTGGCAAATCCCAGACCGAACCAGTTGGTGTTTCCTGTCACTCCGACAAATGATGCATCCAGTGTGTAGATGAAGCCATTTGCGGGAACGAAGGGTAAGGTCATGCTGCCTTGGTTGTTACTTGCGGGGCGATCAATAGTGCCATCGGCATTAAAAATCGCTGAGGCGGTCCATGTTTCAGTGCCAGGACGTATAACAGGAGCTGTCGTGTTGATGTTTTCCGTGCCGCCGTTGAATTCCTCTGAGTAGATGATCGTCTGGGCGAATGCGATTCTTAGTAAGAAGAAGCAGAGAAAAATGTAGAAAGATGTGAGTCCGAGAATTGCTTTCATAGTTTTGTTTGCCTTGCAGTAAATCATCAATATTCTTCATTAACGCAATGCAAAAGAAAGTCATCGTAAACTGTGTTAGTCAATTCTGTGGCATTGAACTCTGAGTTGAAAAGGAATCGATTTTTCTCATCGCCAAAAACATCAACTCGTATCAGAATGCACCGCGTATGGACTTTCCACCAGAACTCATTTGGTTTTTAGTAGGCTTCATATTAATCATTTCCGAGTTTGCCCTACCCGGGGTTCTCGTCGTATTCTTTGGCGTTGGTGCATGGGTGGTGGCATTTACGACATGGCTAAAGATCACGCCAACTCTCACATCCCAAAATATCGTCTTTCTTGTGAGCTCTCTTTTATTCCTTTTTCTATTGCGTAAGAGAATGCAAAAGATCTTTGTGGGTCAATCGACAAATGGAGAAATCGAGGATGAATATACAGGCAAGGAAATTTTAGCACTTACGCATATTACCGATGCGAGTGGTAAAGTCGAAATCAAAGGCACGGAATGGAATGCTCGTTCACTCTCACCGATCGAAGCCCGCACTTTGGTTATCGTTGAACGCCGCGAAGGACTCACCTTGCACGTTCGACCACGCTAATTTTCTATCGATTTTGATCTAACAATTCACCTCTAACATCTCATTATGACACTACCCATATACACCCTACCTTTGATTCTAGGCAATACCGCTTTTACAGGCATTGTCATTACCATATCTTTGATCATTCTTATTATTATTGCATTGGTAAAAACGGCAAAAATTGTCCCGCAGCGGCAAGCACATGTGATTGAGCGCCTCGGGAAATACCATCGCACTCTCGAAGCTGGATTTCACATTTTAATTCCTTTTATTGATCGTGTGGCCTATCGCCATTCGTTGAAAGAGGTGGCGATCGATGTCCCACCACAAATGTGTATTACCAAGGATAACATCGCGATTGAGATTGATGGTATTCTTTACATGCAAGTGCTTGATCCAAAACTGGCCTCCTATGGTATTGAGAATTATTACTACGCGGCTTCACAGTTGGCACAGACAACACTACGTTCAGAGATTGGCAAGTTAGAGCTCGATAAAACGTTTGAAGAGCGCGATACTATGAACGCATCTGTTATTACGGCGCTCGATAAAGCGTCTGAGCCATGGGGGCTCAAGATTACTCGTTACGAAATAGCCAACATCAAACCACCACAATCGGTGCAGGATGCGCTAGAGAAACAGATGCGAGCTGAGCGTGAAAGGCGGTCACAGATCGCCTTGTCAGAAGGTGCACGTGAAGCGCAAATCAACGTTGCTGAGGGCCAGAAACAGGAGACCATTAAGTATTCCGAGGCACAAAAGCTCAAGCAAATCAATGAAGCCGAGGGTAAAGCCAAAGAAATCGAGTTGCTCGCTGCTGCCACTGCGCAAGGGATTCGCCAAATTGCTTTTGCCATTGAGCAACCCGGAGGTAAAGAAGCCGTTAACCTGCGTATCGCGGAACAGTATGTGCTTCAATTTGGAAATCTAGCAAAGCAATCGAACACCATGATCATTCCTGCAAACTTGAGTGATATTGGAGGTACAGTCGCAAGCTTGGCAAAAGTATTAGATCAACTCAATGTGAAAAATCCAAGCACCTCGCCGCATAGCTGAATGGCGCTCATATCATTTTGCCAATCGATTCTCCATTGATCTCGTTGTATTTTGCCAAAATCATCATGGCAACATGCGCTACCGAAAGTTCTTTTTGGCAACGAAGATCCATGGGGATTTGGCAAGTAGGCACGGACTACATTTTACTTTTCTCTTCACTCGCTTCGGTGCTGGTCATTTTAGAGAAAAATTTACCAATGCGGTCCGCGGCAAGCAATCAACGATCATACATGAATTGTGCAATCATTGTGTCACCAAAACCATCGTCATTAAAACCTTGCAGTCGTAATCAGTGGGCTTCAACTTTTGACGACGACAAGGTGGAAAGCCCAAGATGTTTGCAACACATGAGCTATCAAGTTGATGAAATTTCATCATGGATTCATCACTTACGGCTGTAAGCACTTGCATAAATTTTCATTGAATACATAAACACCTATGACTAATACTAATACTGAGCAGCGAAGCAGCAACGCAGTTATTTTTTTTGGCTCTCAGCAGCCGATGAAATATATCACTCTACCCATTCCATTATTGCGCGAAGGTGAAGTGCTCGTACGTGTGGAATACACTACCATTTGCCGCAGTGACCTTCATACCTTCGAGGGCAAACGGCAGGAAAAAACTCCTACCATTCTCGGGCATGAAGTCGTTGGTTTCATCGAGGAAATTGCCGAAAACGGCACTGCCATTGATGCTGCGGGATTTGTATTGCAGGTGGGCGACCGGGTGACTTGGGGGATCTTCGCCGCCGACCCGCACGATCCCATGTCCTTGCGTGGAATGCCGCAGAAAGCAGACGGGCTATTTAAATACGGTCACGCCCGCATCACGGAGTCGGAGCACCTTCATGGCGGCATGGCATCGCATTGCATTTTACGCAAGTACACTCCTATTGTGAAAATCAGCAACAATATTCCCCGTGGTGTGGCGTCGATCTTGAACTGCGCTTGCGCTACGAGTGCTGGAGCGTTGCGCCTTGCGGGCGTTCTGGAAGGTAAGAGAATTCTTTTGATTGGAGCTGGAATGCTTGGGCTATGCGCTGCGGCTATGGCAAAAGAACTGGATGCTCATGTCTATGTGCAGGACGTTTCTTCAAAACGAATTTTACAAGCGGCAGATTTTGGTGCAGATGCTGATGATTTAGGAGAAATGGATGTAGTGATAGATTTTTCTGGGAATCCAGATGCAATGGAAAATGGCATCGAGCGTTTACGCACGGGCGGAAGCCTCGTACTCGTCGGTGCGGTCATGAATGTCGGACGAGTGAGCTTTGACCCAGAACGGGTGATACGTCGGTTACTCAATATGCGCGGGTTACATAACTATAATGTAGATGACTTGCTTGCTGCAGTGAATTTTATGGAAAGAAATATTCATCGCTATCCATTTGATCGGTTGATTGAGCATGGTGGCCGCCTGACTGAAGCGCAAACGATTTTTAAAAATGCAGTCTCTAGCACATCCTTTCGGGTTGGCATAGAGCCGTAAGAAATAGTTAGGATTTGATCGGCTTAATGCGGAGCGCTGCAATCAGGCTAAGCATCATAAAAATTGTGGCAAAGGACAAAACCGTAATCGAAATCGTGGTGAAAAAATCCAAGAATTTTTGTCCATGATTCGCTTCTTCAGCAAATTTGCGCAAAGGTTCCTTGAGCATGAGCAGCGCACAATAGCCGATGTAGCCAGCGGAGTCCGCAACGCTCATGAGGAAGCCGATATTTCCCCGTTCTTTCGTGTAAGCCACAAAGCGCTCAAATATGCTTGTATGAACCATTACATATGGAACATACATGCCTATGCCCAGCATCACCATGAAAGCAAAAGGAGATAGATCATTGTTATGAAATAACGCAAAGCTACACAAGCAGCATATAAGCCCGATTAGGCACAAACCTAAGCTAAAAAGCATAGCAGTACGGTTATTCCGAATCAATGACAGCGGTACAGCTAGGCTGGTAACGACGATACCAACGTACAACTCAGACCGCGTAAAAATACCTTTATCTACATGGACTCCTAAATTTTTCCAAATTTCTGGAGCGAAGTCCGCGCGCATACTTCGCATCACTGTGACCAGTAGGTAAGTGAGGGTAATTCCGCCAAGCAATGGAGCGTATTTGAGGAGCATAATCTTGCGCTCTTTACCAGTCATCGGATGTCTTTCATTCCTGTGTTCGCAATCAACTGCGGTAGGTGGCGGCACACTGCCAAGCATGACAACGAAGAGGAGTAAAGGGAAATAGAAAATTCCTCCCGCAGTGGCAGGCATCCAAAAATCGCTAATGCCACAGTCGAGTAGCCATGTGCCGACGGACTTCGTAAAGCCATCGGCAAGGATGAAGCTGGCACATAAAACGGCGATGAATACTTCTGACATCTTTCGCCCTTCTAAAAATCCAAGCACGATGCCGAAGATCATTCCCAGTGGCAGGCCATTCGTAAACATCCACACTGCATTGTAGGGCGCTGGTGTGATCGCGAAAAAAACCAGAGCTAGTTCTGATACCGCAATCAAACCGATCAGTGTAAATGCCCGCCGCTCGCGAGTCATTTCAGATACCACTTTGATTCCGATGAGCTTGGAAAGCATGTAGCCGGCAATCTGAGCAGAGACCAGCCAAAGCTTAAGCTGATCTCCATGAACGGTGCCTTCAAATGTTGCCGCTGTGAATGGCTTTCGAAATCCATACATACATGCATAGGTTCCGAAAGCAGATAACATGCACCAGAGCGACAGCAAGGTGGGAAAACGATGGAATAGTTGATTCATGCTCATGCTCTCAGACTCTTCGTCATCAGTGTGACGCACGAGTCGGAATTAATATTACACTTTTGAATTCCAAACGCCATTACTTGATCAGAGTTCGTGTGATGTAAGGAACAAAAAAATGAATATCAGGTGTGCTTAGTCCTTTGGATTTTGCCCGATCATCCCATCGACGAAGATCTACGGCGTCCTTGTAAAAAGGATCAGCTTCAAACTCTCGCAACTCTTCACGTGACATGAAGCCGCCTTGATCATGAAAACTTTTTAGCGAGGTCGGAGATAAGATCGAAGCGTACGTAGGATCTACTGAACATAGGTAGCGTTTTGCGGGAACGTGAAGACGTACGGGGGAAGCAACTGCTTCTCCAAAATGCTCTAAAAGCCATGGATGAATGCATTCTTCGTGCCGATCATTGAGGTTCACTGTGTCGTCCTCTGGCAGAATCGAGTCATCAATGATGTGACCTATGTCATGCAGTAACGCAGCAACCACTAAAGTATCTTTAGCGTTCGCTTCAAGGGCGAGAACGCCAGCTTGTAAAGCATGCTCTAACTGCGTAACTGGCTCCGATCCGTAAGCTTCTGAGCCTCGATGATTGAATATTTCGATGATATTTTTAATAATAAGTTCCATAAATATTTATGATAAAAGAATTATGTGTAAAGAGGCAAATTAGCGATTGTTATTACTGCTTATGATTCCGCTTGATGAATGGGACTCGCCTAGTGTTAGCACCTTTAAAGGATTTCGAGATGTTGCTGAATTCGTGGGATAGATAATCAAACGTTGATGAATTCCTACGCTACCTGATAACTCACTTTCGAAGCATGTTTTTAGCTTTTTATCTCCCTGCTGGAATACGATGCGGCAGGGGGTGGATTGTTTGAAAATGCGGGAGACTGTCTTTTTCGGTTGTAGTATGATTTTCTCATTTCCCACCACAAGCCCAACATCTAGTGCGGAAACATTTGTGAAGAAAAACGCATGATCGATATGAGTAGCTTGTCCTGCATCAATTACCAGATGCCCTACATCACTCCAACTTGTTCCAGATTTCCATAGTAAAACCAACGAATTTCCGCTAAGGTGTGGATGAATTTTTGTCCATGATGCGCCTTCCACATCCTCTATGTTGATGGGATTGCTGGATTGCGGAAGATAGAAATCTGGAGTTTGACAACCCATGCTAAGGCGTAAATACTCTATGGGAGCTTTTTCCTGATTCATCATCCCGCTGACCTTGACCTTTGAAGGTGGGCAGGTTCCACGCGGTGGATCCAACTCCATGCGCACGCCATTATGAACTACCTGACGAAAAGGTGGTGGATCACCTACGGGACAAAGGCGAATTTTTTGTAGCGGAATTTCTTCCGCTGCAATAGCAAAAGTAAGTAATAGTGTGATTATGATTAATTGCACATGGAGCTTATGCAATCGTTAAGCAAATGCTGAAAGAAATTTCCTGTGACACAATTGTCACCATATTCATGTTTCTTAATCATTCAAGTTTCAACATGTTTTCTGTGCAGCAAATGCACGTGGTAGATTTTTAATATTATGAATTATCGATATATTTTTAGAGCATGTTTGGCTGGCACAGTAATACTCATAGCGCCCTGCGAAGCTGCGCCTGTGTCGGTGTCTTTCCAAAATGGCAACAATGGTTACACAGGTACATTTGATCGGAGAATCGGCCCTAGTGGCGAAGTTGACGGCAGCACGATCACAGCGGATGCCACAACTTACTACATAGATGGAGGCGCCAACGCACTTAATGATACGGGTTATACGCACGGGTTGATTCGTTTTAGTAATATCGTCGGGCCTTCAGATGGGCAAATTCCCGTAGGAGCTAAAATACTTAATGCAAGAATTGTTGTGCGCACGAAGACACATAACAATGCTCAATCAGGTGGGTGCTACAACGTCTATCGATTAACTCGCTCATTCAACAGTTCATCTAGCGCTGGATCAGAGGGAGATTTTGGCACAGACGGCATCGAAGGCGATGTGGACATGATCCTTGGCAGCTTCGATAATCTGACGGCTGGCAGCGAAACATTTGCCGATGTTACAGCATCGGTGCAATCTTGGGTAAACGGAGACACCATTCATGGTTTTGGTATTCGGTCTGACCGTAATACAGACGGATGGAGTTTTCACACCACTGGTGCCACTACGGTAGCAAATCGCCCACGCCTGGAAGTCACTTATGACACAGACCCGACGATTGCAGAAATGGTGCGGCAGCAAAATGTTGCCGGCTACACCGATAGCAGCATGGTTTTTTACAATGCTCCAGTCCCTACTTCAGGTGCTCCAGTTTATACTACCATTGACGGTAGTAGTGTAAGCGAGCAATTTCTTGATGGAATTAACCCTCCTACCTTAGAGCCTGACATCCCTTCGATGTTGAAGTTTGGGAATATTGAAAGCAACCTAGCAAATCGGCAAATTCAGTCTGCTGTATTACAGCTTGTTACTGGATTTAGTAGTTCTGCGGCAGACAGCCCGGGGCCTATTAGCATTCATCGCATGCTTGTTCCATTTTCCACGGCAAGCGTTTATGGTGATTTCGCTGGTGATGCTGGTGCAATGGTAGCTGCGGGTCAAGTGACTCCCTCCATCGCAACAATTGTCGGCATGAACGATACTGAAGTAGTGACCGCTGACATCAGTGCCGCAGTTGCCGCATGGGCTGACGGGGCCCCGAACCATGGTTTGCTTCTTGCTTGCGGCACATCGAATGGTTGGCAAGTTTTCACCATTGGTGCGACTAACGCAATCATGCGTCCTCAATTGCGCGTATTATCCACGCCCCCCCCCCCAATTGTAATTACTAGCCCGGTAGCATCGACGAGATATGTTGTGGGATCTACGATTCCTTTGAGTGCCGATGCTTTCGCAACCTTTCCAGCTACCATCACTACGGTGGAATTTTTCGTTAATGGAGTATCCGTCAATAGCGATACGACTGCACCCTTTACTTTCAACTACAATGCAACGGCTTTGGGTAATTTTACCCTATCTGCGGAAATGACTGATAGCAACGGAGCGACCTTTTTAGCTACAGCAGTTCCATTTTCCATCGTCCCCTCCCCTGGTAGCGACGGCCTATATTTTGATGGTATCGCGGATCACATCGCGTTAGGTGACGCTGCCGATCTCAAGCTCAGCACCTTCACGCTTGAGACTTGGTTTAAACGCGAAACCCCTGGCGTTGCCGCTACGACTGGTGCACTGACTGCGATTCCACTTATTGCCAAAGGTCGAGACCAAGCCGAAGGTTCGACACTTGACATGAACTATTTTCTAGGCTTGCGCCAGAGTGATGGTGTGCTCGTTGCCGATTACGAAGGTGGCTCTGGAACGAACGTGCCAGTCGTTGGAACGACTCCAATTCCCTTTGGCGTGTGGCATCACGCAGCGTGCGTCTTTGATGGCTCTACTTATAAACTTTACCTCAACGGAAACCTAGAAGCTACGGTCTCTGCCAATGGAATTGCTCCCCGTGCCGATAGCATTCAACATGCATCAATCGCAAGTGCGATGAACTCAAGCGGTCTATCCGCAGGTGCCTTCGGTGGCTTTATGGATGAGGTTCGTATTTGGAATGTCGCTCGCACCGCAACTGAGATTCGCGCCGCATGTAACTTCGAGGTAACTTCTGCTACAGGACTCGTTGCTCGTTGGGCCATGAACGAGGGAACGGGAACGTCTACCACTAGCACAGCAGGTAACTCTCTCGTTGGCAACATCAGCGGACCCGCTACGTGGACGACCGGTGCAGTGTTCACTAATAACATCAAGCCAAGCGTGATGTTCATGTCGCCTGCGAACAATAGCATATTTCTCAGCACGTCTGGATACACGATTACGGTCGATGCTCAAGATCCCGATGGCACAGTCGCTAACGTCGAATATTATGATAACGATGTTCTCATTCACACGGCCACAACATCACCATTCAGTTATCTGGTTTCTGCTCCTACCGTCGGAACGCATGTATACCAAGTGGTGGTAACGGATAATCTTGGCGCGAAAACGCAGAGTGAGACTGCTCTCACAGTAAATGTTACATTCGCTGCTCCTTCATTGTCGAACTACTCTGTGGGCTTGCTAAATGGTTCGGACGCGGAACTTGCTACATTCATTCCTGCGCAAAACCCCGCGACTTGGACTTACGATTTGAACTCAGACGCTCCACGCGCATGGACTACTCCAGGCACTGTTCCTGGTGTTGTTGACTTACAATTAAATTCCGCCCCAGTCAGCATTTCTAGTGGTATTGTTTTGACAACGAATACCGTCAGGAACAATAATCAAGCAGCTCACGATAATATAGTGAGTGTACACCATAACGGAAGTAACCTAAGACTCTACTCCAACGATAACAGCGGACCTGGTGATGCAGACCCCATCCTCACCCCAGAATCTTCATCTTTTGCCCTTGGCTATTTTCCCTATGCCGATGGCTGGGTTGGTGCTTACGTAAATGCTGATGCAAGCATTCTTGCAAACAGTAGCAGTCTTCCTGCAAGTGTTTCCATAGAAAACACGGCGACTGGAGAATATACCATCACTGGATTACCTACATCTGGGAATGTCCTTGCCACGGCGCTCGGAGAAAATGCAGATCATGTGGTCTCGGCAGGAGTTAGTGGTCAGAATTGGGTGATTCGAACTTATGACAATAACGGGACACTGGAGAATCAGCCATTCGTGCTGCTTTATGTGCAGGATACAGCACGGCGCGTGATTAGTGGTAAAGTTGCCAGTAACGCCACAATTAGCTCTCTAAGTAGTGAAATGGATCTATTACCCGTGACTTGTCGGAGTGTGCCTCAAGGATATGAAATGCAATTTGGCGACGGTTCACTGATCAATCCCAGCAACACAGTTCTGTTTGTTAATGCTGATCACAACGAAGGCAATGGCGGAGACAATATTTACGCCTACAGTGCCAACGGAAATTGTTTCGTGGTCTTTTCTCATGACCTCCCCAATCTTTCCAATAGCCATCAAGCGGGCGGATTCCGCTTCCTTGCTGTTCCTTTAAACGCTTCGCCAGTAGATGGCAATGAAGTGGTGATACGTTCTGTGACTTCATCTGCTACTGAGGGCAGTGCTGATACATCAGTTACATTCCGCGTTACCCGCACAGGCGATACCACAAATGCATTAGTGGTAAATCTATCTGCTTCTGGCACTGCCACCGCAGGTAATGATTATTCTGGTTTTTCATCAGTGGCTACCATTCCCGCAGGTGCTGCTTTTGTGGATGTGACATTTACCGTGATCGCCGATACAACGATGGAGGTGACGGAAACAATCAATCTTTCTGTGGTGCCTGGTAGCAATTACGCTGTGGGCACTTATGCCAGCGCGTCAGCACAGATTTTCGATTCTGCTTCTTCTACACCTACTACCACAGTTGTTTTTCAACATGGACTTAACGGGTATAGTGGTCAGTTTCAAAAACGAATTGGCTTCGATTCAACCACAAATGCATTTACCGCACAACTTGGTAGCAGTGTAGCAAACTATGCAGTTGATGGCGGAGTTCCTGATATTAACGACTTGATTCGCTTTGATGGAATCATCGGTAGTAATGCCGGGATGATTCCACCCAACGCTCGCGTCCTAAAAGCAGAGCTTGTTTTAACGACATCCGTTGCGGCAGATGCTCAGACAGGGGGGCCGTATGTAGTAGATCGACTGACTCGTGCGGTTGATGCCAGCACAACTTATTCCGATCTCAGTGGTGGATCTGGCTTCGAAGGTGCCCGTGGAGCTGCCACCGGACTACCTACATCTGGATTTGGTACTTTGGCACAAGGAGAAGCTGGTGTCGCTGATGTAACTGGAATTGTCAGGGAATGGCTGTCTGGCGAAGAGAATCACGGCTTCTGTATTTTAGCTGCGGGCACTACTGACGGCTGGAACTATTGCACGGTAGGAAATTCGAACGTCTCGCTACGCCCTAGACTCGTCGTCACATTCATCACCACACTGAATCGTGAATATAATTTCACAGCCGATCAATCTGCTCGTATCACAAGCAATCCTAATGGCTCCACGGTAGATGGGTCTCAAATAGGTGAAGACACTCTTGACTTAGAAACAAATAACACTACAGAAGCTCTTCTGCATTTCCCTGTCACTTTTGGTGAAGGTGTAAACCAAATTCCTTTGGATCAAGATATTGTAAAAGCAGAATTGCTTGTCACAACAACCACTGGACAAAGTGCTCAATCACCAGGACCATTTGGTGTTTATCAAATGGTATCTCCTTGGACGACATCGATCAGCTATGGCTTTTTCGGTCCGAAACGTGGTGTGGATACATCATCGGAGGCACTGCAACTCATGAGAGGACTGGGGCTTAGTTCTACAGCATGGGTCGATGTAACGGCAGCAGTGAGAGCTTGGCGAGCTGGTTCAGAGAATCACGGCTTATTAATTCGTCCAGAGACAACTGATGGTTGGCAGATGTTTTTCCCCGGAACGCCTTTCGATGTTGCGAAGCCGAGGTTGCGCATCACCACAGCAGGTGGCACGGGAACGCCATTCCAAACATGGGCAGCCAATGCGGGTGTCTCTGGCATTAGCATGACATCAGATGACGATAAAGACGGTATCAGTGCATTAGTCGAATATGCCTTAGGACTGAGCCCAACTGCTTCGGACACCCTACCTGCGCCACAGGTGAGTGGAGGAAACCTTGCTGTCAAATATCCGAAAGGAGCAATTGCCGCGACTGATTCACGTATCTCATACGTTATTAAGTCAAGCACAGATTTAGTTACTTGGAATGCTGTGTCACCCACGGTAAATAATACCACAACTATTGACTATAACATCGACACTTCATCGCCAGACCGTTTATTCCTAAGATTGGAAGTAAATTACAATCCATAAATTTTTTTCATGCCTCGGCTGCCCTGCGAAATATGGTGCACCTTATTATTTTTACTATCACTATTATGCATAAATTCATCATCGTTACTTTATTTGTAATCACTAATTTCGCGCTTGGACATGAGATTCATACCAATCGAGAAAATCCACGATTATTACCCCTGCCCAAAGATGAAGAGAATTTTCATTTTCTCATTTTTGGCGATCGCACCGGTGGTCCTCCAGAAGGGATCAAGGTGCTCGCACAAGCCGCCGAAGATGCAAATTTGTTAGATCCCGATCTTGTGATGACTGTGGGCGATTTAGTTCAAGGTTACAATGATACAGACATCTGGCTGCAACAAATGGAGGAATACCGGAAAACACTATCCGTATTGCGCATGCCCTGGTTTCCCGTGGCTGGGAATCATGATATATTCTGGCGAGGCAAAGGCCCAAAGCCTGCTGGTGAGCATGAAGGCAACTATGAAAAGCACTTCGGCCCCTTATGGTATTGGTTTGAGCATAAAAAGTGTGGTTTTCTTGTATTATTTTCCGATGAAGGTGACCCCAATGACGTTAGCAAGACGCGGGATTTTAATAAACCTGAACAACAAAAATTTAGCGATAAACAGCTTGAGTTCCTTGAAAAATCTCTAGCTGAGATGAAAGAACTCAAACACGTTTTCTTATTCATGCACCACCCGCGGTGGGCTTCGGATATTTACCCCGGGAATAATTGGGATAAAGTCCATCAGCTCCTTGTGAAGGCTGGCAATGTCAGCGGTTGTTTCGCAGGACACATCCATCGTTTACGCTACGATGGGAATAAAGACGGCATCGAATATTTCGCCCTCGGAGCAACAGGAGGACACATGCCTGGCATCTATCCAGGACTAGGCTACCTGCATCACTACAATCTCGTAAGCGTGCGCCCAGGGGGAATCAAGGTTAGTACCATGCCCGTAGGCGCGGTGATGGATCCCCGAGACTTCACACCAGAGCATTTGGCTGATATGGATGCAGCGCGAGCAAGCACAGCTCAGTTAATTTCTCCGCCTCTAATCCTTACGGAAGAAGGCAAGGGTTCGGGCATTTATGAAATGGACATTAGCAATCCTGCTAAGGCTACCATAGAGGTCACTCTGAGTATCGCCAAGCAAAATGGTTGGACACTACAGCCAGATCATCAGCACCTCGTTGTTCCCGGGAAAGGAAAGTCAAGATTTCAGTTTAATTGGTCTCGCGCTGCATCATCGGATAATCAACCAGTAACAGCACCACAAATGGAGATGGCGACGGAGTATTTAGGTGAAAAATACCGCGTTGCCTTGCCTTCTAAAGCAATGCCATTGCGCATGTCACCGCCTAAGCTACCGGATGAAGTATATGCCCCGAGCACGAAACAAGTTTCGCTCAAGATCACTGGCAAAGCCTCGGGTGCTCGCGTTGATTCTTCTTATTTCGATTTACCAAATGGCTCCATGACTTTGGAGGCCTGGGTGTATCCGACGGAGAGTCAAGAGCAAGCGGGGATCGTTGCCAAGACTGAGCAGTCTGACTACGGGATCAACATTGATCAGGGTCGCGCGGTGTTCTTAGTTTACATTGAGAATCATTATGCCAAAGCAACGATGCCAAAGCCGTTGACGTTAAACCGATGGACACATCTTGCAGGAGTGTATGACGGTAAATCTGTGCGTCTCTATGTTGATGGCGAAGAGGTTGCCAGCAATCCTGCCGTGGGGACTCGTGTTTCTAATGCATTGCCGCTCTATATTGGTGCGGATCCGAATGGGAAAGGAAATCCTTCACGTCCCTTTGCTGGGTATTTGGATGAAATACGTCTTAGTAAAACCGCAAGATATTTACAGCGGTTTACGCCTGTCCGCACCTTGCCAGCAGATCAGAATAGTGTTTTACATTTTAGAGCAGACAGGCTGTCTGGCGGCTATTTGCCAGATCACTCAGCTTCGCGAGCTCACGCAACCCTCGTTGGTGATGCAACGATTGTCGATTCCCCTAATTAGATCATGCATAATCTCTTTGCGCGTAAGCAGATGAGAGAGCATCCTGGCTTCACTTTGGTCATTACCATAAGCATGCTAGTGCTGCTCTCGATGATCGCTGTCGGCATGTTGAGCCTATCGACAATTGAATTGCGCAAATCACAGATGTCAACACACCGAGAGCAAGCGAGAGCAAATGCCCGACTCGCGATGATGGCTGCGATTGCTAGTTTACAAAACAACCTCGGCCCTGATCAGCGAGTTTCTGCTCCCGTAGCTATGGCTGGCAATGCTGGCAATGTTAGCACTTCGCAATGGACGGGCGTATGGGACTCAGTCGATCCCACGGGAAATCCTTGGATTCAGCGTGAAAGCGACGGCAAAGGTTTAACCGATCGACGCGATTCTAGCTTTCGCGAGAGTAATCTGAGGTCGATCCTCGTCAGCGGGAATGAAACCGATCTCAAGTTCAATCAAAATAGCCAGCTTGATGAAAGAAATTCCATTCGTTTGGTTAGCAATCGATCTTCGGGAGGCAATTCATCGACTGCTGGAGAAGTCCGTGCCCCTAGAGTAAACATCCAAAACGCTAAGCAGGAAACTTCAGGAGCCTACGCATGGTGGATCGATGATCTAGGATGCCACGCTAACATCGCGACGAAGGATGCTAGTAAGTTAAGTAATTCAGGCGCATTCGATGCCCTACTCTTGGCTCAGGATGTAAGTATTTCCGCAACGGGAAATCCTGATGCCTCGAACGCGGATCGTCAAAAATTTGCAACGGATCGATCATCGGAATTTATTTTAGGAAATAACATCGCGAATACCTTTCATGACTACACCGTATGGACGCGAGGCTTGCTCACCGATGTCCGTCATGGAGGCTGGAAGCGTGATCTTAGCGCATTCATCGAAAGTAATGGTGAAATTGAGAATTACCAAAACGGTGATGTATTTCTGCCCGGCCTTAGAGACTCGGACAATATCATCGGTCTCTCTGATCAACCTGTAGATCGCTTCGCTGAAGTTTCTCCGAATATTGGATTACTTCGAGATTGGGCAAACCGTGCCCAGAGGTCACCTTTGAATGGATATACCGCAAGCTCTGAAAACCCAATCGTTTCAAATATTTCAGCTGGAGGGCGGAACAGTAGACCTACCGAATTCCGCAACCGATCAAACACGAGACTTTTACCCACATTGGTGGAAGGTTCTCTTTATTACAATCTCAGCTATTATGAGCCAGCAAATGCACCTAGAACCGCGCCCTTTGGTTTGCGAACGCACCTCTACCCACGTGTAGCGATGTGGAATCCGTATAATTTCCCGCTAATTGTGCCCGCTTCTGCAATTTACTTACACATCAATGGCAATAAAATCATCGAGGTCACATTGCAAAATGGACAGAAGCTCAATTATCGCATGTATTGGGGGCTCACTGGTGGTTCACAGCGCGGAAGTCTGTTCTTTCGAATGGATGGCGCTACCATTCCACCTGGAGAAACAGTCGTGTGGAGTCCTGCCGCGAATCGTATTTATGATGAAGTAAATTTTGCACAAAACTTGCTATCGCCACAGGCCAGCCCTAGCACCAGCCGAGCTTTTTACATGGATCGGCGGGTTGACAATACGCCTTTGTTCCAGGTTATCCAAGGCTTTCCGCCTAAGCCGGGCTTGGTGAATGATCGAGTCCCAGATCTTCCCCTAGAGTGGCGTGAAGCCGTGCCGCCGCGCCCTCCCGGTAACGTTCAGACTGGAGGATACACACAAGCGGATGATTACGTGATGATATGGAAACCCAATGCGCCCGCCTCCATGAATCTGGCAACGTTTAATGGTATGCCGATGGGACGCTTCGTCAGTTGTGCTTACCAGTATGGCGACGAAGACGAGTTGCCTGTGCAATGGAGTGTAAATAATCCCGTGCCATTCCCGCGCTCAACTCTTGCCCAACCATTCGCCAACGTGGTGCCAGACCGCCGCACCCGCGATGGCTTCCGGATGAGATGGCTTCGCGAGACCGCATCGAATATTATAGGAGGTGGCACTTTAGCTGGCACTCCGCACTTCGAGTGCTCGCCCATCGCCACTTGGAATATGCGTAGTTCTTATTCCTATCGTACCTGCAAAGATAATGTGACAGACATTGCGCCACATTTTTTTGGTATTTATACGCGGGATTTATTTGACGCGGATGTTGATTGGGCTTCCATGCAACCACGTCTGCGGGCGGGGATTAATCATAGTGACCCCTATGATCAAGCCTTGCGCGCACCTTCTGCGAGGGTTCTTTTTGACGTGCCACGTGCTGGTGCAGAAATCGCTTCTCTAGGTGCTTTTCAGCATACGCCATTTTCTGAGTTTATCTGGCATCCTACTTATGCTTTTGGAAATTCCCTCGCCGATCCTAGATTTCCTGCCGCAGGCACACAGCCAGATCGTAATGACAGATTGCATCGGGAAAAAGGCGGATGGAATCGTGACACCATAGGTTGGTCAACAGACGGCAGATCAAACAACGACAATGGCCAAGCATCAGATGAAGACAACTGGGCGTGGCATGCTCGAGAGTTTCTCGCGCAAAAAGCCATTGATGAAAATCTCATCTTCGATTTAAGCTACGAGCTGAACCACGCATTATGGGATTCCTTTTTTATACGAAGTGGCACAGCGCAGCAAGTGGCCACTCTCATGAATAATCCCGACGCACGACTCCCGAATGGAAGAATTGTAGTCAATCCCCACGCGCACTCTGCTGCAATTGCAGACCTAACTCACTTTCATCGTGCAGCAGCATCTTTAGCCGTCGATGGCTCATTTAACGTTCATTCGTTGAGTGTTTCCGCATGGGAGGCGATGCTCCTTTCTACCGTCGGAGAGCAATATGGCGAGAATCTCACCACTTTCCCGCGGATGCTTCAGCTTCCAAGAAGATCATGGGATGGCAGTGATCCACAGGCCGATGAAGTTTGGTCGGCTACACGCACATTGTCGCGCGTAGAAGTTCGCCGACTCGCAGAAGAAATCACCCGGCAGGTCGCACTGCGTGGCCCATTTGTAAGCCTGTCAGATTTTGTTAACCGCCGCCTTGTGGATGATGAAACGGGTAAAAAAGGTGCTCTGCAAGCTGCCATCGACCTTTCTGGCATTAACAGTTCGCTTGAAGAAGAATTCCCACTAAATAATGCTTCACCACTGCCCGACTATCGACACATGGACAATATTAGGGACGCAACGAGTCTCGAACAAACAATGAAGCCTAACTCAGTCGCTTGGGGTGCTCCAGGCTTCCTTACCCAAGCGGATGTCTTGCAAATGATCGGTCCAGCTTTATCCGTGCGTTCTGATACTTTCCGTCTGCGTGTTTGTGGAGAATCCCTCGAGCCTTCGAGTGGGCGGGTCATGCAACGCGCATGGTGTGAAGTGATTCTCCAACGTACGCCGTACTTCGTCGATCCAGATGACGATGTGATGCAAACCGCTTTGAATCTTAATCCAATTAACAAAAAATTCGGACGTAACTTCGCCATCGTTAACTTCCGCTGGCTGACCGAAGCGGAAATCTAAGAAATTCAATATGCACTACATTCTAGCTCCCATACTAACAATTTTGATCGCCACATTGCAGGCCGCCGAGCCGTGGATTATCGCTCACCGCGGTGCATCTCATGATGCGCCCGAGAACACATTGCCCGCCTTTGAACTAGCATGGAAACAAGGTGCCGACGGCATAGAGGGCGACTTTCATCTGACCGCAGATAAAAAAATTGTGTGCATTCACGACTTCGATACAAAGCGAGTCAGCGGTGAAAAATTGATCATTTCCCAAACCAATCTCGCAGACTTGCAGCGACTGGATGTGGGCTCATGGAAAAGCCCCCAGTGGAAAGATGTTAGGATGCCTACACTGGATGATGTTCTCAAAACAGTCCCCGAGAAGAAGAAAATCTTCATTGAGATTAAGTCAAATCAGGAAATTATACCCTTTCTAATTGAATCGCTGAAGAAAAGCAACCTCCCACGCGAGCAAATCGTCATCATTTCTTTTAATCAAAAAGTCATCTCAACGATACGCGAACAAGCACCCGATCTTGTGGCGAATTGGCTTACCGCATTTCACAATAAATCACCGCTGTCACCGAGTGTAGATGAGATTGGTAAGACCTTAATGCAACTCCGCGCTAGTGGTATTGGCATCCAAGCGGATGCTCGCGTTGATCATCCCTTTGCGCAAAACATTTTACAGCAAGGACACGGATTGCACGTTTGGACTGTCGATGACGGTACGATAGCTAAGCGTTTCCGCGCCATGGGCGTAGCATCCATCACCACAAATCGCCCGGCTTGGTTGCGCACACAACTTGATCAGGGAAAAGGCGCGCCGTAATGGTCATGGTATTACAAATTACGGTTTGGGAGACTCAATCTCGGAGAAATTTACTCGATAGACAACTTCCGCCATTTTGGTAGTGGCATCATGTATTTGGAATAGCAGATGAGGCGCATCCGTCTTCGATTTTTCCCATTGAATGTCGAGCATCGCATAGCTGTGCTTCGACTTCGATACGGCAGAAACTCTCGTGGAGTTAAATTCTGGTTTTTCGATTTGGTTGAGGCCAGAAAATTGTAATTCAATCGCATCGTAACCCAGAACATTACGGGATCTACAGACCTCGCCGTAGTGTTGATCGCCAGTGAGGAAAACAAGGTGCTCGGCTTTGGCCTCGCGGATGGTTTTGAAAAGTCGGTCACGTGCGGTAGGAAATAAGGCCCAAGTTTCAGAACCGGATTCCGCATCGAGCAGGACTTGATACCCTGAGACGAGCAACCTTAGATCAGCAGGCTTACGCAGTTCCTCAGCCAGCCATTTCCATTGGTTTTCTCCAAGGGTATCGGCACTTGGTCCCGGGTCATCACGATTATAGCGTGGGTCGAGCAAGATCATTTGCAGTTTGTGCCCATTGGTCTCAAAGTAGCGGGAATGATAAATGCCATCTCGGTCTGCGGGAATATGTTCCTGCATTTGCCAAAATTCGCGGAAGATTTCTTTACTCTCTTTTTTGAAGACGTAGTTCTTACCAGCGTCATTGTAACCGTAATCATGATCATCCCATGTGACGACAAAAGGGACTTGCTTGCGCAGCTCAGAGAAGCCCTCTTGCGCAGCTAAGCGATCCAGAGATAGCTGGATGAATTGCGGATTTTTTTTGGTGTCGGCATAGACGTTATCGCCGATCCAGAGAAGCAGATCAGGCTTGGCCTCAATGTAGCGAGCTAATGCAGGAGCAGGCTCATTTTGTTTATGGCAGCCAATGATGCCGATGCGTTGGATGGTCTCATCCGCAGAAGCGAAAGAGCTTGTAGCAAGTGAGATTAGAATAGGGAGGTTGAGGGATTGAGTGAACATCGCAGGCGAAATAGATGATGAGTATGTCAAACGAGTCAAGATGTATTCGGTAAATATATATATTTGGTAGAATGTAATTTATATAAAATCAATCAGCATCCCAGTGCCGCCTGTGCTAGATGGTATTACCTGTCGGAATTGTCACAAATTGATGTTTGTTATGGTAGGACACAATTTGAAGTATCAAATTTGCGGCAGTTGTGAATGCTAAGAATGAATTAACTTTAATGATTACTCTAAACAAGGCATGGCCGTTCGGCCTCTAAGCGGGAATTCCGATAAATAGGCTAATAAATGCAAACCGCTACGATTACAGTTACATGAAAAATTTCTCTACTTGTCTAGTCTCAGCTGCCACCGCGCTGTTACTTGTTTCTGCAACTGCCACGGAATTTGGGACTGTCGTTGCTACTCAGCTCAATACTGGTAACGATTCTTTTGCTGGTGCTAATCCTTCAGTGGCTCTCGCTCTCGGTCGCGGCAGTTCCTCTGGTGTGATCATTAAAGACGGCAATCGTGGTGACTACAGCCTCGATTTCGGCTCAGGTATCGACCCTCAAAATGGTGTGCTCATCACCTCCATCTTCGAACTCACACGAAATAACAATGCTCAAGGAAGCACGATGGGCGATTTTTTTGCTACGAGTTCCTTTGGCCCTGATGCAGGCGGCAGCGATTATTATATCGCGATTCATCGCTCTCCTCAGGGTGACGAAGTAAATATCAACGCCTCATTCGTTTATTTACCCTATAACGAATGGCTTGGAGGTATTGTCCGGAATTCCACAAATAACGGCGCGTTAGGCAGCATCGTCGGCAGCACAGGACTTACGCTTGGGAGTGGGGCGACCGATCCAGGCAATTTCACGATTTTTGATTCCACAGAAAATGTGGGGCAATACACACTACGCTTAGGAAGCTTCACTCCTCAAGGCGCATCGCTTCCTGCCACGAGTCAAAACGGCATCCTTCTCGTCAACGGCGCGAAGAATGAGGACAACTTCGCGCTGTCTCGCGCCAATGCCGATGGGTCGTTCACGATTTTTTGCCACGACAATGAAGCTGATGGCGATACGCATGAAAACGACGGGATTGCTTTCGTCTATTTGCCGATCAGTGCCGTCGGTTCGGATCGATTGCATGCCATTGGGCGAGTGAATGGAAATGCCAGCACAGACATAGCAGCAGGAAATTTTTTGGTAACGAAAGGCGGAACAGGTATTTGGTTTTTACAAATTCCAGGACATACCGACGCTAGCGGTACACTCGTTGTGACTCCCGCTGGAGGTATAACTAACAATAGAGATAACATCGTATCTCATACATGGGATGCGACAAATCATCGTTGGATCATAGAAAGCCGTGATCTCATCAATAACGCTTCGCCACCAGTATTGGAGGATATGGCTGATGCAGAAGAGGATGTTTTCAGCTTTGCATTCTTTGTTGTCGATCCCACAAACCCGCCGCCCACGCTGAGCCTTTCGTCACCATCGAATGGTAGTAATTTCACGGTCGGTGAACCCATCATCTATGAGGTATCAGCCAATGACGACTCCGCAGTCTCTAAGGTTCAGTTTTTTGCAGGCGGCAAATTGCTTGGAGATGACAGCATAGCTCCTTACCATTTTACATGGAATGCAACAGCTCCAGGGAAGTATGTTCTCCATGCCACCGTCACTGACGACGATGGTGCCACCACATCGAGCAGTCCCATTACCATCCAAGTCAAACCAGTCAGTGGAACGGGCGGACTTTACTTCGACGGCGAGGATGACCACGTCACCTTTGGCGATCATCCTGCCCTCAAGCTTTCCACCTTCACGCTAGAATGTTGGTTTAAACGTGAGCTTGGCGGTTCAGGGGCAGATACAGGCACTGGCGGAATCACCGCATACCCGCTTATCACGAAGGGACGAGGAGAAAATGATAGTTCCGGCGTGAACTGTAATTATTTCTTAGGCATCGAGCTAGCCTCTGGAAAACTTGCAGCAGACTTTGAAAATCGAAGCAATGGTCTAAATCATCCCGTCATTGGTAGAAGCGTAGTTCCCATCGGCGTTTGGCAGCACGCGGCAGTTTCCTTTGATGGCACAGCGTGGCGTTTATACTTAAATGGTTCGTTAGAGGCCACTGTGGATACCAGTGGACAATTACCGGAAAATATTTCTACCCAGCACGCTGGACTTGGCACCGCGATGAATTCTAAGGGTGTTCGGCAAGGGTATTTTCATGGTTTCATCGACGAAGTCCGAATTTGGAACACGGCGCGTTCCGATGCGGAATTGAAAAGTGCCATCAATTCCCAAATCCCTGCGGCAACTGGTCTTGTCGCTCGCTATGCCATGAATGAAACGCAGGGAAACTCCATCGCCAGTTCCGCTGGATCCGTTGTCAATGGTTCCATGGTTGGTGGAGCTTTGCGCACTTCAGGAGCACCATTTAATCTGAATATCGCGCCGAGCATTTCGTTAGCAGTCCCCTCGAATAACGCCACGAATGTGCCGATCAATGCCACGCTGTCTGCCCATGTATCTGATCTTGATGGAGGAAATCTCACGGTGAAATTCTTTGGTCGCCCACTTGGTGGCGTCAATGACATTCGTGATTTCACCATCGTTGCCCTTCCCGATACGCAATATTACTCGGAAAACACAGGGGGGAATCGTGCCAGCATTTTCTCCGCGCAGACGGATTGGATCGTCGCAGAAAAGGATCAACTGAACATCGCGGCCGTGCTTCACTTGGGCGACATTACCGAACACGGTGATAACCCATCCACCGCTCGCAACGAGTGGACGAATGCTTCTAACGCTATGTATCGCCTAGAAAACCCGACTACAACTCTTCTTTCCGATGGCTTGCCTTATGTTCTCGCGGTTGGAAATCATGACCAAACCCCCATTGGTGATGCGAACGGCACAACGACGAATTTTAACACCTACTTCGGTGTTCATCCTACGACAAACGTAAACCATTTTGCTGGTAAAGCCTACTATGGCGGCACATCGATTCCTTCAAGTGCCGATAACAATTTCATTCTGTTTACCGCCGGTGGCATTGACTTCATCGTCATCAGTTTAGAGTATGATACCACACAGGATGTTGATGATCTTGAATGGGCAGACGCGCTACTCAAGGCGCATCCAAATCGCCGCGGTATCGTGATTACGCATTACCTTGTCGGCGGGGGGAATCCCGCCTCTTTCAGCCCCCAAGGATCTGCTATCTACCAAGCATTAAAAGACAACCCAAACCTCGTGCTCATGCATGGAGGTCACATTCATAATGAGGGAAGGCGCGAAGACAAATTTGAGGGACGCACGGTTCATAGCATTCTTGCGGACTATCAAGGACGCCCCAATGGCGGTGACGGTTGGTTGCGCATCATGAAATTCCGCCCATCATTGAATCGCATCGATGTGCAAACCTATTCGCCTACACTTGATCAATACGAGACTGACAGCAATAGCCAGTTTTCCCTCAATATGGATCTTTCCGGAGGCATCGGCCCGTTCACGGAAATCGGGACAGTTACCCTCTCTTCTGGAACCGCCTCAGTCCCATGGCCGGACCGCGCGCTTGGAGGTCGCTATGAATGGTTTGCCACGGTGAGTGATGGTAATGTTACCGAAACGAGTTCTCTGCATCATTTCACAGTGAAAGGTGTTGTCGCCCCGCCCTCCATCATGATTACTAACCCGCAAAATGGTGCCAATTTTTCTTCTCCTGCAAACATTACGATCAGTGCCCAAGCAGCCGATGCGGATGGCCAAATCAGCAAAGTCCGTTTCTATTCTGGCACGAGCCTGCTTGGCGAGGTCAGCAGCCCACCTTACCAATTCGAGTGGCAAAATGTGCCTGTGGGAAGCTACACTATCATCGCCAAGGCCATCGATGATGAGAACCTCGAAGCGGCGGCAGTTCCCATCTCCGTCGTCGTTTCGCCGCCCCCGGTGGAGGCTCAAGTACCAGATGTCACGAAAGTCTCCACAGGGCTTTTTAATCCGCCTACTTGGACGGTCACAGCGACCTCTCCCGCGCCGTATGGATTTACCCAGCCTGGCACAAGTATCGGAAACATCGAACTGAAAGTGAACGATACGGCTGCACCATTTCTAGGCGGTATTACCCTCGCTTCGAACTGGAATAACCCCGCAAACGTCGGCACCACTTCCGCAGATAATATTTCGTACGCTTATGCCAATCCGTCAGGGTTCGCATTGATCAACGTGATAGACAATGCCCACAATAACCCCTCAGGAGTGAATCCGAGCACTTCGAAACAAAGCTCTGGCACTGCCGCAGCTTACTTTCCCCTAGCAAGTGGCTCTACTGGCGCCATCGTTTCAGCGGCGGGAAGCATTCTTGCTGGTAGCCTTCCGACTGGAGTTACGGTATCTAAAATTGGCACCGGGCTCTATTCAGTAAATGGCCTCTCACTAGCGGGAAACCTCATGGCCTCCCCGAATGGTAATACAGGCGTTGATGCTGACAACGTTCTCTCCGTGCGCATGGCCAATGGTGCATGGATTATCGATACACGAGATAATGCATCGACCTCGCAGGACAGCCCCTTCAGCTTCCTTTACCTGCCGCCAGCAACCACAGGTGTCTTGAGTGGTATCGTTTACGCGCAAAACCAAGACAGCATCGTGCGCTCTCCTACTTTGCTCAATAGCACTCTCCAGTCGCTAGGCGGCACCTTCACGGCGCATCAATCCTACTATGAAATCACCTTTGGCGATGGCTCAGTAATCAATCCGTCAAACACCGCGCTCTTCCTTACTGCGGACTCTACCATCAGCACTGCTGCCGTAGATAATCTCCTAAGTTACAGCAGCAACGGTAATGCCTTTCGTATCTTTACCCAAGACCTGCCAGAACTCACGGGCGATTTTGAAAGTATCGACTTCCGCTTTCTCGCCGTCCCCTTAAACCTTCTGCCTCCACCCCCCATCCCTGAAGTTTCCGTGGTAGCTACTGATGCCTCAGCAGGTGAGTATGGAGCCGATCAATCCCTCGCCTTCACCGTCAGCCGCACTGGTGATACCACAACGGCACTGACGGTAAATTATACCACCACGGGTGCTAGCGCAGGGCGTGATTTTGCCATTCTCTCTGGCAGTATAGAAATCCCCGCTGGTGCGGTATCCGCCGTCATCCCCGTGACCGTACTTGCTGATGAAGAGAACGAAGGTGAGGAAATGTTGAATCTGTCCCTTGTTGCCTCCACTCATTACTCAAGTGGTGCAGCGATTTCCGCTTCTGGCATCATCGCGGATCGTCCGCTCCAAGCATTTCTATTCACTCACAACCTTGGTGCTGCCAATGCTGATCCTGATGGCGATGGTGTAGAAAACATCATAGAATACTACATGGGATCTCATGGTAACATTGCCGCCAGCCACGCCACAGTTACTGCTGACACAGTCAACAAAGACAGCTTCGCCGCGAGTTTTCCACATAAAAAATCTAGCACGGATGTCACCGCCACAGTAGAATGGTCCACTGACCTAGCCCATTGGTTCACCTCGGGGCAGAGTAATGGGACCCATACTGCCACCATCGCGCTGAGCACCATTTCTGCCGCATCAGAAGATCCTGAAACCATACGTGCTCTGCTTACCATCACATCGGGCGCAACGCCTCGCAGCGTTTATCTGCGCTTGAGAGTCTCTCCTTGAGAAATCAATCCAAGCCCACCGCCATGAACATCATCCTCCGCTGCATCATTCATATTCTATTGATGGCATCGCTTCTCGCTCATCCAGATCCTAGCCACACGCTCCAACAACTTGAGGAGCACCTCAAAGAGTCCCCAAACGATGCATCACTGCTCAAGCAAAAAGCCGAACTGTTCCTTAACACAGGTCACCCAGATCAAGCACGTCCCATCGTTGAACAACTCCTCTCCCGTCACCCAGACCAGCCGCAATTCTTGTTACTCGATGTACAACTCTATCTTTGCCAGAAAAAACACACCATTGCCTTAGCGAAGGCGCAGGCACTCACCAGCGCTCATCCTACTTTCTCTTCTGGCTGGAAATACTTAGGAATCATTGCGGCGGAATGCGGCGAAATGGATAGCGCCATCAATGCCATGCGCCGTCACATCGCGGATGAACCAAAACCATCACCCACAGATGTGTTGACCTGTGCCGCGTGGATGCGTGATCGTGCAGAACCGGAAGACGCCGCCGCCGCCATTTCCCTTCTCGACCAAGGTCTCGCCAAGCTCGGCATGCTTAGCGGGCTGCAATACGAAGCCATCAAGCTCGAAGTCCAACTCACGCGCTATGATTCCGCCTTGCGCCGCATTGATGCTCTCGCCGCCCGCTTCCACCCCTCTGTAGATCTCTCGCTTCGCCGCGCCGATGTCCTAGAAAAAGCTGGTCGTCACCAAGAAGCCGCCGCCGCCTGTGATTCCGCCCTTGCTCTGCTCGCCCTCCTCCCCGCTAAGAGCAAAAAAAACCCCGACTACGCAACCCGCGTTCAGGAAACCACCCGCCGCAAGGAAGCCAACCTAGCAAAAGTCCCAGCCCCGCCCCACGATTCTTGAAGGGAGAAAGAGTCTCTTTACCACGGATCGCACGGATTGACACGGATAAGAGGAAGACGTGGGCTCTATTTATCATGTTTCAAAGCATGAGTTCTTATCCGTGATATCCGTGGTGAAAATTCTTAGGCACACATATACTCGCATCGCGCAGGATGGCTCGTTCCGCGAGGTAGATGGTGGTGCTTTTGAGCGGCTGACGAGGCGAATTTTACTCCCGCATGCATGTCGGGGTCACTCCCGCATGCATGTCGGGGTCACTCCTGCGGCTTGTCGGGGTCACTCCTGCGGCTTGTCGGGGTCGTGCTAGCATGCATGTCGGGGTCGTGCTAGCATGCATGTCGGGATCGTGCTAGCATGCATGTCGGGGTCGTGCTAGCATGCATGTCGAGGTCGTGCTAGCATGCATGTCGGATCATCACTCGGTGCAGTGTCGGCAGTAGGGCATCTCACCGCATCAATTCTTCCGAGCCGAAGGCTAGAGCGATCTCAGATTTCGGCCCACCTAGGGAAATTGCCGTGTGACACTATTGTTACACGAAATGTTTAGTAACGCTGATGAAAGTATATAGATAGAGTGCGCCACATTTTATCCACTAACTTATATGAAACGTTCTACTCGATTTTTACACACCGCAACCTTCCTCATCATATCAACTTCTGCATTCGCCCAGTCCACTTGGAATACTACCACGGGCAACTGGAACACAGCAGGAAACTGGGATCCATCCGGCGTGCCTGCCAGTGCAACGACAACTCAACTCGTCTTCAATGCTTCTGGAACGACTTCCTACACAGCAACGAATAACATTGGTGCTCGCAACCTGAACAAAATTACGGTTAACAATACCGGTTCTGGCACAGTCACGATTGCCGCTTCTTCTACATCCAATACTCTGACTTTTGGCGGAACAAATCCAACGCTCGACATAACCGGAATCGCGCTATTTACAGGGCGCATGGCTGGTAGTGCGACTGTCACTAAAATAGGCAGCGGAACCTTTATCCACGACAGCAATAACACAGGCTTTACCGGCATTCTCAATATCAACGCAGGCACATTCATCAATCGAGCCACCACCAACGCAACAACCGAATTCAGACCCTCCTCCATCGTGGTCAACAACGGTGGTACCTATCAGTTCGGAGAAAATACGACTGGTGATCCGAATTTACCAAACTCCACTTACATCACCGTGAATACGGGAGGACTAGTGGTTTTTGAAGAAGGAGAAACATTTGGAGGCTTTCATCTTCAAGGCGGCACCATTGACCTCGAGCAGGGATCGACCTCGTCGAGTGGTACTTCTGCCCAATCTTGGACGAGTGGAATACTGACAGGCAGTGGCGCAAGTGCCCGCAATGTCGGAGGCGCTGCTGCCATTAACAAGACTACTGTAGGAACAGTAAGCGTCACGGGAAATGCGTCAATTAGCACGACTACTGGTGGGCTCAATATTCAAGAAGGAACCATTGCCATGGAGGGTGCTGGGAATTTGGGAACTGCGAACGTAACCTTAGGATCAGCAAGCACATCAGGCATTTTTGAATACCAAGGCACCTCTGCCAGTCGAGCTGGAACATTTGCTGTTAATGCAGGCGGCGGCAGCATCAATGTCACCAACGCAAATGCTAACCTTACCTTAAGCGGCGCTCTTTCTGGCGATGGCACCTTATCGAAACTTGGTGCAGGTACCGTATCCTTTACTGGTGCTCTTGGAGGCACGGGCAATACGAACATCACGGCAGGAGGTCTGCGCGTCAACCCAGTCAGCTCTACGCGTAACTACGTCAGCTCCGCTGGCACTTCACTTATCGTTAATGGCGGCATTGGAGATGCTAGCTTTACCGCTCCCAGCGTCAATCTCTCTGGCACTTCCACGCTGCACTTCGAAATCGATTCCGCTACGGTGAGCACTGCTCCATTAATGATCGTCAGTGGCACCGATGGTTTGGTCACAGCAGGGACGCCAACGCTACGGTTCACGAATGCGCAGCCTATGGCTAATGGTTTATACACCCTCATTGACTATACGGGAACGGGCATCAGTTCTGGATTTGGTCTTAGCTTGCAAGGTCGTACACTCGGATCACTTGTCTATGACACCACAAATACAAAAATTGATGTCGAGATCACAGGGACAGATTCGGTGAAATGGACAGGAAGCACCAACACCACATGGGATCTTGGTTCATCTGCTGGTGTAGGCGGCACAAATAACTGGCAACTCGTCACCGCAGGCACGGCAACCAATTTTATCGATACTGACACGATATTATTCGATGATACTGCTACGAACTTTACCGTTGATTTGACAGCTACGGCACTCCCCGAATCTGTGGTTGTGAACGCAAGCAATGATTACACATTCAGCGGCAGTGGTAAGATCAGTGGTGCTACCGGACTCACTAAGTCGGGGACTGGCAAACTCACCATTTCCACCAACAACGATTACACTGGCATCACCACTATCAATGCTGGAACTGTGAGTGTTGGTAGTGAGTCGAACCTTGGCGGACTCGCTGGTGGCAACGTCGTTTTAAACGGCGGCACACTAGAATCAACCGCGACATTTGCCATCGATGACGCAGGACGCGCAGTGAACGTAGGAGCTACCAACGGCACGATCAACACAGCTAGTGGCACGACTCTCACACTCAACAACACCATGACTGGTTCCGGAACCCTCACGAAAGATGGTTCCGGCACTCTGGTTCTACAAGGAAATGGACACTCTGGTAACTTCATTATCAATGCTGGCACACTAAGACCTGGAACCGTTGATAACGGTTTGGTCGCCGGGTCTGCGACTGTGACAATTAACTCCTCTGGTATCTTAGATCTTAACGGATTTAACGAAGGCATCGGTAGCCTACTCGGAACAGGAACGGTAACCAACAACGCCGCCGCTACAACCGCTCGGATCGCTGTGGAGCCAACAGAAAATTCAACCTTTGATGGATTGATCGTCAACGGTTCCGATACCGCTCTTGTTTCCTTTGAGAAGCAGGGGGCATTTACCATCAAATTGACTAACTCTAGTAATAACTTTAGTGGTACTATCGCGCCAGCGAATAGTGCGCGAAATACTGCGGGTACTGTTGCCTACACCATTGACCTCGATGTGGGCGGATTAGAATTCACCAGCAATGGTGCGCTGGGCGTAGCGGGTGGTGACATCTACCTCGACGGTGCGGACGCTGCCGTTGACAGGCTGATCTTCGGTGCTGATAACATCACCCTCGATTCGGGACGCCAACTCGTCATCGATAATTTCATCGGAATCGATACCCAAGGCTTCACTGGAACGATTGCTGGGGCGATTTTAGGAGATGATGGATCTTCTGGTGCTGGAGGAAATGATACGTTCCGCAAACAAGGAACGGGAACCCTCGTCATTACCGGCACTACGGATAAACTCGACGATATATTTATCGATGCGGGCACGCTACGTGCGGAGAATGCACTAGACATTGCACGCGTGACGATCGCGACAGATGCCACCTTGCAATTCGGCAATGCCAATGCCACAGGTGACATTAATGGCACATCGGCCACGGTAGTAAACAACGGAACAGTCAACTTCAATCGAACCGAGAGCCTGATTTTTGATCATGCGATCTCAGGTTCTGGAGCTGTTTTGCATAATGGCAGTGGTGTCACCACTCTTACAGCTGATAGCACCTACACGGGAGCCACCACCATCAATGCTGGCTCTCTAATCGTCAACGGCAGCACGGGCACCAGTGCCTTCACTGTGGATTCTGGTGCAACTCTTGGCGGCTCTGGCACAATCGGCGGAAACGTGACTGTGAGTGGCACACACGCTCCTGGCAATAGCCCAGGCACACAAAACGTAACTGGTGATCTTGCCTACAACCCCGGCTCGGTTTTCCAGTGGGAAATCACCACGGGAGAAACACCTGTTTACGATCAAGTTATCGTCGGTGGAACGCTTACTGGTTCTGGTGCTACCTTTAACATTACCTCAAGCACACCCTATTCGGATTCATTCTGGGCAAGCACCAAGCAATGGACAGATGTTTTCAATAAATCTTACGAGGGCATCTTTTCAACGTTCAGCGGCACTGATGTAGCGTCGAATGGTCTCGTTGCGGATAGAGGAAGATTCTCCATCACTGGCAGCACCCTCACTTGGACTGCTGTTCCTGAAGCATCCAACTTGCTCATCGGCGGACTCGTAGGCCTCGGCCTGCTCAGCCGCCGCCGCAAACAAGCGTAATTTTTGCTCTGCGATAACAATAACCTGAACAAAACAATAGACCCCGATGTTGGTAACAGCATCGGGGTTTTTCTATCGTGGCGACGGATTTCATCCGCCCAGCCCAGCGAATCACTTCCAGTCAAGCGTTGAAAATCGCCTTCATGAATAGAAAAGGCATTGTTTAAGGTAAAATACTCATCGTTTGAGGTAAAAATCTCACTCTACCACGGAAACGAAAAGGTTTTGGTGTGGGAAAAGAATTTCATTGCTTCCGTGACGCCTTCTTTGATTCCGAGTCCTGAATCTCGCACACCACCAAAGGGAGTGTGTTCGAGACGGTATCCTGGGACTTCATTGATATTGGTGGTGCCTGTTTTAAGTTCCTTTGCCGCTTTCATCGCTGCGGCAAGATCGTTGGTGACAATCGCGCTGCTTAAACCGAATCTGCCGGAATTGTAATAGGCGATGGCATCGTCGAGGTCTTTGATCGCAATGATCGGTGCCAAGGGGCCGAAGCTTTCTTCCGCTACGACTTCCGCTTCCCGTGGCACATCGGTGAGAATGGTAGGCTCTAGTAAAGCACCATTGCGCCTACCTCCTAACAAGACGCGAGCCCCCATGGCGACGGCATCATGCACTCGTCGTTCTAGCAATTTTGCCGAGTCTTCTGATATCACGGTGCCGACGATGGTTTGTTCCTGTTCTGGATCGCCGACGTGATAGGTTTTGGCGAGTTCTACGAATTTTTTGGTAAAGGCTTCGAGGACTTCTGGGACTACGAGGATGCGTTTTACGGCGGTGCAGCGTTGCCCAGAGTTCCGAAATGAGCCTTCGCATGCGAGTCGGGCGGCGAGCTCGAGATCGGCATCCGCGAGCACGATCAGTGGGGAATTTCCGCCAAGTTCAAGGCAGAGTTTTTTGTAACCGGCACTTCTGGCAATGGATTTGCCGATTTCTACCGAACCAGTGAAGGTGACAACTTCTGTGCGAGGGTCTTCGATCATCGGCTGTATGACCTCATCGAGCGCACCGATGAACATGGAAAGCATCCAGCCGGGGAGCCCCGCCTCGTAGAGAAGTTCAGCTAAGGTCAGAGCCGTGAGCGGAGTGCGTTCCGAGGGCTTGAGAATTACGGGTGCGCCTGCGGCTATCGCTGGTGCTAGTTTGTGGGCGACTTGGTTGAGCGGGTGATTGAAGGGCGTGATGGCGGCTACGAGATTGACGGGGTAGCGGGTGGTGATGATTCGGCGGGACTTTCCCATGGGACTGATGTCGCAGGAATAGACTTGTCCATCATCGCGCAGGGCTTCCATGGCGGCGAAGTCTAGGACATCGGAGGTGCGGGTGGTTTCATATCGTGTTTCACGCAGACACAAGCCCGTTTCGCGGGTGATGAGGCGGGCAAATTCCTCGCGTCGGGCGGTAAGGAGCGCTGCGGCTTTACGTAAAATGCAGGAGCGTTCGTAGCGACTCAGCGCTTGATTGGTGGGAGCGAGCGCGGCACGGATGGCGGCCTCTAAGTGCTCACGTCCGATGATGGCGGCTGTCCCAGTCAATGAACCATCGTAAGGGTAGCGAACTTCAAGAGATTTCCCTGTATCGACAGGCTGGCCCGCGATGTAGGCGGGGCGGTGGAGCGGAGACCATGACATGAGCGTGCGGGAGGTGAGCTGGTGATTATAGATTACAGGCGAAGTAGAAGACATCAAAGTTCCGCGGGTCGCCCTCGGCGAGGCGGCGGAGTGCGGGGGTGAGTGGCTTGGAAACGATGAGCGGCACCATTTCTTCGTATCTTCCGCCGTGGGAGCGTAGTCCTCCATGGAGAACGCTGAGATCGTGATGTTCGGGAGATTTCCCCGCGACGACATCGCGCCCAGAGAGCACGACCAAATCACCAATGCGGTCAGCGGCAAGTTCTAATCTTTCAACGGCTTGCTCCCGCGTATGGACCTCGGTAATGCCGTCCAGCCCAGATAAGTAGGTAGCTATTTGTTCGCGCTGCGTGACATCATCCAAATGCACCATTACCAGCGAACCTAAAGCGCCGTGATGGACGACGTATGGATCAGTAATGGGACAAATGACGCGGAGATTTTCGCCAAATTTTTCATGTAGCAAGGATTCTACAAAGATCACTTTCGGATTTCCCTGCGCATCATTTTTCGCATTCATGCCATGGTCTGCAGTGAGTGCCACGGTGCAACCAGCGTCGAGTAGGCGGCCGATGGCGGCATCGATTTTTTCATGAAAATCAAGGATTTCTGGGGCATCCGGCGCGAATTTGTGTTGCATGAAATCCGTGGTCGAGAGGAAGAGGAAATCAGCAACGCCTTGCTCGGCGAGAGCGGCACCGGCTTCGAGGACGTAGATGGAAGCATCCCCGGAGTAGATTTCTGGTTGCGGCTTGCCGATGATGGCGACGGCGTCATCGATCCCATGCGTTTCCTTGCGGGCTTCGTTGATTTTTTCTGAGGAGAAAACCATGCCACCGCGTTCTACCACGCCATCGCCGAGAACAGTGCGGAGCTTTTCCTTAGCGGTGATGAAAGCAACTTTGCGCCCGGCGTCTGCTGCAGCGGTAAGGATGGTGCTGCAACGGCGAAATTCTGGGCCATTCATCATGACCTCCTCGCCGGTTTCAGGATTGAGGAAAAAATTCCCACAAATTCCATGAATGCGGGGCGACACGCCGGTGACGATGCTAGTATTGTTGACATTGGTGAATGAGGGCAATGCTCCACGAGCAAAGCCCCGCCAGCCGTGGCGAATCATTTCTGTTAGACGGGGCATTTTCCCAAGAACCATGGCCGTGGAGAGGTATTCATCGGCGCAGCCATCGAGACAGATGACGGCAATGGGGTTTGGCGGCAGGGAATAGGTGCGGTTGTTAATTTCGAATGTCATAAGAAATAGGGACTGAGGTTGTGATGATCATGGAGAAGAAAAAGAGGCAACACCAAGAACGATGGACTTTGCTCTATGGAAAAGTGGTGCAAGGGGAAAATAGTTTGTCGATTCTGCATGTCGATGGTTAATTCGAAAATTGCCACAGCTTTAGAACCTATGCGGGGAATTCCCACGATTTTTCTTGGCCGATGCAATTGAAAATCGGCGCGGGTGGCGATGATTCTGGCGACTTTGAGAGCGTGAATTTCGCGCACCGCTGCATTTTTTGTCATTTGATTTTCCCAATCATTTCGCTATGTATCTCATCGTATTTCGCCAAAATCATCATGGCAACATGCGCTACCGAAAGTTCTTTTTGGCAACGAAGATCCATGGGGCATTTGGCAAGTAGGCACGGACTACATTCCACTTTGCGGCGCACGACAGCATGTTGCCGACCTAGTGGCCTGCGCCAATTGGGATCACCTGGTCCAAACAATGTTACGACTGTCGCTCCGGCATGTGCGGCGACATGGGAAAGTGAAGAATCCGCACAAATCGCCATGGCTTGACTCGCTGCTAAAGGCAGCGCGCCGCCAACGTTTTGCAATGGTGTTAACATAATGTCTGGTACGCTCTGGGCGATGCGTTCTGCAAGCCGAGTTTTCGATGTTGGATGGCTTACTAACGTGATAGTGGTATCGATTTTTTCGCGAATGATGTTGATCAATTCAATCCATTTTTCTTCGCTCCATTCATACGTTGTGCCGTAGTCAGATTCGGGGGAAATGATGATTCCCTTTTTTTGGCTTGAGGGAACAATGGCTACTGGTTGAAAAAGCTGTGGCAAATTCACCGGGATCTTCAATCGATCCATGAACCGTAAATAATGCTGTACACGGTGTTCTGGTGCGCCATGGATGGGATCGACGATGACTTCATCTGTAAGCCATTTTTTTAGATCCTTGGCGGGATAGCCGAGGCGTTGTCGAACTTTCAAATCTACAGCTAGCTCTGCACCATCATTCTTTTCCCACAGAATGGCACTCTCCCAAATGATCTTGCTCTGTGATTGTTCGCGCAGCATTTCCCGATAGGAAGTACCTGCTCCGTAGCTGATGACGCGATCCATTTTTGCGAAGCTTTTCCAATAGTCCGTCTGTTCTGCGGGGCATACGACACCTAATGTGCAGGTTGGCCTCGCCGCGCGAATAGCGCGAACAGCAGGTGCCGAAAAGCAAGCCTCGTCCCAACTTGTAGGTGCTGCCACGAGAACGTTACCGCCGAAGAGACCGAGCGGTGGTTTGGAAGGAATTGGATTTGGCGGAGGATGGGACATTTTCTTGCCGATGCATAAGTGAGTCTGTTTTTTTTGCCAAGAAGATTGTTTGATTTTGCCGACGAATCATCGCCATTTTTGCCGTAAGCTCTAGTAAGAGCCATAGATAAAAAAATTGTGATTTCTGGAAATTTTCATTTCTCGTTCATAAAATCTTCATAATTGTCTGTTTTAATCACGTCGTTGTTTGCCTATGTCCGCCTTACGATTATCCATGAAACGTTTTCCGCATTACCTGAATCGGGTATTGCGTCCGGATGCCAATTGGCTGCGGAATTTGCCAACAAACCGAGCATGGGGCTTGGTAATGGTGGCCAGTGTAGGCTTTGCCACGTATGGTTTTACCGTAGGTGCATGGCGCGCACCAGAGATGGGCGGGTATGTGGCGATCAAGATGCCACTGTTGGTGATGTTGACTCTCGGATGTAATGGATTGTTGAATGGGTTGCTGGGAATGTTATTGCACGGCACTTTATCCTTTCGGCAATCGCTGATGGCGCTATTGTGGGCGAATGCTACGGCGGGGGTATTACTCGCATCAATCGCGCCGATTACCTTAGGGCTGGCATGGAATGCGCCCGCGCCAGACGCAGCGAATGCGGTATCCGCTCATGCGGGCTACTTGCTCACTCATACCATTCTTATGGCAGCGGTGGGAATTTTTTCGAATCTTCATTTGTATCGATTGCTACACGGTAATGGGGAGCGCGGCTCATTGCCGACCTTGTTCGCCTGGTTGGCGGGCAATGGCTTACTTGGGGCGCAGTTTTCCTACATTTTACGTCCGTTTTTTGGATCGCCGAATTTGAAAGTGGCATTCATTCGTGAGGATGCCTTTGAGGGAACATTTTATGAATCAGTGTGGCGGTCTGTGCTACATATTACCGATGGCAAGGAAATGGAATCAGCGGTCGTGCTGCTTTTTTCCTTAGTGGCATTGATCATTTTCCACACTCGCCCAGAAAAGAATCTACCCAATAAATAATACGATGAATACGAACGATGAAATGAATGAAAAGAACAGTGGCTTTACTCCAGCGGAACAAAATCCCCGTCCACCGATGATGCCGCCGCCGATGCGGGCGGGAGTCATGACGAACGTGGTGCCGAGTGCAGAACCAAGAAATGAGGAACCGTTGTCGGAAAATCCGGGGATGCGTGAGTTGTTTGAGGCATTGCTGCGGCGGCCACGGGACTTAGCGGCGTTGTTTGAAAATGCGCCAGTGGGTGGAATGTTAGGCAAGTTGCTCGGCATTGCTGGACTTTCGCTGTTAGTGTTTGGATTTGTGTTAGGTTGTTTTAGCCGGCATGAACAATTGTGGGCGGCACCGGTAAAAGTGTTAGGAGGCATGATGTTTGCGGCGCTGATCTGTTACCCGAGTTTGTATGTGTTCAGCACGCTAGCAGGGGCGCGTATTTCGCCTAAGGCGGTCGTGTTAGGTTTGGCGGGTGCTATGGCATTGGCGGGAATGTTGTTGTTAGGCTTGGCTCCGGCGTTGTGGATTTTTGTCGAATCAACGCGCTCGTTTGGTTTCATCGGTATGCTAGCTGTGGCGGCGTGGCTGGTGGCGATGTTTTTCGCACTACGATTTATCAAAAGTTGTGCAGCGGCGGCTGGTAGCTTCCATCGCGGCCCTGTGACGGTTTGGTCGATCTTGTTTTTGATCGTAACCTTGCAACTGAGTACGACATTGCGTCCGATTTTAGGAAGGTCTGACCGTTTCCTACAATTGGATGAAAAGAGGTTTTTCTTGGAGCATTGGGGCATGACAATGGGGGAGCGCGTCGAGATTCCTGAAGACGTCAGCAGCGGGGTAAGTACTCAAGAAAATAAAAATAATCGCTCTGATTATGAAGGCCGATGATAGCGGGGTGGGGGAGTTGCAGCGGGCGATGTTAGAAAGGAAAAACGAGGAACTAGCCATGCTTTTTCGCGAGTTGCGCGAGGAACTGATGGGGCATCGGCAATCCACGGGAAAGACTGTTCGGAGCTTGGCACTATCGCAAGAGGACGATCAAGCCGAGGAGTATGTCGGCGGCGGCGGTTTACAACTCGCGCGTGTGTTCACGTAGCCAAGCGCAGAAAGTCTCCTCAGAAATATCTCCAGCGGCTAGGGCAAGATATGCCGTGTATTTTTGATCTTCACCGATGGTAAATTCTCTCCCGTTGAGGATTAGAAAAGTTTCACAGGCAATGGCGGCAGTGCGTTTATTGCCGTCGAGAAATGGGTGGTTTTTTGCGAGGCCGAAGGCGTATGCCGCAGCGAGTTGGCAAAGGTCAGGTGGTGGAGACCCGTAGCACCAAAGCTGCTGGGGTTTTGCCAAGGCGGATAGAAACATGTTTTCATCCCTCATTCCTGGTATCCCTCCATGCTCGGCGAGTTGTCGTTGATGAAAGAGATGTACCGTCGCCTCTTCCAGCCATTCTGGTTCTTGATTCATCTGTAAGAGCTAAGCTAACATGTTTCCTATTGAGCGAGCTTGCGCAGCATATTGCGATTGTCTCTCATAACTTGCTCTGCTACTTGAATTTGGCGTGAAATTTTTTCATCATACGCTGTTAAGTTCACACCAGTGGGGCTTTCTGTTACCGTTAAGCTATCGCCCTTCGATACGCGCAGTTTTTCGAGCAGCTCTTTGGGTAAAATGATGCCTGCGGAATTTCCTACTGAGATGATTTTTACGGTGCTAGTCATGCGTTGATTCTAACGCGTGTTATAACATTAGCAAGGGCAAAATTTTGCCCTTAGATTAAGGTTTGGGGCAATGTTGATAAGTTTTAAAGGGAAAAAATGGCACCTCCCGTCAATCTTTGAGGAAGACTTCGCGGGGTTTGGCTCCGTCACCTGGGCCGATGAGGCCGCGAGCTTCCATGACATCGATCATGCGGGCAGCGCGGGTGTAACCAAGGCGCAGGCGACGCTGAAGGAGTGAGGTGCTGGCTTTTTGCTCTTGGCGCACGACTTCGATGCATTTGATGACCATGTCTTCATCGACGTCGGAGTCGTCGGCTTCGTCATCGGTATCTCCGACGTTACCGCTTTCGATGGCTTTGCTAATGTCGCTTTGGAAATTAGGTTTGCCGAAGGAACTGCAATGCTCAACGAGGCGTTCGACTTCCGCGTCGCTAACGTAGGCACCCTGGGATCGTTCGAGTTTGGCAGAACCCGGGGGGAGATAGAGCATGTCGCCTTTGCCGACGAGTTTTTCGGCGCCTTTGGTATCGAGAATGACGCGGGAGTCGAGCTGGGAGGAGACTTGGAAGGCGATGCGGCAGGGGATGTTTGCCTTGATGATGCCGGTGACGACGTCGGCGCGTGGTGTCTGGGTGGCGATGATCAGGTGAATGCCAGCGGCTCGGGCTTTTTGGGCGATGCGAGCGATGCAGCCCTCAACATCGGCGGGGGCCGTCTGCATGAGGTCGGCAAGCTCATCGATTAGGACAACGATGTAGGGAAAACGGGCAGGAATTTGATCGTCATCGGGGATGATTTGATCATCATCTTCTTCGGGGCCAAGTTCGCCGGATTCAAGAGCGGCGGCGATTGACTCAATCGCCTCCATGTCTGGCTCCGGTTCCGGTTCTGCGGCGAGTTCATCACCGAGATTTTCTTCCGGTTTGGCTTTTTCGGGAATAGGGCGATTGTTAAAACTATCGAAATTTCGTACCCCGACTTTGGCGAAAATCCGGTAGCGTTTTTCCATTTCGTTGACCACCCATTTAAGCGCGGCGACGGTTTTTTTCGGGTCGGTAACGACGGGGACGACGAGGTGGGGGAGTTTGTTGTAGATTTGCATTTCCACGACCTTGGGATCGACCATGATGAAGCGAAGTTCATCTGGCGCGAATTTGAACAGGATGGAGGTGATGATGGAATTGATACAGACGGATTTTCCTGATCCGGTGGCGCCTGCGACGAGGAGGTGCGGCATGGCGGCGAGGTCGCCGATGACGGTTTTGCCATAGACATCTTTGCCGAGGGCGAGCGGGATTTTTTTCTTGGGATTGCGGAACTCGGGGTCGGCGAGGAGTTCGTGAAGTGGAACGGCGACTTTGGTGCTGTTGGCAATTTCAATTCCTACGGTATCGCGTCCCGGAATAGGGGCGAGAATGTTGATGCGTTCGGCGCAGGTGGCGCGGGCGAGGTCGGCTTCGAGTTGCGCAATTTTGGCGACGCGTAGTCCGTGGGTGGGGTAAATTTCATAGCGGGTGATGGTGGGACCGCGGGTGATGTTGCCTGGTGTGACTTCGATGCCGAAGGATTTCAGGGTCTCAATGATATTGCGCTGAATACCGAGAAGTTCGTCTTCGTTAGGAGCGGCGGATTCGACTTCCTCGACTTTATCGAGAAGGTCAAATCCCGGCAGTTCGTAGTTATCAAAACCGCTGATTTGCAGGGAAAGATCGGGATTCTTTTTGCGTTCAAATGGTTTGTCGCCAGGAAGCGGGGCGGCAATACGGACGGAAGATGAGTCAAAAATCTTTGGCGGCGGAGTGGTGGTAAGCGGCAGAAATGTTTGATCTTCTTCGGGTGATGGTTGAAATAGTGGTTTGTTACGCCCTTCTTCGAATGGGGCATCGAAGTTCGTTGGCTTGGCAATTTCTCGTTCCCTTCTGCGGCGCTCGCGTTCGGCTTCGAGTTGAGCTAGCCGTTTCGCCTCGCGTTCTTCCGCTTCTTTTTCGCTTTGTTTTCGTTGAACGTAGCTCGACCATTTTCTGCGCAGTGACGCGTAACAGGCTGCCAAAAACGCAATCGGCGGCATTCCCGTTAGAAGAATGAGAGCTAATCCATAAGCTGCTATGGCAAACATCATGGTGCCGATATGGCCAAGTATTCCGTTTGCCGCGAGTGATAATGCCATTCCTATTCCTCCTCCAGGACTGCTAATGAGGTAATCTTGCTTCCAGGAGAGCAAAAACCCCGATAAGTGAATGATGACTGCCGCACTGGTGATCAATAAGCCAAAGCCAAAGATGGGACGCCCCCAAAGTTTTGCTTGGAAAATAAGTTTTGCGATTCCCCACCAAAGAAAGGCGATAGGGATCAAGTAGGCCGCTGCTCCGAAAAGAATTAATTGTAGAGCTCCCAGCAATGTGCCGATAGCACCGATGTAGTTGGCTCGATTGCTTAATGGTGCAGATGTGGGAGCGTAGTCACGAAAGAGGTGAAACACGGGCAGATCCGCTTTATTATACGAAATCAAAGAGACAAATAGCAGTGCTGCGACAAATAACAGAACGAAAGCACTGATTTCTTTCTTCATGTCATTTTGCCCAGACGTATCGCTACCTGCTCGTTTTTGAATCGTGCTTTTTGCCATGGTTCACTTTCACACTTTCTCAGCGGAACGTCGCGATTTTGTAGAATCCTTGTTGATCTGGCAAGCGTGAAATTCCTGTATGGCAAACCATCAAGAAAACTAAAATACCAAATCAAACTCTTTTATTGCATTATTGTGTTCTTTGCGTAATTTTCCGCCATGACCGATAAAAAACGCATCGCCGACCTGCATTTCATGGATGCACGATATAAGTTGATCGATCTCGCGGCATTTTTTGATCGCATGGATCGTCATTCGGGTGAGGAAGACTATCGTGACCAGGCTCTGCGCGCGGCAATTCCGATTTTGTTAGAGAATCGCCCTGATCGTGCAAAAGCCGTGCTCGATTTCCTTTCCGATGCATCGAGCGAAATCCTCCTCTCAGCCCCCTTTCAAGGTGCCTTTGGTGCGCCGAACCCCCAAAAAGTCACGGCATGAAATACATCGAACCACACGCGCACATGGTGAGTCGCACTACGGACGACTACCAAAAACTAGCTCTCGTAGGCTGTGAAATTCTTTGCGAACCAGCATTTTGGGCGGGGTTTGATCGCTCATCTGCTCAAGGATTTTATGACTATTTTCGCCAACTCACGGAATACGAACCCCGACGCGCGGAAAAATTCGGCATCAAGCACTATTGCTGGTTATGCATCAATCCCAAGGAAGCGGACGATCCAGTATTCGCTCGCGAAGTCATGTCTTTGATTCCTGATTTTTTAGAAAAATCCAACGTTCTCGGCATTGGTGAAATCGGATTAAATAAAAACACACGAAATGAACTCACGATTTTCGAGGAACACGTGCAGATCGCCGTGGATTACGATTTGCCGATTTTGATTCATACACCGCACCTTGAAGATAAGCGCAAAGGCACGAAATTGATCCTTGATGCCTTAGCGAATCAAAAAACGCTTAATCGCTCGAAAGTGATCATCGATCACGTCGAGGAACACACCGTTGGCATGGTTCTCGATCAAGGATACTGGGCTGGTATGACCTTGTATCCTGAATCGAAGTGTACGCCCAATCGCGCAATCGATATTTTAGAGATTTACGGCAAAGAACGCCTGTGGATGAATTCCGCGTGCGACTGGGGCGTTTCTGATCCGCTTGCGGTGCCGAAATGTGCCTTGGAAATGAAAAAACGTGGCCATGACGCTCAGGCCATCGAGCAAGTGATTTATCAAAACCCACTCGAATTTTTGCGACAATCTCCCCGATTTCTTGCCTGAAATTTTCTGATTTCTGAAAAAATTTCAGACAAGTAGAGTGTTTCGTGTCGTTTTAGCGTTGCATTCCCAATTGCAAACTTTTTTACCCAAAAAACTATGATTGAAGTTGAAAATCTAACCAAACATTTTGGAACAAAATACGCAGTGAATGACCTGTCTTTTTCCGTAAAACCTGGAGAAGTTCTTGGATTTCTAGGGCCAAACGGAGCAGGGAAATCCACAACCATGCGGATGATTACCGGATTTATCATACCCTCGTCCGGCGACGTCAAAGTCTGCGGCCATTCGATTCTGGATGACACCCACGCAGCGCAATCGAAAATTGGCTACCTGCCGGAGTCGGCGCCACTTTACAGCGACATGACCGTGACGAGCTTCCTTAACTTCTGCGCTGAAGTACGAAATCTCAAAGGCAGTCGTAAAAAAGATGCCGTTGAACGTGCCATCGAGACGTGTTTCCTGCAAAGCGTGGCACGGCAATCGATCGATACCCTATCGAAAGGCTACCGCCATCGCACTTGCCTTGCGCAATCGATCCTCCACGACCCCGATGTATTGATCCTGGACGAGCCTACGGACGGCCTTGACCCAAACCAGAAGCACGAAGTGCGTGAGTTGATTAAGAGACTCGGAAAAAATAAGACCATTTTGTTTTCCACGCACATCCTTGAAGAAGTAGAGGCCGCTTGCACCCGGGCTGTTATCGTCGATCGCGGTATTATCGTCGCCGACGGTACGCCGGAAGAACTCAAGAAACAAAGCCCCACAGGATCGCTGCACGATCTTTTCCGCAAAGTGACAACCCACGATTCTGCCCATTCCACAACTGAAGCCTTGTTTTAATTTTATCTAACATTACACAGAACAACCTTATGAAAGCGATTTGGACAATCTTTAAACGAGAACTCTACGCCTACTTCACGCAACCAACAGCGTATGCCATCATCTTTGTCTTTTTGATCTTATCAATGCTATTTGCCTTCACCTTTGGTGGTTTTTTCCAAGCGGGTGATGCGAACATCGAATGGCCATTCCTTCTCATTCATCCCATACTCTACGCATTGCTCGCGCCTGCTACCGCCATGCGCCTTTGGGCGGATGAGTCCCGCAATGGAACCATCGAGCTACTTGGGACATTCCCTATTTCTACTTGGTCCACCATCCTCGGGAAATACCTCGCATCCATCACGGTCTGGCTTACTGCTTTATTACTGACATTCCCCATCGTGGTGACAGTTAATTACCTCGGCGATCCCGATAATGGCCGTATCATCTCTGGATACCTTGGCTCCTATCTTTCCTGCTGCGTATTTCTTGCCATCACGATGCTCGTCAGCGCCTGTAGTCGCGACCAAGTTGTATGCTTGATCGTCTCGGTCATGATCTGCTTGCTAATGCTAATTTGCGGGCATGATACCATCGTCCGTGAACTCTCGAAGTTCCGCTATGATCGGCTCGTTGAGGCGCTTACGAATTTGGGCTTGTGGGATCACTTTCGCTCACTTACGCGCGGGCTGTTCCGCTACCAAGATATGGTCTGGTTCGCCTCCATGATCGTCACATGTCTTGTCGGCACTTCTGCCATGCTCTCCGCAAAACGCGCATAACCCAATCGTTGATCTTGAATAACTAGAAATCCTCACTATGAACGCCCCAAAAACGACACACCCCGTAGTTCGCGCTGCTCTCGGCATCGTTGCCATGGTTTTGGTAGCCATGCTAGCGAATTGGCTCATTTCTCTCACTTCCTTTGGCACCCGCGGCGCCGACTTTACCGAAGATAAAGTCCATACCCTATCCAAAGGCACGAAGTCCATTCTCTCTAAGCTCGATGCGCCAGTAACGATTCGCTACTATGCTTCCCGCAAGTCCGATGCCATGCCGCGCGAAAGTAAACTATTCGTCAGTCGCATCGACGATATCTTAAAAGAATACGTAAACCTTGCAGTCGATGGCAAACTGCGCGTCGAAAACCTTGACCCGCAACCTGATACTGATGCGGAGGACAGTGCGAACTTGGATGGAGTGCAAAGCCAACAGATCAATCAATACGAAAACGTCACCCTTGGACTTGCGGTTTCTTGCCTCGATCAAACCAGCACCATCAACATCAACCCTTTTGAGACGCAAACTCTCGATGAACAAGAAATGATGTTCGAATACAATCTCTCCCGCGCCATCAGCGAAGTATCAGCCGTAGAAAAGCCAGTTATTGGAATCATGTCGGCACTATCAATGAAGCCCGCACCCATGATGATGCCGGGCCAACCACAACAGCCAGGATGGTTTATCTACCAACAACTTTCCCAATCCTTCCAAGTCAAAGACGTGGAAATGACGGCCACGGAAATTCCCGATGACGTGAAAGTGCTTTTGCTGATTCACCCCGCAGGGATTACACCTGAAGCGGAATTTACCATCGATCAGTTTGTTCTGAAAGGCGGCACATTGATTGCTTGCCTTGATGCTTACTCCTACGATGCCGCTAGCTCTGGTGGCGGAAATCCCATGATGGGTGGCGGCGGAGGCATTGCTCCTAGCTCGACGTTGCCGACACTTTTGCCTGCATGGAATATTGAATTCGAGAGCACACAAACAATTGCTGATGCTACCTACCGCAGCATACTGCAAGGAGGTCGCCCTGGATATTCGATCTTAAGCTTGCCGAAAAGCTCTATGCCAGACCAAGAGGATGTGATTACCAAAAATCTCAACGATCTCTTCTTTGTGCTTCCTGGCGGCATTACCAACAAAGGCGGCAATGGCCTAGCTTCTTCGACTTTGGTGAAAACTTCGATCCAAGCTGGTCTCGTTGATCCCATGGTAGCATCACAATTATCTCCCAACATGGTTATCAAAGATCGCCGATCCTATGATCTAGTTTTACGTCTTACTGGTAGTTTTAAATCTGCTTTTCCGAATGGAAAGCCTAGCTCAGAGGCCAGTGAAAACAAACCAGCATCGTTAAAAGAGGCCGAAAAGCCAGGAACGGTTTACCTCATTGCCGATACCGATGCATT
>CAMAYN010000002.1 GCA_945862285.1 Akkermansia muciniphila | reverse complement strand
TCCTCAAGTCCCTGGAAGAGCGCAGCCTACTCACGCCCGAACTTCAGAAGAAAATCCTCGCCTGCCAGACGATGAGCACCCTTGAGGACACCTTCGCGCCTTTTCGCCCGAAACGCCAAACCCGCGCCACTAAGGCGAAAGAACGTGGTCTCGAGCCGCTCGCTACCTTCCTCATCGAAAACCAAAACGCCAACGATCTCGAAACCGAAGCCGCCAAATACCTCAACGAGGCACTCGAAGTCAAAACCACCGCCGATGCTCTCGCCGGTGCCCGTGACATCATCGCCGAAGTCATTGCCGACGATCCCCCCCTGCGCGGCATTACCCGCAAACTCTACGAAGCCGAGGCCACCATTTCCTCGAAAGTCATGTATGGCAAGGACGCCGAACCAGATGCCGCCAAATTCCGTGATTACTTCGAGTGGTCAGAACCTCTCCGCTCCATCCCTTCCCACCGCCTGCTCGCCATCCGACGTGGCGAAAAAGACGGCTTCCTCCTCATGCGCATCGATGTCCCGCTCGAACGCGTCACCAGCCACGCCGTTGCCCAATTCGTCACTGGCCACGGTGCCGCCGCCCGCGAAGTCACCACCGCTGCCGAAGATGCCTGCAAACGCTTGCTTATGCCTTCCATGGAAACGGAAATGCGCCTCGCCTCGAAGAAATCCGCCGATGCTACCGCTATCCAAGTCTTTGCCGATAACCTGCGCGAACTGCTCCTCGCCTCCCCGCTCGGGCAAAAACGCCTGCTTGCCATCGACCCCGGCTTCCGCACTGGTTGCAAAACCGTCGCCCTCGATGCCACAGGCACCCTTCTCCACCATACCGTGCTCCACATCACCGCTGGCTCTAACGCCCAGCAATACGAGGCCGCCAAGGAAATTCTCGCCCTCATCACCAAATATAAAATTGAAGCCATCGCCATCGGCAACGGCACCGCCTCCCGCGAGACCGAAGCCTTTTGCCGCAAGCTCTCCCTCCCCGCCTCCATCCCCATCGTCGTAGTCAACGAATCTGGCGCTTCCATTTACTCCGCCTCCGATGTCGCCCGTGAAGAATTTCCCGATCTCGACCTTACCGTCCGCGGTGCCATTAGCATTGGTCGCCGCCTGATGGATCCCCTCGCGGAACTGGTAAAAATCGACGCCAAGGCCATCGGCGTTGGCCAGTACCAGCACGACGTCGATCAACGTGCCCTCAAAGATTCCCTCGACGATACCGTGATCAGCGCCGTCAACGCCGTCGGCGTGGAACTCAACACCGCCTCTAAAGAACTGCTTCAATACGTCTCCGGCCTCAACCGCTCGCTAGCGGAAAACATCGTCGCCCACCGCGCTGCCAACGGGCCATTTCCCTCCCGTGAGGCATTGAAAAAAGTCCCCCGCCTTGGCGAAAAAGCCTTCGAGCAAGCCGCAGGTTTCCTCCGCGTCGCCAACGCCGCCCACCCGCTCGATTCCTCCGCCGTCCACCCCGAGCGATACCCCCTCGTCGAGCAAATCGCCGCTGACCTCGGCTGCACCCTGCACGACCTCCTCACCAAGCCCGATGCCCGCGCCAAGATCAAACCAGAGAAATACGTCACCGCCGAAGTCGGCCTGCCCACGCTGAAAGACATCATCGCCGAACTCGCTAAACCAGGACGCGACCCGCGCAAACAGTTCGAGATTTTTTCCTTCGCCGAAGGCATCGATAAACCCGCCGATCTGAAAGTCGGAATGAAGCTCCCCGGCATCGTCACCAACGTAACCGCCTTCGGCGCCTTCGTCGATGTCGGCGTGCACCAAGACGGCCTCGTCCACGTCAGTCAACTTAGCGACCAATTCGTCCGCGATGCCAGCGAAGTCGTCAAAGTCGGCCAAAAAGTGCAAGTCATCGTCACCGAAGTTGACCTCACCCGCAACCGCATCGCCCTGAGCATGAAGAGCAAACCCGACATGGAACGCCGCAGCGCCCCCGGCGACCGTAACAATCAAGATCGCAGCAACCCATCCCGCGACCGCCGACCGCCACAACCAGCCCCAGGCAACGACTGGTTCTCCCAAGCCATGCAACAAGGGAAAAAGAAGTAATCAAAAGCCGCGTCCGCGCCTTTATGCCCCATCATTGACTTTGGCGCCGATATGCCCGATTTTTTACTTGTGGCGATGTTGTTTTTCCCTACCATGGCGGCGTATGAAATCACTAGCTTGCGTATTTGCTCTTAGTTGCATCTTTGCCTCTCACGCGGCTTTGGCTCAGGCGACGGCTGATCTGAATCCGAATGAAGCTGATGTTCAGTTTTCTCGTATCGTAAAGCAGAAAGACGGCGCTACTTCTTATTTCCTGCGCACACCGAGCAAGGAGTTGTTAGAAAAATTAACCTATCAAGTAACAGTAAAAGGCACCACGGAGTTAGTGATGAAGACCATTTATCGAATTGACCGCCGTGGGAATCCACTGGGCTGTCAGATTTACGATGGAAAACAGACGCAAATGCTTTTCAAATCTCGCTACGCTTACGATGCACAAGGCCTTTTGTGTGCGGAGCAAATGTTTGATGCCCGTGTCAAACATGTCGCTGAAGATGGCGAGACGGAACTTCCTGTGCGCAGTTTCATTTATACTTACGATGCGAATGGCAAACAGAACAAACCCATTGCCATCGTTCATAAGCCAGGGAAAACGGTAGAAGAAGTCTATACGAAGCCTACTGCATTGGAAGAAAACGAGTTTAAGAAAACTCTCCAAAACCCATCGCGTTAGCTTCATGGCGATCCGTCATCTATCGACTTTGGTCTGCTTAATGGGCACTGCTGTCGGTGCTGCGGGCTGGTTGTATGGAAGTAATCGCCAAAAATCGGCGCAAGTCGATCGGCAAGATCATGTAACGATTGCCGAACTCGAACAGAAAGTTCAGGCGCTCACAACGGAGAATGAAAAATTGCGTTCACTTTCCCAAGGCGGTGGGGAGTTTGCCATTCCACCTGATGCCGTCACTCGTGTGGAAAACCAAACGGGCTTGAGTTTTCTGAGCACTCCCATAGTTCACCGATTGGCGAATGAGGAGTTGCGTGATCGCGTTGTCGCGTCGATGGAAAAAAAGCTCGGACCAGGAGGCTTGGAGGATCGGAATACCGCCTATCAACTCATCGGCTGGTTAGGGATGGAAGATCGCTTCGGCCAACAGTGGGCTGCTTTACGCGCAGTCGGTGCTCGCACGTGGTTTGATGAAACATCGGGCGAAGGATGGGTGACGGATCGCTATCAGGAGAGTAATGTAGCCGATCAAGCGTCGCTCTTGAAACTCCTGACGAGGATTTTATTGCAGCAACACTTCCCGCCGTCGCGTGAGATCGATGATGAATCGATGCGCACGCGGGAGGCGCTTCATAGTGGCGTTGCCGCTGCGGCGGAGGCGAAATTTTTTCAGGAAAATGCTCGTGCCTTAGGTTTCATGTCGCTCAAGGAAGATACCGAAGCGCAGCAGTTATTGTTATCATTGCCGCCATTTTTGCAGGGTTTGAGTTCCTTCGTGGCGATTGATGGAAAATCGTACGCCGATGCCCAAGCGGTGAAGGGGAGAGAAGAATTAATGAAAACATTGCACAAGCCGCCTTTGCGCAGTGGAGAAATTCTTTTCCCGTATGAACGAGAAATTCGTGAAGCCGTTGCTACTTTGCCGACCACGCCAGGGGAGGCGATCTTAGAAGATAGCGGAGGAGCCTTGGGTGTAAAGCTGTGGCTCGATCCGCTTGGCGATGCTCTTCAGGCGCGGAATTTGGCGGAAAAATTATGCCATGATCGATGGAGACTCTTTGCGACATCGGACTTTGACCACCACGTCATTTGGGTAACGGAATGGCACGATGAAACCGCCGCAAAAGCAGCAGTCCAGGCATTTTCCCGTATGGGTGCCGCTCATGCGGGCAGTGAAGATGACATGTCGCTTGGTGTGGCGGTAAAAACACCAGAGGGGCGAATCTTGCGTATTGATCAACCAACGGCTACTTCGATTCGGCTCATCAATACGGTCGATCCAACCATTTTCTCTGCCATTCGCTGAAAAAATATTCATCTAACACTCATTGTTCCGAACCATGATCGACGCAAAATCCCTACTCGCCTCCGCTCTCAGTGGAGGAAGTGTTCCGCCCTCCTTACGCCCGCCCGAATTGGCGTTATGGCATGCCAAAGCGGGTAATTGGGATCGAGCGCATGATTTATGCCAAGAAATTCCCGACCCCGATGGCGCCTGGATTCACGCCTACTTGCATCGCGAGGAGGGTGACTTAGGAAACGCGCAGTATTGGTACCAACGGGCACGGCGAAATACCCCACGCGCAGGTCTCTCACTAGCGGATGAATGGTTACAACTAGCGGAGTATTTTTGCCAGAAACAATAAGTGATCATGAAAAAATCATTTTCCGTATGCTTGCTAGCTTGGTTGATCAACGCGTGTAGCAGTTCACCTAGCGTGGTACAATCACCAGAAATTAAACCAAGAATTTCCCTAGTTCCCCAATCTTCCATCGATGGCTTACCATACAAAATCTCCACCCTGCCGAGGGGTAAGGCTTTGCCCCTACCGCAAGTGCTGAGTCATCTTGGTTTATGGAAATATCGATATCATTTGGAGGCGCAGCGTCATCTCTCTGCCCCGTCGCTTGGCCTGAGCGATGATGATTTCATCCTATTCATTGCCGCAGGTGAGCGAAAAGGGATTACGCGCGAAGACGTGGATGCTCTGCTAAATAATGTTAGTTACTGGGATCGCTTCTTCAAAAAATACCAGATTGATAGAATCATTTATCGAGGTGAGGTGATAGATCTTGAATGAATGATTGTGGCTGTTGCGTTGAATCGCGATTGCGTAATTTTAGCGAACTTTGATGGCATCCGAGACAGAGGGATTGTCACTGATGCGAAAGGGAAGCTTGCTTGATGTGGAAAAATTTTTCACTTCGATCGATTTTGTGCGATGCATGGGAAAGGGTGGTTTGGTTGTAGATTTTCCGAGTGGATTACCAAAAAAGGAGGGGCCTTGGTAATTTTTTCCGTGCCGAGAGTCGTCGATCGAGAGTCCATCAATCTTGATGTTTTGCGGCATGTAGCATGGGTAGCCAAAGTCGTGGGTTTCGGTGTTTGATATACCAAAGATTGCAAGTTGGCTAAAGCCATCTGATTTGGGAATCCATTTGGAGTTGCTAATCGAGACATCACCTTCCCATGTGGAGCCATAGTCTTCGCGGAATCTCACAAGGTTTGCTCCGTGGATCGTGGAATCTTCCACGATGAGTTCACCGCGCCCGACGGCGTTGAGTCCCGCGTGTCCCAGCGTGGTGCGACGGATGATGTATTTGCCGGACACTCCTTGGTGTACATCCACGCGATTCAGAGAACAATCTTCGACGAGAAAATTTTTCATGAAGTTGGTTCCTACAATGCCCCAAAGATTTTGATCTTGTATGTCGTTGCCCATGCGGCAATTGATCATCCGGAAGTCGCTGACGAGATTGGCACTGTAGCCGTAGGTACCCATGGGCACGGATTTTCCTGCACTGCCAATTTTTTTGTAATACTTTCGCGCGTCGATAGTGCAATTGCGAAAAACGATTTTCGCGCAGCGGCTCGCATCAAGAAAGCCCTGATAGGGATGTGAGGGTTTGTAATGATCAGCAATTTTTAGGGTAACGCCATCGACCACAGTTTTGGATCGTGAGATGCGAATGTTGCGTAGCCAATAATGGGGATTTTTTTCAGGAGATAATTGATTGGGAATGTTGGTAAAAACTCCACCTTTGAGAAGAAGCGTTTTTTTATCGATGGGGTTAGCAGATAAGCTGGTAATCGAATCGTAATCCCAATCAATGTCATCGGCGATACTGCCGTCACTGTTGAGGATGAATACTTCTCGTTGCGGAGAGCCGCTATTTTGATTGAGCCCTTTGCGGATGTATAATTTTTTTTGGTTGTTCTCTACGAATACAAGGCATTCCGTAGGTGGTCGAGCGGCTAAGGACTTTTGACCACGCTTGAGGTTGGTGATTTTGAGAGGGATGGTATTTGAGAGAGATCGAACATCAAAGATCGGTTTGTTAGAGTTGATCGATGCGGCAGTGTCATCAATGATAAAACGCGATGAATTCCAATCGGTATCGGTAGCAATGATTGCTGTGAGCGGTTTACTCCCGAGGTGATATGTCGCATCGGCTTTGGATTTCACGGCAAGGTTATTTTTGTTGGCGTGTTCGTGCGCTTGGCAAATGGCAGGAAGGTCATCGGTGATGCCGTCGCCCTTAGCGCCGAATTCCTCGTAGGTAACGATGCTTTCTGCGACTGCGATTTTTGCTGTGAGAAACAAAAAACCAAGGATGATGGGGAAGGAGGGGATGATGCATGGCAGGTATGGAAGTTTCACAGTGATGGTTTTTGGATGTAAAGATAGCAACGCTGCATGAGGCGTCGATGTTTCAATGGTCATCATTTTCAGTATCATGATTTCGTATTTCGATGACACACACTGCAAGTTTGATGGTGGAGATGCCGTATTTTTGTGATGGAAAAAAGATTCGCTCAATGCAGGAAGGGATTTCGTGCGAGCTTGCTCATCATCCTAGCGGCGCTTTTCTCTTATGAGGGGAGGGTGCGTGCTTCTGAGGTGATCGAGTCGATTGATATTGCCCCGGTGTGGTCGGCGCATCCGGTGGATTTCTGTTTGCTGACGCATGCTCCGCATCAGTTTGTGGCATTCTATGATGACAAACGTCAATTGACCGTGGCGCAGCGGAAGTTGGAGGAAAAAACGTGGGACTTCACGAAGTTGCCGATTACTACCGTCTGGGACAGTCACAATTATTTGACGATGACGCTCGATGACGATGGTTATCTTCATTTAAGTGGCGATATGCATTGCGTGCCATTGAATTATTTTCGTAGTGAAAAGCCATTCGATGCGAAGAGTTTGATCCGGATCAATTCGATGGTTGGCGAGCAGGAAGAGCGCACGACCTATCCGAAATTTTTGCGTGGACCGGAAGGGAAACTCATTTTTATGTATCGCGATGGCGGCAGCGGTAATGGCAATCAGATCATCAATCAGTACGATCTCAAAACGCAAACATGGAAGCGCTTGCTGGAGCATCCGTTGACCGATGGCGAAGGTCAACGCAATGCCTATTTCTCTGGTCCAACACTTGGTCCGGACGGATATTTCCATTTGTCATGGGTATGGCGCGAGACCTCGGATGCCTCGACGAATCACGATTTGAGCTATGCCCGCAGCAAAAATTTTATCGATTGGGAAACGGCAGGAGGAAAAAACCTTCGTCTGCCGATTCGGTTGCAGGATGGTGCAGTGGTCGATCCCATTCCGGTGCAAGGGGGTATCATCAATGGCAACCATAAAATCGGCTTTGATGACAAAAAGAATGTGATCCTGAGTTATCATAAAAATGATGCGCAAGGTCATACCCAGCCATGGAATGCACGGTGGGAGAAGGGTGAATGGAAATTTTCTCAAATTGCTGATTGGCCGTGGCACTGGGATTTTTCTGGTGGCGGCTCGCTGCACTTCGGCATTCATTTAGGTGCTGTGGTCGTGGTTGCGAATGGAATTTTCACGCAAAGTTATCGGCATCAGAAATTTGGAAACGGCACTTGGCAGTTGGATCCGCAAACACTCAAGGCGGTTGGGAAAATCACAAAGCCGACAAAGACATCTAACATTTCTAAGATCGAGGGAAGTTTCCCTGGATTAGAGCTGCGTAGCGCGCGTGATAGCGGTCGCAGTCCTCGTGCGAAAACGAGCTACATGTTACGATGGGAAACATTGCCCGCGAACCGCGACTTGCCGCGCCCGGAGCCATGGCCTGAGCCATCGATGTTACGCGTCTATCAAATTGCCGACGATTGATTTTCTGAGTTTTTTTGCGGGGAATGACGTTTCGATCATTCGACCGTGTATTGTAAAAACAAGATGCCGCCCGCCTGATCTTGCTGGAAAGTGGCGGCGGATTTTTCATCCAGAGTGTGGGTAGAGCGGTGTGAAGTGATGATGTTTTCGGTAGTGAGTTTTTTGCCGGGTGAGAGGAATCGTAGGGGAATAGTGGCTTCGGCTTGTTGATTGAGCCTTTCGCGGAAAATCAGCAGGTAGCCCGTTTGTGGGTTTTCGGGATTATGCCATTGCAAGCCAGACCATGATTGGTTGTCTGGTTCGTCGCCGATGGGAAAAACGTAGGAGTGAAACATGGCCGTGCGATGTATTTTGTATCGCTCTAGGAGTCCCTTGATTTCCTCTCGTTGTGGTGCGGTAAGGAGGCGAGTAGTTTGGAAAAACACCGGGATTCCGGCAAACCCAAGCGCGGTGGAATATGTCGTGGAGTGGAGATGAGCATCGCTGATTTTAGGATCTACCATAGCGAAGTTTTGGATGGGGAGTTCGATCTTGTTGATGTTCAGGTAGCGTGAGATTTCACGAACTTCACGCAGCATCAGCCATGGCTTAGGCACGACGCTGGTCGGCATCAGAGGCTTGCGATTTGCCAGCCAAAGGTTTCCGCATTCGCTGGCCCAGTAGTAACCGTAGCGGGGTGGAATCTCGGTGACGTCCCAGTTGACACGTATCTTGTGCTGGGTGTGTTCAATGAGGCTGCGCCCTTTTCCGAGGTAACTTTGTACGCCATCGTAAGTAGAGAGGTTGGCGAAGTCGAGTTTCCATGTTTTAAAGTGAGCGAGGTCGTAGTTTTTGATCATTGCATCAAGCGGTGCGCGGGCAGCGAGCCAGATGCCGAGGTCGATTTTTTTTGCGGCGGCAGCGGCAGTGACATTTTTCCATCCCTCCGGATACCAGTCTGGGCGGGGTTCCCATTCCGCCTGGGCAGGAGGCTTGGTCGCCATGCGACCTTTCTGCCAGCCATCGTCGATTTGTAGCGTTTCCAGTCCGAGATCGGCGACAGATTCAATCTCTGCGAGAACCTCTTTTTCCGCAGCGCGAGCCACAGATGTTTCTGCATCAATGCCAGAACCCCACGTATTGGCTTTCAGGTAAAGGTCGAGTTCAGTGCGGACGGGATATCGTAGGCGTTGAAATTTTTTTAACGCGAGTTCGCGCGAATCCGCCAGTGCGGCGGGTGATGAAGAGGTCGGATAGGCGATGATCCAGTTGGCCCATGCCCAACGCCATTCGTTGGTGCGTAGGTCGTTGCGGGAAATACCGAAGCCCGTCATGGTAAGTCCAGTGGCATCGGCGAGGAAAGCGCCGGTATCGACTCCGGTTTGATTGGCACATTTGTGCGATTCTTTGACCACCGCGAGAGCTGCGATGGATGAGATTTCTGGCTCTAGGCAGAGGATGCTCGCCCAAGAAGTGATGCCGTGGTTCACTGCCTCGGCACGGAGCAAGGGAGTTTGGGGAGTGTGGCGGTTTTGGGTGTCGTTGTAGTAGCCAATGGCGTAGAGATTGTGAGGAGTTACGGGCAACCAATCGGTGCGGTGGGACGGTTTGGTGTGGGTGTTGTGTTTGTGTGGCAGTGTGCCTGTGGCAGCGGGAGAAGCTGAGGTGATTTCTGCTACGATGGCTCCAGTGGATTCGACGATGCGAGCGGAGGAGATGCGAGCAGGTGTCTTGCTGTCTTTGCTGCGAATGCGAAGGGTGACAAAGTTGTTAGGGCGAAGCTCCATGGCGAGATTGGCCTGGGCGGGAGAGGACGGATCTTTCGGAGCAGACACAAGTATCTTGTTTTCATTATCAATGCTCGCGACGGTGATGTCCTGTGTAGCGGCGATACCTGCGGGACAGAACGTCTCGAGGCTGTAGTTTTTTGCGGCGTCTAAAGGGCCGACACGCATGACGATTTCTTTCTCGTGGGAAATTTCCGTACCCGTGGACTTGCCTGCGTCAACGATGAAATCCGGCGGAATGACTTTGACGGTTTTGTTGTTTGCGGCACCAAGATCTTTCATCCAAAGCTGTGTACGAATGCCATCAGCTCCTGGATACGCCCAGATGACGTATCGAAGTGCTGTCTTGGATTGGGAATAGTGAAACTCGGCGATGACTTCTAAGTGTTTAGAAGTAAAATGAGAGTCGGTGCTTTCACGGCTCGTGAGTGATACGAACTCTGCGGGGGTGGAAGAATCGATCCAGCCCTTAGCTTCCCAATCGGTTTGTACGGAATTTACTGCTGGAATCGTAGGGATTTGACCGTACTGGGACGTTAGGGAAAGGGTTTGCAGTCCGTATGGTGTTAGCTTCCATGTTCGTGTGAGTGTACCAGTAGTAACGGTGAGTTGATCGTTGCTCGTGATGGCTTGAGCTGAGCCGACAGAAGTGTTGAGCTTGGGCAGGGGAGCAGCGAGAATCAAACTGGACAAACCAAGGAAGGTGAAGGTAATGGAGCGAAGAAATATCGTCGGGGTTTTCATAAGATTTGGATGCATGTCATCACACAGTGGGCGCGTTTGTGATTCAAACAAAAAATACCTCTAGTGGGAGATTTTTCTCTGAAAGTCTGTCCTTGCGCATTCGTAAAATAACTTTAGATTGGAGCGATGAATGATTTTGATGATCGTGTGCGTGATGCACTAGCCAACCCGAGAAATCAAGGGGAAATGGTAGATGCGGATTCTGTTGGCACTGTTGGTTCTCCTGACTGCGGTGATATGTTGCGCATGTGGTTGAAATTTACCGATAAAGATGGGCAAAAAGTGATAGATCGTGCTTCCTTCCAGAGTTTCGGCTGCCAAACGGCGATTGCAGTGGCATCGATGGCTACGGAACTGCTGAAAGGAAAGACGCTAGAGCAAGCCCGATCCATGAGTGCCGCTGATTTGAGTGGTGATCTTGGTGCACTTCCGCCGATGAAAATTCACTGTGGGCAACTCGTGGAAGGCGCGCTAAAAGAAGCACTTGATGGCACACAAAATCGCTCTGCGCTAATCAATCATTCCTCAGCAAATGCGCCTTCTTTATCTTCTCAAATCGAAGGGAATCGACCATCAAATGTAAAGATTCGGCTCTTAGATGCCTAATTTTTCCGCTTTCCCTGTCTATGAATGTTGCTCTTATGAATTTCATCGCACCCTACCGTAAAACATTGCTAACTGCGTTTTTCTGTTTAGCAAATAACGCCGTTTTTTGCTGTCTTTCTCAGGCCTCGGTTGACGAACTGATCTCTCGCCTCACATTGCCCACTGTCAAAGAGCGCAGAGAAGCGGAAAAGCAGCTTCTTCTCCTTGGCGATTCCGCGATGGATGCCCTCACAGTAGCCGCCACCAGCTCCGATCCAGAAGTGTCGCTACGAGCGGAAATTGTGATCGATAAAATTGAGTTAGGTATTCACCCCGATGATCCTGCGGAGCTCATCCAACTCATTGAGAGATTTTATCTTTTATCTCATGAGGTTCAATACCGCGAAATTCAGAAATTACGCAGTCAAAAAAAGTATAGGCTTAATACTTTGCTCGCCGAGCGGGCCAAAAATCCGGCTGACAAAGCGCGTTTGCGAAATCTAGCGCGCTACGATGCAGTCATGGAAGCCCGCATGCTCATTGCCGCAGGTAAAGTCGGAGAAGCGGAGAAGTGGTTGCGGATGTTATGCAACAAAGACGGCGACTACGGTATGCCATTCGCCTATCTTGTAGAAACAATGGGGAACTCACAAAAGGAGATCGAAGCACTTAGCAAAAATAAAGATGAAACATCGAAAAAAATCCTCGCTGCATTCTATCGCGCCGCAGGGAACCGCGAGGAAACACTTCGCCTCGCCCGCGAACAGAAAGATGAGTCGCTCGTCGCGATAGTAGAATTATTGAACGGGAATCACGTGCCACTGGTCGATTTATCTTCTGCGCGCAGTGCTAAAATAAGTAGCTACACCTCTCTCCTTGACAACGCAAGAAATGCCTTGCCGCCAGATGAAGAGAAGCTGGAAAAGCTCCGTACATCAATGAAGGGTGGCGTGGAGGGAAATGCCTTTGTAGCGAATGCGCTATTTGCCCTTGGCTACGATCAGCAAGCGCGCGAAATGCTGGAGGATACAGGCGGACAAGATTTTCTTTTCTTTGCCAGCCAGGAACGCGACGAGGAGGCCTTGGCTCATATCGGTGTGAAAATTACAGATGAAAAACCAGATTATCATTCTTTTTTGGAAGACAGCTTGGACGATTACAGTGCCAATGAAGAGCTCGGTGATCTCAATTTTCTCTACTTGATTTCTTGGCTCGAGAAACGCGGGTGCTGGGATATTATCGATCGTGATGTGATTCCTCAATTCATCGAATTTAAAAAGTCGGAACCTCAACTGTTCGAAGACCTTGCTGAAATCATTCTTGCGCAATCGAGCTTTAATTCCCCCTTTCACGCGCCGTTGACATTCGCCAAAGTGTATGAAATTTCTTCGCCTAACGACGCACTCGTCTGGGATGGAATTATTGCCAAATCTGGCATCGGTGGCCCAGCGAGAATGTGGCGCGGTGATGGCGCGAATCCACTCACCGAACCGTGGTGGAAATGGTTAGGGGAATTAGAACCCGATCTCAAATTGGCCGACCGTTATCGACTCCTTCTTAGGTGCTTTTCGTTGGCAACTGACCCAGACGGACAAAGAGAGAAAATCCTAGCGAAAATCGTAGCGTGGCATAAACAAGCAGGAGAGAATGATCGTGCAGAAAAGTTACCGCTACTGACCATGCTCCAACAAGTTGCACCAAGTAAACTCCTTGATTCGATCGTCCCGAGAAAAAGTGACGACGAACGAGATGAGTTTCTAAAAAAGAAGCAATGGCAGCAAGCGGCGGATCAATTTGCCAAACTCGCAGAAGCGACTCCGGAAAACCCACGATTTCTGCTCCAACAAGCCGTCAGTTTGCGGATGGCAGGCAAGCAACAAGAAGCCGCTTTGCAGGAAAAAACTTTCCGCCTTCATATCCTAGGTGATGCTGATACATGTTGGTTTGCGGCGCACTACTATGCTCAATACAATTTGGTAGAAGAGGCTTTGGTTTGGTGCGAAAAAGCACTCTACGTTTCGCGTCCTACGAGCGACTCATGGGCAGAAAATACCGAACACTTTGCACAAATCGCCATGGAGATGGGGAAATGGTCACTCGCCTCCGCTTTGTTTGAAGCCAGTCTCATAAAAAATGTTTCCCAGTCACAAGAGCAAGCCTATCCTTCAAGCATACTCTTCCGTACGAGAATGCAGGCGAACATGGCTCATGGATTATCCCTTGCGGCCACGGATCGCAAAAGTAGCTTACGCATTCTCAAGAAATGCCACAATTCCCTCCTTGCCGATGCGTCTCTAGCCGATTCCTTTTTCCCCTCCTTACGCCGATGCGGAATGATGACGGAACACAATCAGTGGTTTGAGGAAAGTTGGGCGGCTATGTCCAAACAGCGCGATCGCTATCCCAATTACGATAATATTTACAACTCCATGGCATGGCTTGCATCCCGCAGTCAAATGCGTCTCGCCGAAGCAAAAACCCTGTCACAAAAATCCATGAAGCTGCGTCCAGACACCTCCGCTTATGCCGATACCATGGCGGAAATTCACTTCGCGCTGCGGGATCGACCTGCTGCCATCAAGTGGTCAGAAGATTCACTCTTCTTATCGCAAATCGATGAACGGGAAGATCCTCAAATCCTGCGCCAAAACCTAAAATTTCATTTCGGCCCCCTGCCGTAGCCTTTTACCTCAACGGAAAAATTCTCCCTCAATACCCAAAAACCTAACACCAACATGAATCGAAAAAACCTACTCCATTTGCTCCTCATCGGAGCGTCCCTTACCACGTCCCTTACTACGGCGCCAGCACAACTCCCCGCATGGCAAGAAAAACCATGGCTCGGCTACTTTGTCGGCTCCGATCGCCGGACTTTCGCCATCGGTATTAACCCTGATGGAGTCATCGAACTAGAAATTAAAAGCAGCAACGGCACTCGTATGGGTTTTAGTAAAGCCATTCTCATCGCTCCTACCGTGATGGCAGAAAGCGAAAAAGGCTGGACCACACTGCAAAAAGTCAAAGATTCGCTATCCACCACTGACAAAGCAACGGATAAACCGACGAAGGTGACCTATCGCGGCAAAGTCACCGGTGGTGTGGAGTATGAAGTCATTGTGGAATTCGATCGCGATAAAATCAGTTTCGGTGGGCGCATTGTCGATAAAGGAACCACTACCAAACCGCTCAAATTTCAGACACGTTGCCGATTTCAGCAACCGTATCAAAGAGTTGATCCTGATAAAGAGAAGACAAAATTGTCCAAAGATAAAATTAAATTCGTGCGGATTGATAAAAAGAAGGATAGTTGCGGGATCATCGACAGCGTTAATTTTGCCGATACAGAAAAATTTGGACCATTGAGTGCCGTTGAGGTGGAAATGTATGCGTATGGCAAGCCGCGCTTGCTGTTTTCCAGCTCTGGTCGCACGCCGATTGTTTTACAAAATCCGAACTTTGAACCCCTTTCCCCCATGAAGGGTTTCGTGATTGCGTTAGAGCATGATCCTGTGAAAGATCCAAACGGCAACGACCGCTTGATTTTCGAGGCAAAATAAAATTTTCATAAAACAGATTTTTTTCTCTTGCCAAAAGCACGTAAGATGGAGAACAATCTCCTCCCGCAATGAAAATGGGTAGATGCCCGAGTGGCTAAAGGGGGCAGACTGTAAATCTGCTGGCTTGCGCCTACGCTGGTTCGAATCCAGCTCTGCCCACCATTTCGTCGCAATGATTAGGGAGCCTCCGGGCTCCCTTTTTCTTGTTAGAGATTTTGCGAGCGGTGCAAAAACGGTGCAATTTTCTCCAGTACGACGGTCTCACGATGTTGCCCAATTTTATGAAATTACGGGAAATAGCTGGTTGAGGGTGCTTTTGGAGCAACAAGGATTTCGAAATAGTAGCTTTGGTCAGAGTAAACTTGCATTATAAAGCCTACCAGATATGTCTCGTTCCCGTATCGTTACAATTGATGACTCCTTACCATGCCAAATACTTCGCGCATGAACTCAGCCGCATAGGTGGCGATGGGGTGGACCGTATTGGTCGGGCTCTGTTTGATGCAACCGTAGAACTGAATCCTCACCAAATCGAGGCCGCGATGTTCGCTCTTCGCTCACCGCTTTCACAAGGCGTGCTTCTGGCTGATGAAGTTGGATTGGGCAAGACCATCGAGGCTGGACTTGTGTTATGCCAGTATTGGGCAGAGAATCGCCGCAAGCTTCTGATCATCACGCCGGCGTCTCTACGCAAACAATGGGCAATGGAGCTTTTGGAAAAATTCAATCTACCCTCGATCATCCTGGATGCATATGCATACAAGGAGTTGCAGAAAAATGGTCACTCTTCCCCATTTGAGCAAAGCCAGATTGTCATTAGTTCTTATCAATATGCTGCAAGGCTTGCTGCTGAAGTAAAATCGATACCCTGGCATCTTGTGGTGATGGATGAGGCACACAAGCTCAGAAACTGTTATCGTGAGAGCAATAGGCTTGGGCAAGCCATCCGCACCGCCACGGAAGGCTGCAAAAAAATACTACTCACAGCTACGCCGCTTCAAAATTCACTGGTAGAGCTTTATGGTCTCGCAACTCTGATTGACGAGCGCCTATTTGGAGACCTACCTTCATTTCGCACCCAATTCGCGAATGCGGGCGGAGATCTACCCGGATTGCGAGAAAGGCTTGCTAGCTTTTGTCATCGCACACTCAGAAGCCAAGTGTTGGAGTATGTGAAATACACTCAGCGGAAATTGCTAACGCGTCCGTTTACTCCCACGGAGCAGGAACATAAACTTTACGAAACAGTCTCCCAGTATCTACAGCGAGAGGATTGCTACGCTCTTCCTCAGCGCCAACGACACCTCATTGTTCTCCTGGTCCGAAAAGTACTTTCGTCCTCGCCGCGTGCTCTCGCTGGAACCTTGGAAATGATGCGTGATCGACTTCTTCGCATTCAGGAAGATAAAAAAAACAGTCGCGATCTTTTTGGGCAACTGCTTGCTGGAGATGAGCTTGACGGAGATCTTCTCGACGAACTTCTAGAGGATGCCGAAGACGCGGAAGTTTCTGAGGATGAAGTTCCTACTGAAATCTGCACCACGGAGCAGCCGATTGACCCTGCCAAGCTTAAAAAAGAAATCGCAGAACTGGAAGACTACATTCGTTGGGCGCGCAGCATCGGCGTGGATACGAAAAGTCTTACGCTGCTGAAGGCTTTGGAAATCGGTTTTGAGCAAATGACGAGCATGTCTCCTCCCGCGCCACGGAAAGCCGTCATTTTTACGGAATCCCGCCGCACCCAAACATTCCTCAAGGAATTCCTCGAAGCCAACGGGCACGCCGGCAAAGTTGTTGTGTTCAATGGCTCTAATAACGATCCCGACTCAAAACAAATTTTTGAGACCTGGGCCGCCAAAAACCGCGACAGCGGCCGCATGACCGGATCCCGACCAGTCGATTCCCGCACCGCCATCATTGACTCATTTCGGGACTCCGCCGAAATTCTGATTGCTACTGAAGCTGCGGCAGAAGGTATCAACCTCCAGTTTTGCGCCTTAGTAGTGAACTTCGATTTGCCGTGGAATCCCCAACGCATCGAGCAACGCATCGGGCGTTGCCATCGCTACGGGCAAGAGCATGATGTAGTTGTTATCAATTTTCTCAATCAGCGTAACGAGGCTGATATCCGAGTACACGAACTTTTGGAGACGAAGTTTCATCTCTTCTCAACACTATTTGATGCATCGGATGATGTGCTCGGATTGGTAGATGGGTCGATCGACTTCGAACGCCGCGTGCTCGAAATTTATCAGCAGTGTCGTTCATCAGATGAAATCAAAGAAGCATTTGCAAAACTTCAACATGATCTTGATGAGCAGATTCAGTCTCGCATGAAGGAAACGAGGCAAGCACTGCTCGATCATTTTGATGAAGATGTCCATGAACGTCTAAAGGTGCGGCTTGATGGAGCCCGCCAACAGCTAGATCGCATCGGACGATTGTTCTGGGCGCTCACTCGTTACGAACTCCGGGATGATGCAGATTTTGACGATGATGAACTCGCCTTCGAACTGCGCGATTCACCGATCAACGCTGCTGCTCCTGGGCATTACCGTCTTGTCTCCAAAGGGCGCACCAATGTTCCTGGAGACTTCCTTTACCGTATGAATCACCCATTGGGAGAGCATACCATATCTCTAGGTAAAGGGTACACCTGCCCAATTGCTGAAGTTGTTTTCGACATTTCTGCACACACCGCAAAGGTGAGCGTTATCGAGCAACTTAAGGGCAGTTCAGGCTGGCTTACACTTCAGCACCTCCGAATTGACTCCCTAGACCGTGAGGAATACCTGCTTTTTTCTGCATTTGATGATGACGGACAGGACATTGATCAGGAAACGTGCGAACGGCTATTCTCCATCGATGGTGAGGCTAGGACTTTGACCGCCGCGCCACCTCAGCGACTCTCGGCTGAAGCTGAGCGCCACATCGCCGCGACCCTCAATCGGTCTCATGAGACGAATCATGTCCATTTTCAGCATGCTCGGGATAAGCTCGATCAGTGGGCACAAGATATGGAATTTGCATCGCAGAAACAATTGGAAGATGTAAAACGCCAGATCCGAGATCTTCAGCGCCGATCGCGCCAAGCTCCCACACTTCAGGAAGAGAAGTCGATACAGGATCAAATCCTCACTCTTGAGCAGTCCAAACGCCGTCAACGCCAACGCATTTTTGAAATCGAAGACGAGATCGAAGAAAAACGTAAAACTCTCGTGGCTGCGCTTGAATCGCGGCTTCATCAGAAAACCGAAGTCAACGCATTGTTTAGTATTCGTTGGCAGGTCTTATAATCAGTATGAAACACTTTCCTTTACAGCACCTTTCCATTCGTGTGCCATGGCATGATTTAGGCTGGAATGGCACAATCTGCAAATGCCCAGGACGCAATACTTCATGCCTTAAGCTCAAAAACATCGCTGATAACAAGGACGAAGCAAAAGAAACGCCTTTGGCCGGCCGGTCTCTCAGCGAGTTATCGCCTTCGGAGTTTCCACCCTGTGTGAAAGAGCGCGCGACATTTATGGCTGATTTTTCTTTCAGCCGGGAACATGCGCATCCCTATGCTCAGTCATCCCAAGATACTCACGCACACTTCGCGCCTACCAAACTCAAATATCCTGCCTATTCAGCCGCGGCACTTCCATTCCGTTGGATGATGAAGCCCGTTGTTTTCGGTGATGATAAATCTACTGAAAAACCCTTGCTTGAGCGTTATCCATTGCCGGAGGTGGATCAGTCTTTTGAGGCAAAGGTTGAAAGCATCATCCCGTTCAAGACTCACTGGATACAGGACTATCGCAACCATCATGCTTTGCTTGACTGTTTTTGGAACCACATCCGCGTGGAAGAATCACTCGTGTTCTTTTACGCAAAGGAGATCCCTCTTGTCGAAGACACGGGACGTCGCATTCTAATTGGTGTCGGTCGCGTGAAGCATGTCGGTGGGCTCACAGAATATGACTATCACGGATCCCCGAACGGTAAAATTCGCTCTCTTTTGTGGGAACGAATGGTAACGCACTCGATTCGCCCAGATTTCAATGATGGCTTTATTCTGCCCTACCATCAAGCTCTGGCTGCTTCAGACGAAGGTCGCGCCTTTGATCCCGCTGAAGTTGTCGCGTTCGCTCCTGAAGACCGCTTTACTGAGTTTTCATTCGCCACGGAGCATGTTGGTAGCGATGCTGCCATCGAATCCCTACTGGCTTGTCGAGCAGCACTTCTCCGCGCATCCGAGCTTTTCAACGTTTCGACACAAAAACAAGAAGCTTGGATCGATAAGGAACTTGGCAGACTTTGGAAAAAGCGAGGCCCGTTTCCAGGAATGGGCGCGGTGTTGACTGCCACCGGTATCCCTATGGGACATTTTGTGGCACAAGCTCTTGCTGAGCACGTGGGCGAGGACGGCAATCCATGGGCAGCTTTTGACTCCATGCTGGCAAATCCCAGTGATCTCCTTCCTCCAGAACTCGCTCGGCACATCGATTCCACAATCGTTAAGTCCTGGACTCGTATACGTACCGCTAAACAAACGCGCGACAACTTCCTTCAACTCCTCAGTCGTATTGCACTGACTGACGATCAAGCTGGGTTCATCGCCATTCCGGAAATTCGCAAAGAACACGGTGTTGAAACCACCGACGCGGATTTCCTGGAGAATCCTTATCTGATCTATGAGACTACACGGTTTACTGAATTTCCCATTTCAATCGAGGTATTGGATCGAGGACTTTTCGCAAGCCATTTCATTCGTGAGAAATATCCCATTCCGGGTGCTGCTGAAATTAAATCCGCAGTTGACTCTCGCCGCTTGCGGGCTCTAACGATTCGCGAACTTGAGACTGCTGCGTTGCGAGGAGACACTTTGATGGCGATCGATGATGTGATCACCACCCTTCGATCGAGTGAAAAGCGTAGGAATCAGGGCGAAGGAGCAGTTACTGACGTCACCGCCGATTTGCTTGATATCGCCGAAGAAGAGCAATTTTGTGGAGTGATTAGCCTGATGCCGATGCGCAATGGGAAACGAGCCTATCAGCTTGATCGCATAAAAGAACTGTCTGCCGTAATACGAAACAAGGTCACCAAGTCACTAGGGGAAGATGCCAAGCGTCATGAACTGAAAGTCGACTGGCGCGCCGAACTTGATCGATTCCTTGCGAGTCAAGGCGTAAGCGATGTTGATGAACTTGAGGAGCAAGCACGATTGGAAAAAGCCGCAGCCCTTGCCGAACTTGCTGCTTCTCGTTTTAGCGTCCTTATCGGTCCAGCTGGCACAGGGAAAACTACCCTGCTCTCCGTTCTCTGCCAGCACCCGGAAGTAAACGCCGGCTCCATCTTATTGCTCGCCCCTACTGGCAAAGCACGGGTCCGCATGGAAGCCGTAGCACGACAAGCTGGAACCGCAAATTTTCAAGCGCGCACTCTGGCCCAGCACCTCAGTGCATCAGGCCGCTATGATGGAAAACTTCAGCGCTACTTCCTTAATGATGAGCCTGCCGACAAAGTGGCTCGCACCGTAATTGTTGACGAGTGCTCCATGCTCACCGAGGACATGCTCGCATCACTCCTGCAATCTCTCTCAGGTGTTCACCGTCTCATCTTTGTGGGAGATCCTCGACAACTTCCACCCATCGGTGCCGGCAGACCCTTCGTTGACATTGTCGCCCACTTAACTCCCGAAGATATCGACACCCGCTTTCCGCGCGTCGCGAAGGGATTTGCCGAACTTACCATTCCGCGTCGACAAGGAGCAGGTGAAAGAGATGACCTTCAACTCGCCTCGTGGTTTGGTGGTTCTGCCAACGGTCCGGGTGAAGATCAAGTTTTTGAAATCCTGGCTGGCAAGCGCAAGAGCGACACCATTCATTTCGTTCGTTGGGAAACTCCTGATGAACTGGAGCGTGCGATACCGCTTCTCTTAGCTGAACACCTTGCATTCGATCCTGCGCTTGAGGAATCCAAGGCTTTCTCAGTTGCCACAGGTGCCGTGTTAGATGAGAAGGGAAATACATGGTTCAACCCGAAATTCGGCAACCGCGCCAGTTCAGGCAAAGCCGCAGAGGCTTGGCAGATTCTCAGCCCCGTCAAGCAGCAACCGTGGGGCGTCGATCCACTCAATCGTCTGATCCATCTCCGCTACAAAGGCCCATTGGTAGAATGGGTCAAAAAACAAGGATTCAAGCGTAGCATTCCACTTCCCGTGGGGGAACAGCAAATCATTTACGGAGACAAGGTGATCAACAACAGGAATTGGACAGTGTCCATAAGTCGTATGTTTCCCTCCCCCGATGATTGCGGCTATCTGGCCAATGGAGAAATCGGGATTGTCGTCGGTCATCGCAAAACGATTAAACGTAACTGGATGCCGAAGAACCTTGAGATCGAGTTTGCCACCCAACTCGGCACCGCTTTCACCTTTTACCCATCCGACTTTGGCGACGATGGAGATGCGGCTATCGACCTCGCCTATGCCCTGACGATCCACAAAGCGCAAGGTAGTGAATTCAATGTCGTCTTTCTCATTCTTCCTCGCTCGCCACTCATGCTCACGCGGGAGCTCATTTATACTGCGCTCACCAGACAACGCAAAAAAGTCATAGTGCTCCATCAGGGTGATGCCACCGAGCTGCAAAGGCTTTCCTCCGAGCATCATTCAGCGACTGCCATGCGTCTCACGAATTTGTTCAGGGCTCCCAATCCCGTTCAGGTCCGCGGCTTGAAAGACAAGTTCCTCGAAGAACGCCTCATTCACATCACCACCCGTGGCGAAGCTGTCCGCTCAAAGTCTGAGGTGATCATCGCCAACATGCTTCACGCCAAGGGACTGCCATATCATTACGAGGCCCCGCTAGTCATCGATGGCGTGACAAAATATCCGGACTTCACCATCGAGGATGACGACACGGGTATCACCTACTACTGGGAGCACTGTGGCATGCTGCACGACCCCGGCTACAGGAAACGCTGGGAAGAGAAAAAGCAGTGGTATGCCGAGCATGGGATCACGGAACATGGTGGGCCAAATGGTCGCCTCATCATTTCCCGTGATCTATCCAATGGCAGTTTCGACTCCGAAGCTATATCCAAGTTGATTGATCAAATTGCATGAAACAGGAATCATTTGACTTTCAGTATAGGTTTCACCAAGCAGGTCAGGGACTTTTTGCCAGCGGCACGGTGATAGCGATCCAGGAACACAAGGAATTGCCACCCTACCACTGGGTATTCGATTGCGGTTCCACTTCAACTGTGCAGATCAAGCCTATTGTAGAGCGCTTCCGCGATTTCATAATCTCCACAAAACTTGACCTCTTGTGCATCTCTCACTTCGATAAAGATCACGTGAGCGGTTTAGGAGACTTACTTAAGAATCTTGATGTTGATACAGTTGTCTTACCTTACTGGTCCACCATCGAACGACTCATCCTTCTTGCGTCCGCTGACAATCCTGACTCAGATTACATCGAGTTCTTGGAAAATCCTGTGGCCTTTGTGATTGATCGAGCAAAGACGATACGTCGAATTATCATGCTTGGTGGTCCTGCCGACATGCCTCCCGATGACCGAAATCAAAGCGACACGCCAAACGACTTTCCAGATGAGAAGTGGAATCTCAAATTTGAGCAAGAGTCACGACATGGAAGGACGGAATTGCCCCCCGAGACTTTACAACTACTTGCGGAACGCGGAATCGTTTTGGAATTATATGGTGAACACTTGAGGGGATTCGCTTCATACAATGGGTCAAACACTTACTGGGAGTTTCTTTTTCATCACAAGCCCATCGACTCAGCCCTAATCGAATCGATCAGGAGTCAGATCGAGGAATTAATTCCTCATGCCGGCACGATTTTCGACCCAGATACTGTGAAGCTGAAGGCAATCTTGGCTATTTACAAGGCGTCGTTGCCTAAGGGCGAGACAGTGAACTCCACGAGTCTATGCGTCTATAGTGGTCCTTCGCTGGATGCAGATGAATTCTGGATGACTCAGCCCCTGCCACAGCCAACTTTTGGATTTAGGCGCAGAGGTTGGCATGAATACCTTGCTCACGATATGTGCGCTGTTTCTATTCTTTATGCCGGTGACGCCAATTTTAAGGTTAAGGCGAATCGAGACGAACTGATACGATTTCTCAGCGTTGAGCGATGGAGACGCATCGCTATTCTCCAAGTTCCCCACCACGGCTCCCGAGCAAACTGGGAAACTGGTTCGTCTGCGGACTTTTTTCACTGCTACTCCGTATTCTGCGCAGATGAAAGATTGCGCCGGCCTGGCCACCCACATCGTGAGGTCGTTTTGGATCTAGTTCACAGATGTCCTATCCTTGTCAACAAGTCCGTCGGATGGGCATGGCAAGGTAGGGCGTTGTTCTCGCAGTTTCGGCTTTCACAGCATTCCTAGACCAGCTACACTCTTTCTAGCACTCATGTCCGCATCATTCCAGAAACTCCGCTCCAAGCTCGCCGAACTCTTCCAGCTCGATGCCGCTGCTGAGCTCGACTTCGGCATTTACCGCATCCTCAATGCCCGGCGAGTTGAGATTTCCGAGTTTTTGGATTCACTCGAAGGTCAAGTGGACCGTATTCTTGCCGAGGCCTTGGGCTCCGGTACGGGCGAGGCTAAGGCGGAACTCGCAAAAGCAGAGGCCGACCTGCGAGGTATGGGGCTGGACGAGGCAGCGCTGGCCGCCGTGCCGAAGATCCGCGAACTCCGCGAAAAAGTCGCCACTAGTGCATCTGATCCCACCGCGCTTTCCCACGAGATTTTCTCTCATCTCGCCACTTTCTTCTCACGCTACTACCAAGACGGCGACTTCATTTCCCTGCGCCGCTACAAGAAGGATACCTACGCCATTCCCTACGAGGGTGAGGAGGTGAAACTCCATTGGGCGAATGCGGACCAATACTACATCAAGTCCTCCGAGACCCTGCGAGATTACTCCTTCCGCCTCGGCCCCGCACCGAAACAAAAAGACGGCGACAAGCCTGACACCCGCCCCACCGTCACCTTCAAGCTCGTGGAGGCGGACATCGAAAAAGATAACGCCAAGGCAGTGGCAGGACAGGAACGCCGCTTTGTGTTTCAGGGTTCCGTCGCGAGCGACTCGAAAGATCATCTCATCCTCGGATTTGCCTATCTGCCTCTCGGTAAAGCAGAAAAACAGGCCGCGCTCAATGAAGCCGCCGCCAAGGCCATTCTCACCGAGCACGCCAAAGGAGCCTTCACTGACCTCGCTGCCAACGACCCTACATACACCGTCAAAAGCAAAACCCGCAGCATCCTCGGTAAGCACCTCACCGAATACACCGGGCGCAATACCTTTGATTACTTCGTCCACAAGGATCTCGGCGGCTTCCTCCGCCGCGAGCTGGACTTCTACATCAAAAACGAAGTCCTCCATCTCGATGACCTCGATGAAGCCCCGGAGGCAAACTGGAACGAGACCCGCGCCAAGCTCAAGGCCCTGCGCTCCATCGCCGCCAAGGTCATCCGCTTCCTCGCCCAACTGGAAGACTTCCAGAAAAAACTCTGGCTCAAGAAAAAGTTCGTCACCGCCTGCGACTACGTCGTCACCCTCGACCGCATCCCGCAGGAACTCTATCCAGAAATCGCCGCGTGTGATGCGCAGCGGGAAGAATGGGTGAGGCTGTTTGCGATTGATGAGATCAAGGCGGATTTGGGCAGGACGGGGTATTCTGTGCCGTTGACGGTGGAGTTTTTGAGGGAAAATCAAGGGTTGCCAGTTAACACACAATGCTTACCAACTGAGATTTCAAGTCTGTTTTCAACGATCTTAGGAGAAGTAACAAGCTGCGCCTTTCACGCAGAAAACCTTCAAATGCTTGGGCTTGTCCGATCAAAACTTGCAGGGAAGATTCAAGCGATTTACGCCGATCCACCTTACAATACAAAAAAGGAGATTTTCCCCTATCGCGATGGTTACACTAGTTCCGCGTGGTTGAGTTTTGTCCAAGATAGAATTTTTGCGTCTATTGATCTTCTATCGCCTACCGGCGTTGTGTTTGTTTCTACCGACGATAATGAACATCCTCGCCTCCAGATTCTCAGCGCTCAGATTCTTGGCAAGAGTTCATCGGTCGGTGAAATTGTTTGGCATAATGCACGTGACAACAACCCAACGCGAATCGCTGTTGAACATGAATATGTAACTTGTTTCGCACCCAAGCCAGAAACTCTTGAAGCCGTCTGGAAAAATGCCTTTGCCGATGCCAAAGAGATTCTTCTAGAGCAATATGATGAATGGATAAAGAAGGGTCTTTCACCGGTTCAGATCCAGAAAGCCCTGCGAGCTTTCATCAAGGATAATTTAGATGTGGTTGGCGAGCTGGATAGATATAAGTTTGTCGATGAAGACGGGATATACACTGGTTCTCAAAGCGTTCATAACCCCCACCCGGGTGGATATGACTACGAAATCGATCATCCTGTGACGGGGTTGCGAATGAATAAGCCGTCCAACGGATATCGCTTTCCTTGGGAGACGATCAAACGTGATTATATCGACAAAGATAGGCTGCTCTACGGACCAGACGAAAAGCGCATCGTTCAGATTAAGATCTACCTCAAGGATTATTTGGACTCCCTCCGGAGTGTTATTAATCTAGATGGTCGCCTTGGCTCTTACGCGCTGACGGCACTTTTCGGAGATTCAGCTGAGAATATTTTCAAAAACGCGAAGCCTCCTCAGTTTATCAAACGATTGATTTCTTTCGGCGCTCGTCCTGAGGCTATCATCTGTGACTTTTTTGCAGGTTCCGGAACTACTGGTCAGGCCGTTCTAGAAGTAGGTCGAGAAACTGGCCACACTCTAGAGTTTTTATTGGCCGATATGGGGGGCCACTTCGACACGGTGCTGGTTCCGAGACTAAAAAAAGTCATTTACTCGAAGGATTGGAAAGATGGAAAACCGCAGAGTCGCAACACGGGCATTTCCCATTGCTTCAAGATCCTCCGTCTCGAAAGCTGCGAGGATACTCTTAACAACCTACGACTGCACCGCAGCCGCGCCCAGGAGTTGGCGCTGGAAGCCATGAGCGCGGAAGCTCAAGAAGATTACCGCCTCGGCTACATGCTCGATCTGGAAGCCAGCGGTAGCCAAAGCCTGCTGAACGTCTCCGCCTTCACCGATCCGTGGAACTACACCCTAGAAATCGCCAGCAGCACCGCCGGTGAGACCAAGACCACCAAAGTCGATCTCGTCGAAACCTTCAACTGGCTGCTCGGCCTTACCGTGCTCGCCCAAGGCGGCGGCCCCGACAAGAAAAACGGTGGCGTCCAGTGGGTAGAAGGCACCAACCCCGAGGGCGACAAAGTCCTCGTCCTCTGGCGCAACACCACCGAGGTCGATGCCGATGCCCTCAACGACTGGTGCAAGAAACAGAAGATCAGCGTCCTCGACGGTGAGTTCGGCCTCATCTACGTCAACGGCGACCACCACCTAGAAAACCTCCGCCGCGAAGACCAAACCTGGAAAGTCCGCCTCACCGATGAAGAATTCCCCAAACTCATGTGGGAGGGCTGCTGAATTCCAACCTACCGAAAACCATGGCAAACACCACACTCAGATCCATCGAACTGGAAGGATTCCGCTCTATCCGAAAACAGCCGGAAATTAGGCTAAACTCTGGACTTAATGTGCTCATCGGCGGAAACGGCTCCGGCAAATCCAACTTCATCAGCTTCTTCCAGATGCTGGGATCGATGATGGACCCGAATCTAGGTCTGCAACGGTTCATCGCAGAAAGCGGTGGCGCGGACGCCATGCTGTTCAGGGGAGTGGAGGAGACACAGGAATTCTCGATCAAACTGGGATTTGCGAAAAACACCTACGAAATGGCGCTACGGGTGAGTGATGATGGAAGGATGTTTTTCGCCAAGGAGGATGCGACTTTCGATGGGATGCTGGGACTTTCCCGCTACGGTAACGCAAGCGGCCATTTCGAGAGCTGGGTTCCCAGAGCCGGCACATTCCCCGCAGGTGAGAAATTCACCAAGGACGCCCTAAGTGGCTGGCGTGTCTATCATTTTCATAACACCAGCCGCACTGCCGCCTTGATGAGGCCACAAAACGCGGTGGACAACGAACGGCTGTGGCCTGACGCGGGAAACATCGCACCTTTCCTGCTCCGTCTGCGAGAAGAACAGAACCCATACTACAAGCGGATCATCAGCCACATTCAACAGGCTGCACCGTTCTTCGGGGATTTCGAATTAAAGCCGGATGCACAGGGGAAAGTCCAGCTTCTCTGGACGGAACGCTATTCACCTAAGCTCTACTATCCGCATCAACTATCAGACGGAACTCTGCGATTCATATGCCTTGCAGCACTACTTCTGCAACCGGAGCCGCCGTCCTGCATCATCATTGACGAGCCGGAACTGGGGCTACATCCCTTCGCGATCACCATTCTAGCCGGGATGTTCCGCTTGGCAGAGGAAGGCTGTCAGTTGATCGTGTCTACTCAGTCGAGTCCTCTGGTGGACCACTTGCAGGTCGATGATTTGATCGTGGTGGATCGAGTGGACGGAGGCACGGTCTTAACAAAGCCGAAAGAAGAAGCGCTACGGGAATGGTTGGGCGAGTATTCCCTAGGTGAACTGTGGGACAAGAACTTACTGGGAGGGATGCCGCAGCCATGAATCGGGTGACAATCTATTGTCTGGTGGAAGGGTTCTCCGAGGCAAATCTGGTGAAGCGCATGCTGGCTCCCCATTTGGCCCAACGAGGTATCGATATTTCAGCTCCCATGGTGACAACACGGCGGGACAGGAAAGCGGGACAAGTATTCAAAGGCGGCGGTGCCTTCCGTCACTATCTAGGCGATCTGGAGCGATTAATTCGGCAGCATGGGAATCGCCCCAACACCTGGTTCACAACTCTGATCGACCTTTATGGGTTGCCTGGAGATTTCCCCGACTACGAAAAGGGAAAAAAGATATCAGAGAGTCGGAGAAGGGTCGAATTTTTTGAAGCCGAACTCGGCAAGGTTGGAGCAGATTTGGGCAGCCAAAGGTTCATCCCCTATATCCAACTTCACGAATTCGAAACCCTTCTGCTAGTCAACGTCGAGGCGATGGGAACCTTGTTCCTTAAGGACGCACGGGAGCTTGAGCTACTGGCAGCCGATGTGGCTAAATTCGATGATGTGGAGGAGATCAACCACACACCGACAGGTGCGCCCTCCAAGCGCATCGCCAGTTACATTTCGGTCTACGAGAAATACAAGCGGAGTGACCAAAGTGGTGCGATCAACGTTTTAGAAATCGTGGGGCTCGACACTCTCCGCGCTAACTGCCGCCATTTTAACGACTGGGTCTCATCGCTCGAAGGGCTGGCAGCAGTCACCGTAACCGAGGAGGAAGAACAATGACACGTCATGCTATTTATCACGGCAGTCTTTTGAAAATCAATGGATTTATGTTTTCATTGGCTGATGTTCCCGAAACAGATTACAGTGACTTTCTCCCTGCATTTTATTACGCAATCCCATCTCGCCACAACAGCAATAGCTGGTCGCCTTTAAGACTTGGATAAGAAGTTCATGCGGGTAAACTGCCAGTAACATCCAGCAAGAATCAAGAACATGCACATCGAATATCTCAAATTGAAAAACTTTCGCGCCTTTCAAGACGTGGAGATGCGAAACATTCCGCGTTTCTGCGTGCTCGTAGGAGCGAACGGAACGGGTAAGAGCACCTTGTTTTCCGTCTTTGGATTCCTGCGGGATGCAATGACGGCAAACGTCACCACCGCACTGGCCAAGTTGGGTGGAAGCCGCGGATTCCAAGAAGTGCGTAGCCGTGATAGCCGGGGCCCTATCGAAATCGAACTGAAGTTCCGCGAAGAAGGCCGCAAGAAGCGTCTTATTACGTACTCGCTCGTAATCAATGAAATGAACGGACGCCCTATCGTAGAGAAAGAAATTCTCCAGTACCGACGTGGACAAACCGGAAAGCCATGGCGCTTCCTGGATTTTTCCGAAGGGAAAGGTGTAGCCGTCACCAATGAAATGGAAGCCGTGGAAGATGAGGGTCAATTGAAGCGTGAGGAGCAAACTCTCAAATCCTCAGATATTCTAGCCATTAAGGGATTAGCGCAATTCGAGAAATTCCCCGCAGTGGTGGCGTTAGGGAATTTGATCGAGCGCTGGCACGTATCCGATTTCCACATCAGCCGCGCCCGCCCGGAACAGGAAATCGGCTATGCCGAGCACCTATCGCGCGAAGGAGAAAATCTCTCCCAAGTGATTGAGTACCTTTACCACCATCATCGTAGAATTTTTGACGTCATCATTGAAAAACTGAAGCAGCGGGTTCCCGGCGTGACCAAGGTGGAATCCAAGCCCACCGAGGAAGGTCGGATACTTTTAAAGTTTCAAGATGGTGCGTTTGAGGATCCTTTCCTTGCCCGCTACGTATCTGATGGTACGATCAAGATGCTCGCCTACTTGGTACTTCTCTACGATCCAGAGCCACACCCACTACTGTGCGTGGAAGAACCAGAAAACCAACTCTATCACTCACTGCTGTGGGAACTGGCTGAGGAATTTCGCGCCTACAGCGAACGGGGCGGACAAGTGTTTGTTTCTACGCATTCACCTGACTTTCTCAATGCCGTTCAACTAGATGAAGTCTTCTGGCTAGAGAAGAGTAAAGGCTACACCAAAGTGCACCGTGCGATGGACGATGAACAGATCGCTGCCTACATGCGCGATGGTGATCAGATGGGCTTCTTGTGGAAGCAGGGCTTTTTTCTCGGTGCTGATCCACAATGAAAACATTGGTATTGCTTTTAGAAGAGCCATCCGCCAGGGCCATGCTTGAAGGGCTATTGCCGAGGGTCTTGCCTGATGGAGTCTCCGTTCATTTCATGGTGTTCGAGGGCAAGCAGGACTTGGAACGCCAACTAGGCCGGAAGATCAAGGATTGGCTCAGACCGAATTCAGTCTTCTTGGTAATGCGGGATCAGGACAGTGGGGATTGCCGTGTGATCAAGGAGAACTTGTTGAAGATTTGTCGAGCGGCGGGGCGGCCAGAAGCACTCGTTCGTATCGCCTGCCGCGAGCTGGAAAGCTGGTATTTTGGTGACTTAGGGGCCGTAGAAAAAGGGCTTGGATTAAGCGGGATTGTCCAATTTTCAAATAAAGCAAAATATCGCACGCCTGATCAAATTGTGAATCCAGCGACCGAGCTTCACAAAATCACAAAAGGATCCTACCAGAAAATCGGCGGGTCACGCAAGATTGGCCCGCACCTTGATATTGAGAGTAACACAAGCCGCAGCTTTCAGGTTTTTCTCGATGGGATTCGCCGTTTGCTGGCTGATGTAGCCTAACTTTTTCCAATTACTTTTACTCGACATTCATGCCAGCACGCAGACAAACAAACGCCCGCCCGCCTCTGGACTTCGATAAGAAGCTCATTCTCCAGCAATGGATCTTTTCGCTGCTGGAGGCGAAGGACATCGACAAGCTCTGCGATGAAGAGTTTCGTCACCCGGACGCGGAGGCATGGGACACGGAAAATGTCACCGAATTTCACCACCTGCTGACACGCTACACGGTGGAGCGGCAGAAGCTCCCGAATGCGCTGCTCCGTGCGTTCGATGAAAACATTGTGCGCCATACCCAGCGTATCAACGGTCGCCGCACGGAGCCGATTCGCTGGAAATATTATCAATACATTGCCCTGCTTTTTACGGAGATTTACCTCCATTGGTACTTCCATCGCCCTGCCGAGCTACTGGCTGGCCTGAATGCGCACCTAGAGGCCTTCAATGAGGAGCAAGAGAGAGCGGCGGACCGCTTTGAAACTCGCTACACTGAGGTGGACTTGCGAAAGCTCTGCTTCTGGCAAGCCACGGGCAGTGGCAAGACGCTGCAAATGCACGTGAACATCCTTCAATACCTCCACTACCTGGAGAAAGCGGGCAAACGCCGTGAATTGAACAAGATCATCCTCCTCACACCGAACGATGGGCTGAGCATGCAGCACCTGAAGGAGTTCAGCGCCTCGGGCATCGATGCGGAGATTTTCGACAAAGAAGGCACAGGACAGGCAACGATGTTTTCCGGATACACCGTCGAGATCGTCGATGTGAACAAGCTCGCCGACGAATCGAAAGACAAGCTCGTGGCCGTGGACTGCTTTGAAGGCAAGAACCTGGTCATGGTCGATGAGGGGCACCGAGGATCATCGGGAGAAAAATGGATGGAGCGCCGCGAAGCACTATGCCGAGATGGTTTCAGCTTCGAATACTCCGCCACCTTCGGCCAAGCCGTCAAAGCGGCCAAGGACCCTAAGATGGAGCAAAATTATGCCCGTTGGATTCTCTTTGATTATAGCTACCGCTTTTTCCACAAGGACGGCTACGGTAAAAATTACCGCATTTTTAATCTCTCCGAACACCAAGATGGCGGGCAAAGAGAACTCTATCTCACGGGTGCCTTACTATCGTTCTACCAACAACTTCGCTTGTGGGAAGATCATCCGGCGGACTTTGCCATTTTCAACATCGAGCGCCCACTATGGGCTTTCTTCGGGGCGAAGGTTAACGCCGGGGAAATCTCGGACATTGTCGATGTGTTACTGTTTCTGGCGAAGTTCACATCAGACCGCGCTCTTTCCGTCACCAGCCTCAATCGCCTGCTAACGGAGACCGACGGACTCATCGATACGAAGCAGCAGTCGATTTTCTCTGCCGCATTTCCCTACCTGAAAAAGATCAATCTGACCGGAGAAGAGGCCTTTGAGGGGATTCTGCGCTCCTTGTTCAATTCACCGGGTGGCGGCAAAATCCATGTTTGCAACATCCGTTCCGCCAAAGGTGAACTCAGTCTTAGTCTAGGGGTGGCAGAGCCCTTTGGCGTCATCAACGTGGGCGATGAAAAAACACTATACGATCGATGCTCGGAACATCCGAAATTTCTCATCGCTGACCCAGACAGGGAATTCGGCGAATCATTGTTCAAACAACTAGCCCAGTCCAATTCCCGCATTCACATTGTGCTGGGGTCTCGCAAATTCACTGAGGGGTGGAATAGTTGGCGGGTATCAGCCATCGGCCTGATGAACCTTGGTCGCAAGGAAGGCTCGGAAATCATCCAGCTTTTCGGGAGAGGTGTGCGGCTAAAGGGCTGGAACATGACGCTCAAACGTTCCGATGCACTCAAACGCATCAATCACGAGGTCATGCAGCGGGCGACAGAATCGCAAAGACGATTTTTGAGTATTGTGGAGACGCTCGATGTCTTCGGTGTGCGTGCCGACTACATGAAGCAGTTCAAAGAATACTTGGAAACTGAAGGCATTCAGACTGATCCCGAGTGGGAAGAAGTAGAAATCCCCATCATACCTACTCTAAACGATTTCCCATCACGGAAGCTCAAAGTAGTGCGCGTGCCAGATAACCTGAACTACAAACGCGATGCACCGAGGCCGCACTTTGAGTTGGAAGCGGATTATTTCCGCCGCTTTCCCGTCGTCGTTGACTGGTATCCCCGCATCGAAGCTCTGAAAGCCACGGCACAATCGGGTGCGACATTAAAGGCCAAGCGAGACGAAGGTAGCCTCAATTCGACAAACCTTGCTTTCCTTGACTACGAGGAACTCTATCTGCGCCTTCAACAATTTAAAACCGTGCGCGGATACAACAACTTACGACTGGAACGCGATCAGATCTCCACCATCTTATCTAATCCCCACTGGTATAATCTTTTTATTCCTAAGGAAGAGCTGGAGCCTACTCGATTCGAGCGCGTCCGCATCTGGCAACAAATCGCGGAGGCATTACTCACTGGCTACATCGATCGCCTTTACCGATACCGCAAACAAGCATGGGAAAGCAAACACGCCGCCGTATTTGAACTGACAGAAAACGATCCGAATTTCCTCCAAGAATACACCTTCCGCATCCAGCAAGGCGAAACGGAGCTCATCGAACAAATTCAAGATTTAAGAGAAAAAGTCATCTCTGGCACATTTGAGAAATTTGCTTTTGCTAGAGTCAATGCCTTACGCTGGGACAAGCACCTATATTCGCCGCTCATCCACATCAACGGGAACTCGGTCATCGAAGTCACGCCTGTTTCGTTGAATCCCGGCGAATGGCAATTCATGCAAGACCTCAAAAAATTCCATGAGACCAACAAGGCGTTTTTTGAGAACAAAGAGCTGTTCGTCTTGCGCAACCGAAGCAAGAAAGGAATCGGCTTCTTCGAGGCCGGCAATTTTTACCCGGACTTTATCGTCTGGCTGATCGTGGGCAACAAGCAGCACGTCTGCTTTGTCGATCCCAAGGGGCTGCGTAACACCCAAGGATTTAACGATCCCAAAATCGCCTTTGCCGAGAAAATTAAAGAACTGGAGGCTCGTCTCAAGCCAGATAACCCGGACCTATTCCTGGAATCATTCATCCTTTCTACCACCTCATTCAAGCAGATCCAATGGTGGGATGAGCTCAAAACTGAAGCCGACTTCGCTGAGGCTCATATCATACTTCAAAAAGATGAACCTGATTCCTACATCGGCAAGATGTTTGGGTTAATAACCGGTGCCGCCAAATCCAATGTAACCTTGTGACAAGGAAACTTACTATCGTCATTACTGTTGCTGTCTACTTCTATGAATACGCGATCATTAGCTCACTGCTCATCACTCGATCTGCTCAAGAGAATACCAGAGAAATCGATAGCATTTGCCTACATTGACCCGCCATGGGAGGCTGAAGGGTCTATGTCTGATAAAGATCTCGCGTCGCTTTATTTGCATACAGCGGCACTCTGCAAGGCATGTCTGAAAGATGATGGCTTGATCGTTTGGCACGCGGTTCCAAGGCAGATTTCTACAGTGAGGACATTGCTTGATCGCGTCTATGGAGAAAGTAACTTCCTTACGGAATTGATTCTCAACCAACAACGAGCTGCGCAATATCGGTCTCATCCTACTCCAAATCACTCGAATCTGATCGCCTACAGTAAAACTGAGGGCGATTACTTTTTCGTTCCACCAATGCGACAGGTGAATGAGGACGATCTGAATCAATTCAATTTATGCGACAACGACGGGCGAGCTTACCGATTGGAAACACTGTTATCAAAGGCTGATCGCCCTCTCATGCAGTTTGAGTGGAGAGGACATACACCACCCCCGGGATATTCGTGGCATCATTCGCAGGAAAAATTGGAAACTTTAGCAGCGGATTGCAGAATCGATTTCGCGGGTGGTATGTTTCCACGGATCAAGCGATATCTGGATGAAACGTCTCGTCCTTTAGGCTCAGTATGGGATGTTATGCCGTCAGCCTCATCTGACATCGTCACCTTGGCCCGAAGTGTGTATCCGCAACCAATAGAGTTAGCTAAAAGAATTTTGTCCGTTTTCACAAAGGAGGGAGATACTATCGTTGATCCTTATTGTGGATCGGGTTCAGTCATTGCAGCAGCAGAAAGTATGAAGCGCCAATGGTATGCTTCGGACTGTGATTCAGTACTTATAGAATATACGTCAGCCCGTGTGCGTAAGGAGACTGAGACTGATTTTACCTCGTTGAATGCTAAGGATGTAGAGCAACTACCCGTTCAGCACAGACTGTCCGACCTGCTGAAAATTTTCAAAGTGGATCAAGATCCAAACACTGAAGATACGCATATTTTGGTTCATCGTGATGAATCCAAAACATTAGAATTTAAGCAAACGCTTAGCCTAGATAAACGATCAGATTTGGTGGATAAAGGTAAAGCCCTCGCAGTTCTTAAAACTATTGCAGCATTCTTAAATTCTGATGGTGGAACGTTGCTGATTGGGGTAGCAGATGATCATTCCATTCCTGGAATCGTGCATGAAATCGACGTTCTGTTTAAGGGTAATAGGGACAAATTCGTGCTTCATTTTCAGGAATTATTAAAAAGTAAAATAGGGTCAAACTTCTTTCCTTTGATTGACCATAAAATAGTCATGCTCGATGACGTGCCTGTGTTGCGTGTTGATGTGAGAGCATCTAATGCACCGTGTTTTATTGGAGGGGTTGATTTTTATGTTAGAACAAATCCTGCAACGCACAATATTTCAGGGGAACAATTGTTGAATTATTGTCGGACAAGGTTTCCTGATAGGTCATGAATGTCTTTTATTCAAATACATCGTAATTGCCTCGCGCGCGCGTGCGTATTGGGTGAGAAACTCATGAATTTCTCACCGACGCAAAGCTTTGTTTGAGAAGGCTTGCCAACTTGGCGGCGCTGTCATTCGATAGTCCTGCGCGGTCGAGGCTGCGTGGATTGGCGATCAACACGAGGGAGCGGCTTTTGAGCTCAGCGATAGGATAGTGGCGAAATCGTTTCGGATCAAAATCTACGGCTGCGAGATCGGGCAGAACCGCTGCTGCGTAGCCTGCGTGCACTGCTTTGATGAGGTCGGTAAATGAGGAGGCTCTTGCAATGACCCTAGGGCGCAATGACTTCTTACTCAGATATTCTTGCCAATTGCGCGCAAACTGCCCACCCGGCAGTAACTCGATGATTGGCGATTTGCGAATGACGTCATCGATCACTTGACTGTCTTTGCTCAAATGCAATGGGGCAAAAAGTGAGTAGCCGACTTTTCCCAGCTTCCAGCACTTGTGTTGTGTGGCGAGAGCATCATCTCGCACGATGCCGAAATCGAGTCGCCCGTCGTCAACGGATCGAACCACGTCCAGACTGCGCATTTGTTCGAGTTCGACCATGACATTCCCCAGGGCTTTGGGTATCTCACCCAGGCGAGGCATGATCAACCAATCGATGATGCTGCCCTGTGAGCCGATGCGAACGTTGATACTGCGGCCGGCCATTGCTTCACGAAAATCATCGAGTTCGTAAAATTGCCGGCGAATCAGTCCAGCCAAATGTTTGCCCTCTTCCGTGATTTCGATACGGCGTCCGATTCTGCGCGTCAGCGCGATACCGAAGAAGCTTTCCATTTCTTTAATCTGACGAGAAAACTGTGATTGTTTTGTAGCATCGCCTTGCGCCGCCTTGGAGAGATTACCCGCCTCAACAACGCGCAGAAAAGTGTGGAGTCGGTCCAATGAAAGGCCAGAAGTAGCAAAAAGACGTTCGAATTGATTCATGACTACGCAGTCATATAATGTGAGACTTACTCCATTGCAAGATGCAATTTTTTCCGCCATGTTTCTGACGTTATGAAGAACGACATGCACTACGACATCATCGCAGATATACACGGGCGCTTTGACAAACTGACCGCGCTAATGGAACGACTTGGCTATACACGGGAAGTTGAGGGATTTCTTCCTCCTGCTGGGCACCGCGCATTATTTCTCGGTGATCTCATTGATCCCAAACCTGGTCACCCATCTCCTGACGGAGTTCGTGACACATTGCGGGCCGTGAAAGCGATGTGCGATCGAGGAGATGCATTGTGCTTAATGGGCAATCACGAATACAACGCCATCTACTTCCACAGCAAGGGGCCGGATGGCAAATGGTTGCGCATCCGTGGCAGCAAGAATATCGCGCAACACCAAGGCACACTGGATGATTTCCCTGATTATGATGATCCTGCGAGCGAGTGGCAGCAAGTGTGGATTCCCTGGATGAAACGCTTACCGTTTTCGCTCGATCTTGGCGAGTTTCGTGCGGTGCATGCCTGCTGGCATCCAGAGCACTTGCGGGTATTGGAGGGGAAAAGTCTCGAAGATCCCGATTTCTTTCTCGCTTGCACTGTAAAGAAATCTCGCGAATACGAGGCGATCGAAGCAGTCCTCAAAGGAATCGAAGTTCCGTTGCCTGAGCCACACTTCTTCATTGATCATACGGGAACCATACGGAAACAATTCCGTGCTCGTTGGTGGGAAGCCGTGAGCAACGGTCGAGTTTGCAGCGATTTGGTTTTCCCCAGTAATTCTCAGATCAAAGATTGGCCGGTGAATGATGAGGCTAGGCAAATGTTCCAACCATACAACGTGGATGCTACTCCCGTGTTCGTGGGCCATTACTACAAGCCTGCCAATGCCGCATTCTATCCCGAAAGGCACAATGTCGCATGCCTTGACTATTCTGCCGCTGTTGATGGACCTCTGGTGGCCTACCGTTGGAAGGGAGAACAGCGTATCAAAGCCGAAAACTATATCGGTCACTCATGAAACAGTACCACAAGAAGTTTACCATTTACCCATTCGAACACACACATTTTCCTTATGAAGCCTATACCTAGAAATAAATATCGATTTTTGTCGAAGTCTCCCAGCAAACCGCGGCCACCAAAACCAGTTCCATGCGCCCTACCTCCGAAAAAGCCATCACCCGTAAATCTTGAGTTGCTCCATAGAGCCCGTGATTTGGTTATGATGAAAGCTAAAGAGTATGGCGCTGACCCGATGAATATCGTCTGTTATTCAAGGATTCCCGTTGCAGACAAAGCCAGAATGGATGTATGGCGAGTGATGATTGGGGAGTGGGGGCTTAAGCGCTGTCAAGTTGCTAAGATGTTCAAGCGCTACGTGAGGAGTTTGCGAAAATCAGTGATTGGAGTTTGAAAAGCCGGCAGCATCGATTGCGATGCCGAGTTTTGTTAAAAATAAATGTCAACAAATGTCATCATTTATCCCGATGATTGTGAATCATTCTGGCGTTCATTCAGAAAAGCGGAGTCTTCACCATCTTCGATTGCATGCTGTCATACTCGAACGCTTTGTTGGTCAGATAACAATTCCCCAAAAAGGATCCAGAATGCAGCAAATTATAGCAAACCAAGAGCGCGAAGTCGATCGATAATTCCTTGGACACTGTTTGGCATGGGCTCACGCGGGGACATCGTCATTGTTCGGCGATACCAGAGTTGAACTACCTTTACCTCGAATCGTTTCGCGAGCCTACTTGCACTTGCGTATGCTCCTTTTCTGCTTTTGGCATTTGGAAATGTCTTCATGTAAGCCCGGACCAAGGTGGATAGTTTGAATCCCAAATTGCCGCCGGGCATGATGTTGATGGACTCGAATGCGAATCTTTGATGGCGATAGTTGATTTCAGGTGTGATTTGTTCGCGATAGGGAGGTAGTTTCGCGACTGTATTTTGGCTGAGTTTTTTCGCGCATCTAGACGGTCGCCCCGTAGATGGTTTGCTAATGAATATCTGTATCCAGCCTAATTGTGCGGCATGTTCTATTTCCCATGCATGAAGTCGATATGTTCTATCTAGATCACGAAATGAGGCTGTGCCATTATTTCTATCTAACACTGCAAGCAATCGATCAAGTCGTTCTCGGCATAAGATGAGTGTTCGCATAGTTCTATGTTTTGGCGACGAACCTGAGCATTGGGCCGTCCAGCACGATATGCAAGAGTGTGCCGTCTTGTCCTGAATGGCGGTCCTTCACTACGGCGATACCCCGATGTGCAAATGTGGCTGCTGGTCCAGTGCGGTCCTGGACAATTTGTAGGTGTAGATCTGCATCTTCGTTGATCGCTTCGGCATGCTTGGCCGCACCGTCTTTGTTGAGCTGTGAAGGAAGCAAAAGGCAAAACCCAAGTTCTTTTGATAAATCTGCAAGGTGGTTCGATGCATGGGCAAGCTGCTGTTCACGACTCTCTCTCTTCATTTCGGGAACTGGTCGAATACGCTGCACGTAATCAACGGCAACCACGTCCAAGGATTTCTTGCGATGAGCCCGACGAATGCACGCGGAAATCTGATAGACATTCGCACCGATAAGGTCCTCAATCGTCAGCGGAGACACACTAATTTTCATCGATGCGGAATTGATAGATTTTAACAGCTCGGCCGTTACTTTCTCTGTCCCACTTGTTTTCATCGAGTATCGTCTAGGGTCTGTTATGGCATCACCTCCTACGCCGGCAACGTAAGCAAGCAGTCGGGTCATCATCGTTTCCTCCGGCATTTCTAGAGAACAAATCAGGGTATTGTGCTCTGCCAGCGCAGCATCTATAGCAAGTTGTGTGGCCAATGTCGTTTTTCCCGCTCCAGGGTATCCTGAAATCACCACGGTTTGCTTTCTGTGAAGTCCGCGAAAACGCAGGTTTAATTCAACCAAACTGGTTTCGATACCCATCGGGTCTTCATGTCCCAAACACAATTGCTGAAATCGATCTAAGCAGCTGGCAAGAACAGCCTTGGTGCTTTTTGCTGGCCTTGTTGAAGTCAGAGTGTCGTGAATTGCTGAAATGGGCGCAGAGGTGGCTTCAAGGATCGCCGTCGTATCATCAGTTTCGTATGCAACTCGCTCCATTTCTCGGGCTGCTGCAATCGTCATTCGGCAGGCGAGCTTACTCGTCAGGCATCTGAGGTGTTCTTGAAAGTGCGAGCAGTTTGGCGCATATGAGAATACTTCGGTAATGGCAGACGGTCCGCCCACGACATCCATAATGTTGCGGTCAATGAGCAATTGGGTAAATGACACGAGCTCCACGGCCTTACAGGCCTTCGTGAGTTCGTGGATCAATTTGAAGAGCATACGATGGCTCTGTAGATAGAAATGTTCCGCTGTCAGGGTCGGAGCCTCGTCGAGCATTTCAGGATATTGGAAGAGGACTGATAAAACAGCCTTCTCTGGTCCTAATGCGTGGGGAAGGGCTTGGAAGGTTTCGGGTGTATTATTCATTGTTTTATAACCCTCCCTCCAACGATGAGATTAGTGTTTTGGGGATCTGCGGTGGGATACTTTTGGGATGGGTGATATTTTTCTATCTTCCATGTCCTCATTTTCGCCTCCCAATTCTTTATGCCCTTCCAGCCAGTTGATTCCCATTTGTGAAAACAGTTTTCACCATCTGATTCTGGTAAGCCTATTTCCACTGCGAACGATTTTAACTCTTCGATGCTTCCTTTGGCTTTCTGCTTTCTCGCCTTAGGTTCGTTTTCTAAAACCATTTGGTTTTCATTTGGTTCGCAAATGGGGGAAGAAGAAGAGGAAGGAGAAGAGGAAGGAGAGGTTTTCCGAGCAGTATTAGGTGGCCTTCCTCCCTTCTTGCCGTTCTCCCACAGCTTCACCACCTGATGCTGATGCTCGGAAAATCCGTGAATGGTAAAAGTCCCATCTTCATCCATGTCTAGCCATGGCGCGTCAGGATCAGTTAGGACAGCAAAAAGTTTTTCTGCATCACCTTTCCATTTGGTTTCCATGGCGAGTCGCTTCGGGGTGAAATGCAATCCCGAAAAAGCGCGGCGGATTTGAGCATTTCCCCACAATCTCAGAATAGCAATGACTCCCTCGGCTCCGAGTTGATCCATAAGGCGCTCGGTTTTCCAGTGATTGATAAATCCAGGGTCAAGTTTCATCGGTTTTAATGGTTCGCATCAATTTTTGGATCCATTATTTCTTGATAGGCCTCACGGCATGCTCTGCTGCTATTCAAGTGGGAGATCAATTGTAGAAACTCAGCAATGACAAGCGGCACCATTTGAGTGGCCGTCACATCTCCAAATCGATATGGTTGGTTGAGTATATCAATTGATTGTGTTGCGATACCTTGCTTTAGAGGCGGCCAAGATTCCGTCTTTCTTGAATTGCCCAGGGCGCATGTTATTTGATTCAGTTGAAACATTATCTTCTGCATTTTAGGTTGCAGGTGACTACACTTCAGGCTATTTTCTTCGCAGCAAACTACTACCGCAGGTCGATGCCAGAAATGGTGTCGGCCTGTTTGGTTTAGGCGAGGATGAGGTCGAGTTCTGATCGCCGAAAACGGAGCTCACCAGTGGGTGTGCGTTTTGGCTTCAGTTTTCCTGCTTTGATCCATCTGCGTATGGTTGGTGCCGAGATGTCCAAGTGTCTGCATGCAGCATTGGTGTCAATCCAAGGTTCTGATGCGCTTTTCTGTTCTTCACTTTTCTTGTCGTTCATGTGTGGTTGAGAGCGTTCTTAAGCTCGCAATCACTATCGCAAACAGTAGGGTGATCCACCTTGGATACTGCATTCACCTTTGGTGATCCACACAGCGCATAAAAATACATGAGTGCGATCCACTAAAAATGCACAAAATGGGAGGTGGTGATCCAAATTATCCCAACAAGACAATGTGAGGAAATCGATGAGCCCTTAAAATCATCCACGGGCGATGCGAAATCCTTAAATTTGAAAGCCCAAAATCTGCAAAGAAATATTTTCACATTTTTTACCACTGCTTTCTACACTCTACGTAAAATGGCAAGGCACTCAATAATCGTAATTTCGGAAATCGCTTTATTGCCTTCATTTCGTAGGATTTGTAGCAAATCTAAAGCACTGGTTTGTAGGCTGCCTGGATTGCAGAGAGTGTTCAGAGTATCAGATAGCTTTTTCTTGGCTACTTTGTCCCTCAATCCGCTTTTACTATCTACAAACAACTTTATCTGACTAGTTACATCTGCACCCTTGTTGATTTGGAGTGGATCATTTTGGAACTTTTTGAAATTTTGGCAGTGTCTCACCCACTTATCATGATCTCGGATCGTTGGGCCTTTCGCTCCGGTCTTTGATTTTTGTTTGCTGGTCTGTAGCTTTTTCTTTTCTGCTTCTGTATGCTGTTTTAAATAAGCTTTGGAATGAGCTTTCCAGAAAGCGTAAAAATCTATTGTGAGAAAACACAGCGAATCTTCGCTTCTGACGAGATGTCGCGAGCCCCAGAAATTTTTGTATGTGATTTCAGATTGCTCTTTAATGTGATCAGGAGTTGTTAGAGTTGGAGTGAAACATTCACGATAAAATTTTTCCTTTTTCCATTCATCAATGATTTTACAAGTCGCATCTAGCTCTGCTTTTAGGGAACTTAGCTGCGGCTGTAATTCTTGATCTGTTTTGGCTTTCCTCGCTAGATCGGCTAGTAGTTCTTTGTCCCTATTAAATTGCTCTTCGATGTCTGTTCGATAATCGCATTCTTGAGTTGCAATGCGTTCACTTTGATATACTCCCAAAAAATCAATAAATGCTCTTTCTAATAAGGGCCAAGATTTATCAGGGGCATCAACAGAGTAGCGCAGAGCTTCTTCAAGATTGCATGGGAGGCTTGGGCGAGGTATTACTGTTCTGGAATCGGCTTCAGCCAATGCTTTGTCGCTGCGCCGCTTGTTATCCTTAATGCATAGCTGCGCATCCTGCGAAAAGATTTTTTTTAAGACTTCAACGACAGGACCTTTTACAGGATCGTTGAGAACGGGATCATTCCCCAGTGCGAATGCTTTATCAAGAACACCAAGTTGACGAGCTATCTCAAGAGCTGTTTGCAAATTCATTTGCGATAGCAACTGTACACGTTTACGGATCAATCCTTTTTCAGCTTCTTCCTGCAACGTAAGTGCGGAGTCGATCAGTTCTTGCGGACTAAGGGATTTGGAGCTTGTTGCCATCGTAGCAGCCAAGCGAGCAAGTTCAGTAGCGTCTTTAATTCTGAGATACTGATCGATTTGCTGCAAATTGATCTCTCCGTGAATTAATTCATGAGATTCTGATTGTAGATTGGTGCTCATATTCGTTTTCGTTTACAGTTGAATGATCTAATTCACTACTTGGAGGAAGGTTTCCGAGTGCGTGTTGTTTTTTGTTTACTCGTTGATTGATGCTCTGATATGTTGATTGAATCCTCTTTGGGGGTAGGTCCAAGTAATCCTGCAAATGCTTTCGGGGTGATCGCCTTTTTCTTGTCAGCATAAATCGCAGATGTGATTCGAATGTCAGAATGTCGCAAGTATCGCGATGCTTCGAAGATGCCGTATTCGCTGGCAATGACGCTACCAATCTCTTTGCGCAAGGTGTGAAGTGGTTTAGTGCTTTCAACACCTTTGCTGCGCAACCAGTCCAGCGCCACCTTGAAGACTGCATTGCATCGATAGCATCGAGCTTTCATTTCGTTTCGTGGAGCATTAGGGCTCTCGATGACAAATAGCGAAGTGGGGTTCTGAGCGCGAAAGCCTCTGAATAATGCCAGAGTATCGGAATCTAAATCAATTTCACCGGCGCTGTCTTCGCTTTTTAGTTGATGGAATTCGGAAGTTTCCACACTTAGTTTTGCATTGGAAAAATCGAAAGCACGCCAGAGAAGGTTATCGATTTCGGATCTTCTCATGCCGCAAACGAGAGCTAGGACTAAAACTTTGAACACCTCGGGCTTAGTTATTGCCAGTTCATTTTTTGCGCTGGCGAGTATAGCAAAAGGATCCATCCTTGAGATGTAGCGCATGGAAGGTGCTTTTTCTAAAGAAACTCCCTCAAATGGCAATGGTCGGGGGATGGGCATTTTTTGTTCGATGAACGGCAGGATTTTCTTTCCAAATAGGGCTTTGGCATTTCGTATGAGTGAATTGACCGTTGTAATCGTCCGTCGTTTTGCAAGAGGGTCGTTCTCCACGTCTCTCAATCTTTTGTTTTTCCATGCGACAACATCAGATGGCGAAATAGAGTCTAAGCTAACAGCATCTATAGCACCTTGCCAATGGGCTACACCACCACCTTGAAAGTCGTATTTGCGATTGCTCTGAATACCTTTGATTTCAGACACGATTCTTCGTAATGCCTTAGTGTAGGCATTTAGACTTTCGCGCCGCGCGGATGAGATGCTACAGGCTATTTTGATCAGTTTTCCTACACTCGAAACATCACCCAGTTCATTAGATTTTGCCTTGGGTTTATATTTTTCTATTGTTGCGTGCCAACCGTGTTTCTGCATGAAGATATAGATTTCTGCGGCCTTCGCTGCTGCTGATTTTTTGTTAGGTGTTCCAAGAGGAAACCAAGCGCGTTGGCCTTGTTTTGAGAGTTGTATGGAGTAATTGGCTGAATCATGAAGAACTAAGCGTTTGCCGCTTAACCAATACCGTGCATCAGCTTTGCTCTCACCGGCCCGAGTATGGTTGGTTTTCGAGCGGTGCAAAAACGGTGCAATTTTCTCCGGTACGGCTGACTCAATTTGATTGTCTTTGATCGTGCTCACGAGGAGATAATCGTTTATATATTAAAGAAAAACAAGGAAAAACTGCTATCATTAGTGATCATTGATGAATCAATGAAAATCGAAGAAGTAACAGACTGTAAATCTGCTGGATTGCGCCTACGCTGGTTCGAATCCAGCTCTGCCCACCATTTCATTGTCGAACCATTAGGGAGCCTTCGGGCTCCCTTTTTACATTTTTGCCCTGGTGATTCGATACAAAGTTCAGGCCAAAGCAAGAGAACCGCTATTTTTTTTCCGTTTCTGCCTGTGGTGATGTAGGTGCTGGCGCAGGCTGGGCCGTTTCAGGAGTTGGTTTCTTCTCTTCGACGACTTCTTTTTTTTCGGGTGATTTACAGATAAAAATTAATTTTACCGCCGTTCCGAGTTTGGGCATTTTTTCCTCATTGATTTCCAAGCCTGCTTCAGGATTCCCATAGGGGTTTTCGTTAGGAACGCCATATTGAATCACGGCTGTGGGGTCTGGCCAAATGCCGACGATGACACCGCTGAGATTCGCGGCATACGCATTTGGTCCGCCATTTTCTGGTTTGTGAATGAATGATCCACAAAAAATCCAAGCGTCTTCAGCTGGCTTCGGCTTGGCGGCAACTTTATTTTGCTCACGTGGGTCTTCACCTTGGCGCGATTGCATTAAGGAACTAAGGCTATGGCGAACTTTTTGCTTGTTGTCTTCCCACTCGACTTCGATTTGCAGCCTCGATTCTTTCTTTTTCAATGCCTCGTTCCACCATAATTCGGGTAAGGTATGAATTTGCGGATTGTCTTTCAACCCGCAAAGTAACAGGGCGGCGTGGATCAGTTCGGGCTTGGCCGTCGTGGTGAAAAGGGATTCATGCTCGAAGGTGTCAGGTTTGCAAATGGCGTATTCGAGAAGTCCTGCGTCTAAGCAGCAGATGGCATCTACGGAAACTTCGAGCTTTTCCCGATTGATTGTCACGCCGGGCAATTTCAAGTTAGCGACTGCTGCGGCTAGCGCATCTTCCTTACTTTCGTTTTGCTTTTCTTGTTTGGGCGCAGCGTCTTGACCGGCGGCAGTGCGGGCTAACAGCAGCGCGAAGATGGAAACAAAAGGAATCAATTTTTTTATGCTCATAGGAATCAGTGTATCGTTGAAATGTGGGGGAGTGTGAAAGGGGCTATTTCTTAAATTTGGTAGAATTACGTAAACGTTTTTCCAATTCATTCAAACATTCCATCCAAAAGGCCGACTCCATGGCATCGTAGCGCACTGTGTCGGGACTAGTTTTTGTGGTAAATAGGATATTGCTCGGCTCTTCCGAAAGCTCTTCGAATAATCGTTGCAAGACATAGGCATGAACTTCGTCACGCGCGGCGGTTGCGGGTTGGGGATTGCCATTGCGGGCATGTTCCTTCAAGGCTTCGATGACACATTGCATGTCTTGCTGCGATAGAATGATGTTCATACTGGCAGCGGCGCGTCGATGTTCATCGATCAATGCGACCAATCGCGGTACGATGCGGGATATTTCGAGTTGTCTCTCCTGAGGCGTTCTTGGCGCGCGTTGTTTAGCACTTTCCGGTAGTTCAGGTAGTCCTTGGTAAACGAAAGGTTCCATTTTTGCTTATTGTTTTCTGAGGTTTTTAGGCCATGGATCCGGAAATGCAAAGCCCTTTTTCCATTTCGCTACTTCTTCCTCGTTACAGAGTGCTCGCATGAGCGATGCGGAGAAACGTTTCACGGCATCTTCTTGTCCAATCAAAGTAAGCTCAATATGCCGATCACCAAAATCAGGGTCCTGGGTAGCCAATGCAGCAATTAGTGCATCACGTTCCTCAGCGAGTAGTGTCCCATTATTCTTCGCCAGCAAGCCCGCGCGCCATAGGCCCATCAATTCCAAAGTGACTTGGCTTCCTGCTTGTTGCCATAGTAATACATCGTCCGCCCGCGAGGCCATCCATAAAAATCCTTTTGTCCGATACAATCCCGTGCCCAATTCGCCTTGGCATACGTCATACAATCGCTGGGGATGAAAGGGCCGCAGCGTGCGCATGACATGACTGGTTACGTCGGCGGTGATCGCTTGTGCGTGATCTTGTTGCGAAAGAAACGTTGCGACTTTTTCCATGCGTTCGGGCTTAGGTGAGGGGATTCCATCAAGCTGCGCAAGCTGTAAGCCAGATCGCGCAGAGCAGGCAATGGTCGCATACGGTTGAATTTTTTGCAGTGTTTTGATTTGTTGATCGAGAATGGATTTTCCGATGGTGTCCGTTTTTGTGAGGACAATGACACTGGCAAAAAGGAGTTGTTCCACCATGACCGAGGCGGCTAATTGAAGGGCTGAATCATCGACCGCAGGGCGTTCTCCTGTGAAAATTTCTCCATCAGCAAAATCCCGATGGAAGTTCAGTGCGTCCACCGTGACGATCCAGTGACGGATGGAAAAGGCAGAATTTTGGATAATCGACTTCCACAGCGGGACGGGCTTCGCCGCGCCTGTGCTCTCCAATAATACCAACGGAGCTTTCGGCTGAATCCGGAGAATTTCATGTAAAATTTTCCCCATTGAGGCATGTAAATTTTCTCGCGCATGATTTCCATGTAGCGCGGCAACACGGCCAACGAGCAGTCCCGCTCCAGGCGTAGGATCATCACCAGAAATCAGTTCGGCATCCACGCCTAGCTCACTAAAATCCTGTACGATCAAAACCGCATCTGTGGACTGCTTTTCGTGCCGCCACCGCCGAAGTAGCGTTGTTTTTCCCGATCCAAGAAAACCCGTCACCACGACTAAGGGGATCTTATGTTGCGTCACACTCATGCATTTTACCAAAGCCAGAAAAGCATGAATCACCTATCCATTTGCCACAAGTCATTTATGAAACTGTGCCAGCAACTGAAAGATTCTCCAGCATCAGCACGTCTTTTGAAAGCCTATGAAAAAACCTATTCACTTGATGCTTAGCATCCTTGCTCCTCTGCTCCATTGTTCTTGGGCCGCAGAGCAAAAAAATCCCACGTATGACATCGTCGTCTATGGCGATTCTTCGGGCGCTGTCGTCGCCGCTTTATCTGCCAAACGCGAAGGACGAAATGTCATCCTCGTAAATCCCACCAAGTTCGTCGGAGGCATGACGGCTAGCGGTTTGGGAGCCACAGATTTCTTAGGCTACCGCAGCACCTTTGGCGGCATCGCCTCAGAATTCTACGATGCTGTATCCGCTACTTACGGCGTGAAAAACGTCCGCAGCTTTGAACCACATGTCGGGAAAAATGTCTTCGAAAAAATGATCAAAGATGCCGGATTAACCGTGGTTTTTAATGAGCAACTCGATCGCACATCCGGCAAAGGAGTCACCATGGATGGCAAGAAAATCACTGCCATCACCACGCTCAGCGGCAAAACCTACCATGGGAAAATGTTTATCGATGCCACATACGTAGGCGACCTGATGGCTGCGGCTGGAGTGACTTACACTGTGGGACGGGAGCCAGAAAGCCAATACCAAGAAGACCTCGCAGGCGTGCGCCGTGGCGATACCGATCCTCGGGTTCATTACGGCCAGAAAAACAAAGATCACTTCGTCGTTGACGTCGATCCCTACGTCAAAAAAGGCGACCCCTCCAGCGGCTTATTACCCCACATTGTTAAGGCAGAAGGACTAACGAACGGCCAAGGCGATAAAAAAATTCAGGCGTTTAACTATCGCGTCTGCCTGACTGCCAACCCTGATAATCAAATCCCTATCGTAAAACCCGAAGGATATCGCGAAATCGACCACGAACTCCTTTTGCGTAACTTTGAAGCGGGCGATAACCGCATGCCGGCCCTCATCGAGCCCCTTGGCGGCACCGGAAAAAAAGTGGACTGGAATAACATGCACGCCGTCGGCTCTGATTACGTCGGTGCCAACTACGAATACCCAGAAGCCAGCTACGAACGCCGCATCGAAATCGAAAAAGCTCATAAAACCTACATCCTTGGCTTTTTATGGACGATGGCAAATAACCCCAGAGTGCCAGAAAAAATCCGCAAACAGACCGCACAATACGGCCTCCCGAAAGATGAATTCACCGACAATGGCGGCTGGCCGTGGATGATCTACATTCGCGAAGCTCGACGTGTCGTAGGTGACTACGTCATGACCCAGCACGATGCCATGGGCACAAGAAAAGCAGAAGATCCCGTTGGTTTAGCTTCCTTTGGCATGGATTCTCACTGTGTGCAACACATCGTCACGGAAAAGGGCACCGTGCAAAATGAAGGCGTCATTTGGCGCACCCCGCCTCGTCCCTACGGTGTCTCCTACCGCTCCATCATTCCCAAGCGCGGCGAATGCGAAAACTTGTTCTCGCCCATCTGCCTCTCCGCATCGCACGTCGCACATGGATCCATCCGCATGGAACCTGTTTTCATGACTCTTAGCCAAAGCAGTGCCATCGCCGCCGGACTCGCCATCGATAACAAATCCCGCGTGCAAGACGTGCCTTATCCCGAACTCCTGAAAAAACTCGAAGCGGCAAAACAGATCGTTCGCCCCGAAGCGTGGAAACGGGCAAAAAAATAACGCAACCCCTCGCGGCATTCTCGCACTATGGACATCATCGATTCCCACCACCACCTCTGGCACTATGATGCCGCGCAATATCCCTGGATTCCCCCCGCCAGCTTACTAGCACAGACCTATCTCGGCGAAGAAATCACCGCCGCTGCAACCAGTGCCGGCATCACTGGCACAGTCGTTGTCCAGGCTCGACAGTCCATCCAAGAAACCGCCGATCTTTGCACCATCGCTGAAAAATTCCCCATCGTCCGCGGAGTCGTCGGCTGGTTGCCATTGATCGAGGAAAATATCGCACAACTTCTCGCCGAATGGACACAACAACCCGCGCTTAAAGGTTTGCGCCACGTCCTTCAAGAAGAGCCCGTAGAATTTTTCCGCAACCCGCATTTCCATCGCGGTTTAGCTGCTATGGCCGCCACCAATCTCCGCTACGATCTGCTCATCTACGAACACCAAATCCCGCTCGCCATCGAAATCCTCGATGCTCATCCGCAGCTCCCGATGATCCTCGATCACATCGGCAAACCCGTGATCCAAAACGGCGAAATCAGTTCCACATGGCGCGATGGCATGCGTCAAATGTCAGAACGCGATAACCTCATCGGCGTAAAAATTTCCGGCATGGTCACCGAAGTGCGCGATGCCACACTCGACGACGCCACCCTTTGCCAATACATCGATGAAACCATTGAAATTTTCGGCATAGATCGCGTCATGTTTGGCACCGATTGGCCCGTTTGCCTGCTCCGCGTCGAGCAATACCGCCACTGGCCGGACCTTGTCCGCGCACATCTTTCCCGTCTCAGCAGCGCAGAACAACAAGCGATTTTCTCGCAAAACGCCATCCGTTGCTATCAAATGTAACATTTTGCATGAAGATTGATTTACATTTCCATCAATCTTTATCCATAGTTCGTCCGTGAAGAATTTTAGCAAAAAACCTCACGGCAGACGTGACGATGAGGCGCGCGAAAACCGCCACGTGCGGCAACTCGCCGCCGCCTCGCCAGAGCGCACGGAAGTCCCCGCGCGCAATGAAGACGACCTCATCGAACACCTCGCCGCCTACAAAACGCCGCTCATTCTTATCCTCGACTGCATTCAAGACGTTCACAACCTCGGCGCCATCCTCCGTACCTGTGACGCTGCTGGCGTAGCCGCCGTCATCGCCCCCAAAGATAAATCCGCCTCCATCACCGAGACCGTGCGCCGCGTTTCCACCGGTGCTGCCGATTGGGTGCCCTTTTTCCAAGTCACCAACCTCGCGCGATGCATGGAAAAACTCAAAGAAATCGGAGTTTGGATCGTCGGCACCTCGGATCGCGCCACCAAAAGTCTTTACCAAATCGACCTCAAAGGCCCCATCGCCCTCGTCCTCGGTGCCGAAGGCAAGGGCATGCGCCGCCTCACCGAAGAAAATTGTGACTTCCTCTGCAAACTCCCCATGGCAGGGAAAGTCGAATGCCTCAACGTTTCCGTAGCAACCGGAATTTGCCTTTACGAAGCTGTGCGACAACGCGAATCATGAAAGAGCCCGTTCTTATTTTATCCGACCTCCACCTCGGCCACGGCGGCAGCCTGTTGGATGAGGCAAAAATGCTCGAACCTCTCCTTCAAGATTGCCGCACCCTCCTTCTCAATGGCGATACCTGGCAGCAACTCGCCCACGAATTCAAAGAAAAAGGCGCCCGCCTGTGGGCCGACCTCCAAGCCATGTGCCAAAGCAAAAACATCGAGATCATCCTCCTTCCCGGCAATCATGATCCCGATAACGTCGACCAATCCTTTGCTACCCTAGCCGATGGTGCCATCGCCATCACCCACGGCGATTGCATTTACGCCGAAGGCGCACCATGGAGCCGCATGGCAATGCACTTATCGAAAGAAATCGACGACTGCTGGCTTTCCTCCCCACAAACCGTAGAACAGCGCATTGATCTCGGTCGGAAAATCGCCCACCTGCTGATTCCGCCATTCATCAGTCAACATCGCCACATTCTCCTGCGCATTTGGGATGCTATCACGCCACCGGGACGCGCGTTCCGCATGATCATTTGCTGGTGGCACATGATTTGCCAAACCCGGCGTTTTTCTCGGCACTATTTCCCCCAAGCCAAGGTCATGATTTGCGGACACTTTCATCGACAAGGGATCTGGGACGATGGCAAACTCCTCGTCATCAACACCGGTTCCTACATGCCCCCCGGCGGCGCTTTGTGGTGCGAATGGAATCAAGGACTGCTGCGTGTCGGCAAAGTGAAAATCACTGCCGATTCCTGCCAGCGCCATGAACTCCTCGGTACATGGCGTATTGGGTAAATCAAATGACTTGGGCTAATTCGCCTTACGAATGATCACATTTTGATCATTCAACAGCACTTTTTTCGGCTGAATCGGCTCGGCAGACAAAGCAAAAGCCATGATCGCCACGCGTTCGCCCTTCTTAATCCGATGCGCTGCGCCGCCATTAATGAGAATCTTCCCCGAACCACTCACACCAGGCTGTACATAGGTCTCCAGACGATTTCCCGTAGTAATCGATGCCACCAAAACTTTTTCCCCTTCCCAAAGTCCCACCTCGTCCATCAAATCCCGAGGAATCTCGATGCTGCCCTCATAATCCACATCCGCTTCCGTGATCATGGCGCGATGTAATTTCGATTTCAATAATTGTCTCAACACGCACAAAGCAAAAACCCATAATCCATCAAGGTCAAGGGGATTTCTTGCCCCACCGTGGCAGCGCTTTCCAAGCGCTAGGCCAATCAAAGAAATTGCTGAAATACTTCTATCATATTCCTGCAATAACATGCTGATGCCGCAATTCATAATAAAAATTTTGCCAAAAACACTAAATAACGTATGTATTAGCTATAAAGTGATAAACGTGGCTGGGACGTCCGGGCTTTTGGGGATTGTAGCCGATTTTTGCTCCTTGTTGGTTGCCGTAGAGTGGCTTGACGGTGGTATCCCAGTCGAGAATCCATGGCAGGTGTAGGGCGGGACGGATGCAGTCGATGATGTGGGCGTAGCGCCAGTGTCCGCTGAGCACGCTGAGCATGATGGTGCCCATGACGTGATCGGCTCCGCTGCTGCGATTTCCTTCGTAGTGTAGGGGGCAGTCACGCAAGAACTCTTGCCATCGCGCTCCTGCTTGGAGAAACTGGAAGAAGGATATCTACTGGCCATCGCGGGTGACGGCGGATTGGTCATTCCATTCGGCGTGAAATCGCCCGCCGGGGGTGTCGAGCGGCCAGCTTCCGCGAGGTGAATTGAGGGTGGTTTTTGTTTCACCTTTTGGGTGAGCGTTTGATGGCATGTCAATCGTCTCCATACCCTTGTGTTTACTACGATTTCTCCGCTTTTGCTAGCTTTTCATTTTCCTCTTTAGGATGAAAGTTATTCCATAATTTTCGCCTAACATAATGTACTATGCCCCTTTTCTGTCAACACATCCAGCGTAGGAGATTGTGTTGATTCTTTGGAGTTTTGTGGGGATTCAAGATTTATTTCACGAACCATCGTTCGATCAGGGAGGGATGGATCAGGAGGAAATCGCGTTGCTGTGAAGGAAATACCGACGTTGAGTGGGATTGTGTTTTTGGCTGAGAGACTTGGACGCATTCACCACGGTTAGGAGGGCTCTTGCTTGAGCCATGTTTCGCGGCGGAACCAGGTGATTTGGCGTTTGGCGTATTGGCGGGTGGCTTCGATGATTTTTTGTAGGCATTTGGCGCGATTCAATCGACCATCGATCAGGCTACAAATTTGCGAAAATCCAATCGCTTTGCGAGCGGTGGCAGACAGAGTGTCGCGGATGGCGGCGACTTCCTCTATGGCACCAAATTGCAACATTTCTTCGGCGCGGCGGGCGATGCGGGCGTGAAGCACGTCGCGCGGCGGACAGAGAAGGATGCCATGAAGGTTTTTTCGGCGGCGTGCGCTTTCGGCAGCCCAGTGTTTGCGTTGCTCCGAGGCGGG
>CAMAYN010000001.1 GCA_945862285.1 Akkermansia muciniphila | reverse complement strand
TTCCACGGATCGGCAAGGCTGAGTTGGTATTCCACAAGTGGCTCGGGGGCGGCATCCAGTTGTGACCGTAATTTTTGCAACGCCGTCTGAGCGGCAGTGGCTTCGCCTTGCGAATTTGTAGCATGATAGAGGGCTTCAACCTTGCGGATTTTTTCAATCAATTCTTCTCTCGTCACGGGATGATTTTATTTTGGCTGCTTACTCGCCGATGAATCGATCTGCTTGAGCAAGCGGAATAAATCGCTATTCGTAGTGAATACGGCAGTTGTGCTTGCGTTCATGGTTTTCTGATAAGTTTCCAGCGTTTTGATGAATTGGTAGAAGTCCGATGCGAGGGGGCTGGTGTTATAGGCGTTGGCGTAAATCTGTGTTGCTTCGGCATCGGCTTTGCCTTTGATTTCTTGCTCTTGGCGGTAGGCTTCGGATTGAATTGTTAGCAATTCTTTCTCCGTGCGACCTTTGATTTTGGCTGCTTCACCCTCGCCCTCGGAGATGAATTTTGACGCGATTTGTTGTCGTTCACTGCGCATGCGATCGTAGATTTTATCGATGACACCTGCTTTGTAGTTGAGGCGTTTGAAGCGGACATCAAGCAATTCGATTCCCCAAGTTTTCGCTTTATCGCGTGCAGCATTCAGGATTTCCATTTCTAAAGCTTTACGGCCGAAGCGGATTTTCGGCAATGCCGCAGGGATACCTGTGCTGATCAGATCTTCTGGCAAAATGGCGGTGCGCGTGGCATCGGTGCGAATCACTTCGATGAGATCATGTTTCGCGATCACGCTGCGCGTAGCACCACCGATGATGTCATCTAAGCGAGAAATGGCCGAACGAACATCGCGCAGGCTTTCGAGGAATTTCAAAGGATCCGTGATACGCCAGCGGGCGAAGTTATCCACAGTGATATAGAGCTTATCGCGTGTTGGCATTTCAGTAGCGGGGCCGTCCCACTCGATGATGCGTTTTTCCACTCGGTTCACCTTTTGGATGAATGGCAGTTTAAAATGCAAACCTGACTCACTTTTCGCGGGGTCGCTATTGACGGCCAAGCCCACGGGTTTACCGAACTGCGTGAGAATAACTTGCTCTCTTTCATCTACGAAATACGTGCTGGCATTGAGGAGAATGAGGGCAATGAAGGAGAGAAAAGCGATGAAGAAAAATCGTGCGGATTTCATAAAAGATCAGCGTTGGGTGTTAGGGGTTTGTTGTAAGTTGAGGAGAGGTAAAAATTGCTGAGCATCTTCGTCGATGATGACTTTGTTTCCGAGCTTCGGTAGCACCTCATTCATGGTTTCAAGGTAGAGTCGTTGTTTGGTGACTTGCGGTGCTTTCTCGTATTGTGTCAGCAATTCACGAAAACGTGCGACATCTCCTTGCGCTTCGTTGACACGCTGTAGGGCATATCCCTCTGCTGTTGAAATCATTTGGTCAGCCAGACCGCGCGCTTTGGGAATGACTTTGTTGTATTCTCCATTGGCGATGTTGATGCGTTCTTCGCGGGCTTGTTGGGCGCGATTTACTTCATCGAAGGAGCTTTGAATCGCCCGTGGTGGATGAACATTTTTCAATTGGATTTGCTCGATTCGGAGTCCCATACTGAGTTGCTCCATGGCTGCTTTGAGTTTCGCCAGTCCGTCGATTTCGATCTCGGCGCGTCCGTAAGTGAGGACTTCATCAATGGTGCGATCGCCGACGACTTCATTCATCACACTTTCCGCTACATCGCGCAGGGTAATTTCCGGCTCATGGACATGGAAAAGATAAGCCACTGGATCAGAAATCCCATACTGTACTACCCACTCCACTTCTGCGGCATTCAAATCACCGGTGACCATGCTACGCTCCAACTCGGGTTTTTCACTGCGTTGGTATTCATTCGTCGATCCAGAGGTGTTGTAGCCAAACTCAAGCTTGAGTTGCCGTAAAATGGGCACAGAGGTAACGCGGTCAATGCCGAAGGGAATCTTCCAATGAAGTCCCGGCGGTTTCGTGCTGTGATAGCGTCCAAAGCGTTGCACTACTGCAACGTATTCGGTATTTACTGTATAAAAACTCGTCAAGCCACCAATGAACACCAGCAATAACACAATCGCGTAAAAGACAATCCGCGTGGGGAAAGTGCCCTTGCGCGCCGTGCTGCCATCAGGAAAAACATCGAATATTGTTTTCATTTGTCGATGAGAGTAAGCGCATCTGACGTTGCAGCAAGTAGAAATCGCAAAACATTTTCCATGCGCCAAGAAGTCGGCAAGTATCGCTGATTCGATTTGGCGGAAATGCCACTACCCCCAAATTTACCAACTCGCGCGAAGCCCAACAATCGCCTGAAAGCCTGGTTCGTTTTGCCCCGAGCCATGGATGCGATGATCCGTATCGCTGAGGTTCTCGAAGGCCAAATTCAGTCCTAGGTTTTCTGAAACCCGGTAGCCTGCATAAATGGCAGGCACTAGGTAAGCGGGTGTGCCGTTGGTGGGGATACGCTGGTTGTCGATGACTTGATTTGCTGGATGAATACGATCTGCATCTACCGCCCCAGTCAAGCGACCTTCCACCCACCACTTCGTGTCACTGGCAGTATATCGAAGAGCCGCAGAACCGCTAAATGGCATCATTCGATCAATCCAACGCTCTCCCGGCGGAGTGCGGTTGATCACGTCATCTTTTCCTTCCTGCCAAGTCACGAAGCCACGCGCTGTCCAGTGATCATCGATGTCATAGACGGCCTCTGCTTCTATGCCATAAATTGAGCTATCTGTTCCATTGACAGTAAAGGTATTCGTTCCCACGCTGTAGGAGGAAATGGCACCATCCGTGCTCGCAGTATGAAAAACTGCAGCTTGGATTTGCATCTGATCCGTGACTCGCCCTCTGGTCCCGATTTCGTAAGTGACAAACTTTTCAGGATCGACGTTTGGCGAACCAGAAGTGCTAAGCCCGCTCGATGTTGTGCCGCTACCTGTGAGGTCGGCTAAATTCGGAGAGCGGAAACTTTGTGACACCGAGCCGTAAGCGATCCAGTCATCCGCTATGTCCACACTCGCACGTAAACTGGAGGATAAATCCGTCCACGAATTACTGCCAGCAATGTCTGCAGTAGCACCGCTCGGACGGTATTTTCCCCATTCTGCTTCCGCGTAGGTGAACCGAGTGCCGGCTGAGACTTGCACACGATTCACGGGCTTGAATGTGTAATTCGCATAGGCCCCGAGTAAATCGTACGTCGCATCATCGGCAACGGGACGCGAGGCGGGGCGGTCGGCTAATGTTCCTGCATTTGATGTTCTTCTACGCCCTTCAGAATCCACTTCATCGTGATAATAATCCACTCCATAAACCAATTCACCTAAACCTAATTTTGATTCGAGCGAGAGATCGATGCCGTAAGTATCCACGATAGCATATTGTGTCTGCAAAAATGCCGTAGATGTATAGGCCGCTGCGCTGTTTGCGCGACGATCTTGCAGCTCGCTATCGTGGGACTTTTGATAGGAAAATGTCAGTGCCCACTTACTCAGCAGCGCATTTTTTTCTGCGTTTTCTTGTTGGATGCGAGCGTAAGTTAATGATCTTTCTTGATCATACAAATTGCTCAGCCATGCACCAGGTGCAGCTACGTGACCATCATGATTCCAGCCTGGATTGTTTGTTGTCCTATGCCAGCGAGAAATTCCATCTTGATCCACATACTGGCTCGCCACGGTCAGCATTGTGTCTTGTCCAAGTTTACTATCGAAACGCAAATCAAGCGCGCGATCCTCATAGCCCGTTCCACGCATGCGCCCCACGGCAGAATCCTCAATATCACCAAAATCTTTTTCTGTTACGCCAACGTGCAAGCCATACTCACCACCCACACCCACACTGCTTTCTAGGCGCCCTACGTGACTGCCTTCTCCACTCGTGCGATATTCATAAAACGCATTTCCGTGAGCGAAAAGCTGACCCTGAGTTTGATCCATGAAATTTGATGAACGCGTCACGGCATTCAATGTGCCACCAATGGCATCAGATCCGAAAATGACCGAACCTTGGCTTTTGATCAGTTCGAGGCTTTCTATCGAAAATGGATCCACCGTATTCCAGTACTGTACGGGACCACTGCGCCAAGTGGAGTTATTCATCCGCACTCCATCAATAAGCAAAAGATTTTGTCTGCCCGTGAATCCGCGAATAAATGGAGATCCATGACCATGCGTAGTTTTCTGCACAAGAACCCCGGGAGTAAATTGTAGTGCTTCAGGTATCGTGCGACGTGCTTGATCGCGCATCAATTGCTGAGATATTTTTTCCACCGTGTAAGGAACTTTTTCATCTTCCGAACGTGTCGCCGTGACGATCAGGGGATTGAGCAAATCCTGGGCCTCACTCAACAAAGGCACAAGTGACAAAAAAACCGACATGGTGCTGGCGGTGCGAAGTAGGGAATTACGTAGATTTGGCATAATCGATTTTGAAATGTGATGTGAAAAACCGGAGTCGATTTCGTCCGATCAAACAATCAATCGTCGTTAGTGGCGATCTGGTTCAGTGGAAAAATAAAAATTTTCACCGTAATGCTAACGATGCCATCGCCGTACTGTAGAGCCTGCCACCCACGGAAGACCATCGATCATCGGGCGACCAACTACCAGAATCTTCCCCCTGGTGGATTTGCTTTGCGAGCAAGGTTTTTCTGATCGAAATCAGTTGCTCAAGCGCTGCCGCTTCGCCACTTTCGCGAAGTTGCGTCGAGGCGAGATAGATCCTAAAAAAATCTGTTTGTTGCGTTACCTTGAAGGCATCGGGTACGGAAGTAGCATTCAACCATTTCGCACTCTGGTCAATGTGCGGCAACACATCGCCCAGCCCTAAATCGGATGCGACTTTGATCGCCTCCCTTTGCCAAAGAGTGGCGATGACATTCGGCTGCGCGGCATCCGCCATAGTCCACGAGCCATAAGGTTGCTGTTGGCAAACGATTACCTCTAAGGCCAGTTGTAAGACTCGTTTCAGCTCCTCATCCGGTTGCTGTTGATAGCAAAATAACAGTGCCAAGGTAGCAATGCCTTGGGTATAAGAAGAACCGTGAAAGGCGGGACCGATGCGACCATTTTCATCACAATGACTCAACAAATACGCTTTGGCGTTATCCGCTACTTCTTGCTGGCGTGGTGTTTTCTCGCCCTCGGCAGAGCGAAGTGCCAACAAAGGCAGTGCCGTCAACGCCACTTCAAACCGCGGATCTCCCCCCCATCGCGCCGGACTCCATGAGCCATCCTGTTCTTGATTGCGGCAAAACCATTCCAACGCATCCTGCACACCGCTATCTGTCATTTGCTCTGGCAGCGTTGTGGCTTGCGTGGCAATGGCTGACCCCGGACGCGGAATCATCGAAGAAATACCCCATACGGAAACCCCGATCAGCAACATCGCCGCAGCCGCACCTTGGAACCATCGGTAGCGCACCTCACGCACCTGTTCATGGCGCACGGCGGACATCACACGTTGCGTAAGATCGGCACTCGGTGTCACTTCGGGGACATGAGCCAGTCGATCTTTCAGCCAAAGCAAATCTTGCGCCGATGGCTCGTCCAACAGCTTCGAGTCGTGGGAAAATTGTTTATTCATGGAAGATTTCACGTAGGGCGTTGATAGCGAGATTGAGACGGGATTTCACGGTACCGAGTGGGATTTTTAAAACATCGGCGATTTCCTGATAGGGTAAACCTTGGTAAAAATGCAGCACCACCACTTCACGGAGCTTTGGGGAAAGCTTGTCCAGTGCGGCTTGCACATCCATGCCGGATTCTGGTTCCTCGCTCGCGGTTTCTGTCGTCTCCGCCGCCACCCGCAGGAAGACTGCCAACTTCTCGCGCCGCATCTTTTTGCGACCAAGATCTGCCCACACACGATACGCCAAAACATGAAGAAAAGTGGTGAACTTCGCTGTAGCTTGGTAGCGGTCACGGTATTGATACAACTGAATGAAAGTATTTTGCACAAGATCCTCACATTCTGATTGAGCGCCCATGCGGGCAAAAAAGTTCAGTAACATTTTTTGATGGCGTATCACGATTTCCTCAAACGCACGATGATCACCCGCCGCCACCCGCGCCATGCACTGCGCATCAATACCTCCAAGACATAGCAATACTTCATTTTCTGGCACGCTATCGGCCATGGCGAAAACTTCGTTAAGAGACGAGGCGATACTATCGGAAGAACTCATGCCATTTCTAGTCGATTGCTATTACTGCTTTTCATAAAGTTGGTGAACCTTAACGTAAAATTTCGATAAATCTTAGCTCTGATTTCGAAAATGTTGCAAGATCGTAGAAAAAACTTCTTTTGCACTGGTGATCTCACCATTCGCCCCTCCGATTTCACCATTTGCCTCGCCGTCGCTAGGAATTAAATGCGGCGCGGTAAAAAAATCTGAACTAGGCTGCTGACATGGCACAGAATTTCTGCTAGTTCTTAAGCGCCATGTAAAATCGTATTACAGCTACATTGTCGGAAGCCGACCGCCAGGCCGTGCTTGATGCCCTTAATACTATCACCACCAAGCTACCATTTTTAGTAGATCTTACGCCGGAAGAGCGGCAGGAGTTGCCGAAGATGGGGGATAAATCAGTCGCCTTTGTCCGCAAATCCGTAGAGATGGCGCAAGATGGCTCTGACTATCTGCCCGGAGCCTTTGATGCCGCCGAATTCAAGAGCGACCTCGCCCTGTATGATGCTCTGCTTCCCATGCTGCAAAAGACCTCCAAACTGCAAGAACTTTTGGACGATACCCTGCTACTCATCGGCAGTGATCTCTACGTCGCCGCGCTAGTCCATTACGCAGCAGCGAAACGCTTTGGCGACACAGGCGGACTGGATGGACTTATGGGTGAACTGGGCAAACGCTTTACCCGCAAAACCGCCGATCCCGTAACGCCGCCCATACCTTGATGAATTTGATCCTCGCCTCCCAGTCTTCTTAAAACAATGGACAGGGAGGCGAAAGTAGCTCTTGCCAAATGCTCAAGCTCGCGTGCTAAAATGAAATTCTTTTGACAAAAGACACGAAAATTCTCAGTTTTTGACACGCGGTAATAAGCGTAACTACAATCAAGTCTATATCATTATCATTATGAAAAATCGCATCAAACTACTTCTGATTATCACATTGCTTCTATCTAGCTGCGGCCCAACTACAACGGGAAGCAATGGAATGACTTCTCAAAACCTTGCTGGTGTTTTTCTGGCTGGTGCTGGATTGGGTGCCGCTGGCAAGAAAGATTACGGGTTAGCGCAAAGCTTGCTGAATCAGTCAGCCATGACGATTGGCGCGAACCAATCTTCCAATCAAAGTGCAAATGCAGGATTGCTGGGCAATCGTCCTAATAACGGCAAAGATATTATTGGGTATGTCACTCTCACTTCGACGGAAATGTCCGTTTATACCGATGGCTACGCATACGATGTGCTGACTCTCATGCCGACAACCGATGGTAAGAGTGGTGGTGATTGGGTTTATCAATACGGAATCCCTGTAGGGAATGCTCGCTCGCTGCTCGCAACGGGCTATGCTCTCGCGGGGAAAGTGTCTGCCTACGGATCTGGAAATCCAAGTCAATCCATTTCTTGGCAACGCAAAAGCGTCCGCGTGGGTTCGACGATAAAAATGGGTATCGAGTGGAAAAGAAATCAAGCAGCGCCAAAAGCATTTAGCAATCGCTACGCCAACAAGCGCATCTAATGTCCACGAAATGCGAAATTTTTACTCGCTTGTTACTAGGAAACTTCTCGCCAAAATGATATGCGCATAATGCGCTACGTAAAAACGAAGTTATACTGTATCCTCAATCACTCCTCACACTCCTAAGCGAATTTGACCCGTGGCGGAGGTGTCCTCGCCTCCCAGCCGTCTGAAAAAAATAGGCAGGGAGGCAAGATACCTCCGCTACTCACGTTCTTCACCTTCAGCCTTGGAGTTCCCTAACCCAAGCTTCCGGTTCACTTAACTTCGACTTCCGGTTCACTTAACTTCGACTTCCGAGTTCCTCAACCCCAATTTCCGAGTTCCTCAACTCCAACTTTCGAGTTCCTCAACCTCGACTTTCAAGGCCCCTAACTCCGACTTTTGGGTTGCACAATCCCAACTTCCGAATTCTTCAACCTCAATTTCCGAGTTCCCTACCCTCATCGATGGAGTTTCCGAGTTGCGTATTCACTCATTGACTTGATTACGATGGCTGACTAGCATTTTCCCGCTAACGACAAGGCAGAGGAATGCATGCGGAAACGCGGTAGAATCTGTCGATTTACCAAATTCCTGTTCCTTCCGCTACCATGCCGCAATATGATCACCTCACTAAGGATGAATTAATCCGACTTCTAGAAACGCGTGACAGCCGCGATGCTTCACGCTTCGGCTTAGTTTGGGAAACCAATGAAATTGAAAGAGATAAAGCCATCAATGCAGACTTCGTGGCACTGGATTTCCTACCGGAGCACTCTGAGCCACAACAAGCACCTAGCGAGGGCTGGCGGAATCTCATCATCGAGGGCGATAACTTTGATGCGCTGCGTTACCTACGCATGGCATACGCAGGGCGGATTAAGTGCATTTTGATCGATCCGCCTTATAATACGGGAAAGAAAGATTTCGTGTACAATGACAGTTTTGTGGGCGAGAATGATTCATGGCGTTTTTCCACATGGATCGAGTTCCTCTACCAACGTCTCATCATCGCCCGCGACTTGCTGCGTGACGATGGCGTGATGCTGGTTTGCATCAATGATGAGAGCCGGGCAAAACTGGAATTACTTCTTGATAAGGTCATGCCGGGTAGGCGTGTAGGTAGCTTCGTTTGGCGGACGCGTAGCGGGGCAAATGACTCCAAAGAATACTTCCGCAGCGTAGATCATGAGCATGTGCTCTGCTACGCCAAGACGAATTTTTCCTTCGCCGGTAAAGTCAAATCCACTGACGCTTATACCAATGATGATGATGATCCACGGGGGGCTTGGAATAATGATAATTTGGTGCAAAATAAAAACTACAAGCAGCGGCCTAATACTTTTTACCCGATCTACAATCCCACTACGGAAACGTGGTATGCCTGTGATCCTGACAACGTCTGGCGCTTTTCCTCAAAAGCTAGGCTAAAGCCTGGCCAGCAACTGCGCAGTTTGACGATGGAGCAAATTATTGCCGAAAAAAAAGTGCTGTGGCCGAAGGAGGAGAAGGTCATACAATACGAGAGCAAGGAGGAATTACGCGCCGCCGTAGAAGAGGGCACTGCACCGCGTAATCTCAGGCTAGGGGCGAATGAAGAAGAACGGGCATTCTGGGAGCATGAACTGGATTTCTGGGTGGGTAAAAAGATTGGTTATGGGAAACCACGCTACAAACGCCATTTAAGTGAAGTGAAGCGATCAGAGAAGCCCTTTTCTTCATGGCTTATGCCCGCAGCGTTAAAGAAGAATGAACGCAGCGAAATCGATACAGATGGACTAAATATAGCCGTAGTCGGTGGCACATCTGATGGGACTTCTCTGCTTCAAGAAATCATGGGTAACAAGGACTTTGATTACCCTAAGCCGCTTTCCTTGATTCAGTCTTTCATCCGACAAACAACGAGTGATGATGATCTAATTCTTGATTTCTTTGCTGGGTCAGGCACTACGGGGCAAGCTGTGTTAGAGCAAAATCTGGAGGACGGTGGAGCAAGGCGGTTTATCCTAGTCTCGAACAGCGAGGCGACGAAGGAGCAGCCTCTTAAAAATCTCTGCCGTGATGTTTGCGCTCAGCGTGTGCGCAGGTTAATCGAAGGATATAGCGTTCCCACGCGGAATGGCGTCAAAGAAATTGAGGCATTAGAAGGCGACTTTGCCTACCTCAAGTGCCGTCGTATTTCTCCGGGAAAATTGCTAGAAATCGAGCACGAACAAGTGTGGACAGCATTACAAATGATTCATCGGGAAGTTTTGTTTCCTTTTGCGGTTGGGGATTTTCAGATCTCGCTCGATGGGGATTCTGGACTCCTTTATATACCACGCTTTTCTAAGAAAATCGTTCCCGCCATCAAAGCGGCAGTGCATGAACTAGCAGGTGCAGTGATTTACTCATGGCAGCCAGAAGCATTAAGGCAACATATACGCATGAATCTTTTGCAATATGAGGCGATACCAGAAGGCTTAGCGCGGCGATTTGGCATGAAAGGATAAACATTTATGAGCAAGAAAACACTCAAAGGATTTCAGGAGCGGGCTGTGGATAGTGGCTATGAATTATTTATGGCGACACGCCAGCTCCTGGATGCGGCGGGAACGGATTCCGCGAGCCGTACACGGGCGATCAATCATAACGGATATCTCTTGATCGAGGCTCCTACGGGGTCAGGCAAGACACTCATGGCGGGGACGATATTAGAAAAATTCAGCCATGAAGAAGATGTCGTGTGGTTTTGGTTTGCGCCCTTTAAGGGAGTCGTTCAGCAAACGGAAGCTTTTCTCAGAGAAGAGTTTAATGGTCTGCAAGTTCGTGACCTAGCAGACGACCGCGCAGCAGAAGGCAGCCGCAAGGGAGATACATTCGTCACGACGTGGGCTGCGGTGGCGACCCGAGTCAAAGACAAGCGTAACATCCGCAAAGAGGGGGACACGAATCCCTCGATCGATAAGCTCATTACGCGATTACGCGCCCAAGGGATGCGCATCGGCGTGGTGGTAGATGAAGCGCACCATGGATTTGGCGAGAGCACATTGGCCGCTAAATTTTTCAAAGAGACCCTGCAACCAGAATATACAGTTCTGATCACGGCGACTCCTGACGATGCAGACATTAAGGCATTTCAAAAAGCACTGTCAGTGGCAGAACTGCACCGGATCAGCGTCAGCCGCGAAGATGCTGTTGACTCTGGCCTAATCAAGATGGGGGTAAGATGTGCGGCGTATTTTGTGGATCCAGAGAAACGGAGTCTTGCCGACCTCGTGGGTACGGCTTTGCGCGATGGCGTGGCGGCGCACAGAATGATCAAGCGCAAGCTAGAGGAGATGAAAATCCCTCTCGTGCCATTGCTGCTTGTGCAGGCCGACTCGACGGATGGGAGCATCGAGCGTTTAAAGTCACGCCTTCTGCGCATGGGGTTTACTGATGAACAAATCGCCATCCACACCGCAGAAGAACCCGATAGCGGCCTTCTGGCACTCGCAAATGAACCACGCCGCGAGGTGCTGATTTTTAAAATGGCTGTGGCATTAGGCTTTGATGCCCCTCGTGCTTTTACGTTAGTGTCCATGCGCGCGAGCCGCGATGCGGACTTTGGCGTGCAACTCGTCGGGCGGATTCTACGGGTGCATCGGCTGCTCCAAGCAAAAGCACAGGCGCAAAAATTACCGCTAGAATTGACGCATGGCTTGGTATTTCTCGCCGCTCCCGAGACGCAAGCAGGCTTAGACATCGCAGGGCAAAAAATCAATGCCATTAAAACAGCTTATGCTCGTGCTAGCACGGCGACGATTGCCGTGCGCTTCGGCGAGAATGTGACAGGTGTGAGTCGAGTTGACAAAATAGGGCAGATCGAATTTTTTGGCCTTGAAACACAAGAAACAGGAGGAGGGCAAGGTTACACTGAGGAAGATGAGGATAATGCAGTAGAGTCTGCTGAATTTACCCCTCCTTCGGCACTGGATTTCGGCAAGTTTTTCGGGATCGGCGGCGCTGAAGGTACGGGGGATTCACCTGATGCAGCACCAAAGCAGGTAGCGGGCTCTGCGGATGTGCAGCGATACACGCTCCGTGCGGGCATGCCACAGAAGTTTAAGACGCAAGTTGTTTCCCCGCAGAACGATGTGACAGAAGAGGATTGTGCGAATCGTTTCGCTGTGTCTGCCCGTGAACTTTTTGATGTGATGAAAAATCGCATCCCTGTGGAAAAGCGCACCTTGGATGTTTTTACTCAAAATATTCAACAAGAATTCAATTTTGCAGCGGAGCTTTCCCCTACGCAGGCGGCTCAGTCTGCGCACAAAGCTCTGTGCAAAAATAAGGTATTCGATCCGCGAGAACTGCGACGAGCCTTACTTAAAAAAATGAAAATGGTGATGAGAGAAGAGGCCATGGCAGAGGCGGATGATGACGAAAAAGTTGCCCACTTTCTCAACGTTATTCTGGCAACGAGAGCGGAACTGCTGTGGGATGCGCAAAAGAAAGCCTTGGCAGCATCTGCCGAAATCATCGAAGCGGCGGAATTACCAGCGGAAATTACGGCGTGTGGCTATCTTACGCAATCGCCACGTAACATCTATGGAGTCATTCCCGCGCAAATGAATGGCTGGGAACGTGAGTTTGCTGAGATTTTAGACCGTGAGCCTAACAACATAGTGAAGTGGTGGCACCGTAACGAGCCTGATAAGCCGTGGTCGGTGAATGTTCTCATGGACAATGGACGTGGTTTTTACCCTGACTTTGTAATTGGCATTGAAGGTAGGAAAACAGAGCTTGGGGCTCTCCTTGCCGATCCGAAGGAGCGTTTCGAGACAAGTAAAGAAGCTCCTAAGGTGCTAGCGGAGCATCTTGCGTATGGTCGTGTCTTAATCGTAGCGAAAAATGAACAACGCTGGATGACAGTAGAATTTGACGAAAAAACGAAAAAACCCGTTGCTATAAGAGAATTTCGAGTCACTGACGCGATTGGCTTCTAAAGCCTTAACGAGCAAATTGGGCTATGACAAGAAACAGAATCAACAAACGAATTGCTCACTTTGCTGCAAAGCTAGCAAGGTCGTGAATGCAGTCACTCCTATCGGGCTGACGGTAATTTTTTCGATATTGCAGGGATTTAGCCATTCCGAAAATGTTGCAACATCGCAGAAAAAACCTCTTTCGCACTACCGATCTCGTGATCCGCACCAGCAATGATCGGGCGCTCTTCATCCAGCACATCCACCCTGCCGTGCGATCCTTTTACTAGGCTCGCATCCAAAGGAATCACCTCCATCAAGGCTCGCATACCGATCTTTTTCTTCAGCAAAAATTTCGCAATCTCCCACTTCGGCATAGCGATTTTCGGATCGAGAAATAACTCCGCTGGGTCATAGCCCGGTTTGCGGTGAATATCCACACAGCGCGCATAATCCGGCGCACGATTGTCATCCTCCCAAAAATAATACGTGAACCAATGCCCTGCCGCCGCCGTCACGACTAAATCTCCCGCCCGGTCATTCGCTCCACCATTGGCCCAGATTTCTTGCGCTTCCTTCACACTCTCCACGCCACGTTGTTTTTCTAACAACTCCCGCATTTCCCCCATACGACTCCGATCCTTCAAATACACATGCGCCACTTGATGATCCGCCACGGCTATTGCATCCGATTGAAAAAAATCTAAGCCATCGCGACCCAATTCATCTTTGATCGATAGCCAGCCATTCGCCCGCAAGATCCGATTCAGATGCACCGGAGTTTCCACCGCAGAAATACCATACTCAGAAACCGACATCACCCGCACCCCACGCGACTCGTAAAAATCAATCAAATCAGCCACCACCTCATCGATCGCCCGCAATTCCACCTCCATCTCCGCAGCTCCTGGCCCATATTTTTGCAAACCATAATCCAAATGCGGCAAATAGACCAAATTCAAATGTGCCGAGTACTTTTCCTCCATCCACTTCGCACAACGAGCAATCCATTGGCTACAAGGAATCCCCGCCGCCGGCCCCCAAAACGACGGAAACGGAAAGGCCCCGAGATCACTTTTCAATTCCTCCCGCAAGCCCATCGGCTGGGTATGAATGTCAAAATGCTTCGCCCCATCCGACAAATACAGTGGCCGCGGTGTCACCGCGAAATCCGCCCGCGTTGCCATGTTATACCACCAAAATAAATTGGCGCAGGTGAAGTTTGGCACTTCGCGTTTCAATACATCCCAGATCTTCTCCCCACGCACTAAATGATTGCTCTGCTTCCAAAATCGCACTTCACAGGATTCCCGATCATACCAACCATTTGCCACAATGCCATGCCCATCGGCATCTGTGCCTGTGAGCATATCCGACTGTGCCGTACAAGTCACCGCAGGAAATGCCGGAGAAAAGGATTGCAGCCCCGCCCGCCTCGCCCACGCAGAAAATCGCGGCATCCGATCATCGATCAGAGACGCAGATAAGCCCACGATATTTAACAGTGCCAAACGTTGCATTCGCGCTCACTTCAAAGCAAACCATAAGACATGTCACGGAAATATTCGGATGAACGAGGAATCTAGTTGAGCGGAGGATAATACGTTACGCCAGTCTCGGCAGACGGAAAATTACATCACGCATGCAAAAAAGGGCGAACTTCCGAGCAAAAAGGTCGAGCTTCCGAGCAAAAAGGCCGATCTTCCGAGCAAAAAGGTCGATCTTCCGAGCAAAAAGGTCGATCTTCCGAGCAAAATGGCCGATCTTCCGAGTAAAAAGGTCGATCTTCCGAGCAAAAAGGCTGAACTTTCGAGTAAAAAGGCCGAACTCCCGAGAAAAAAGCTCCTGCCGCGATTTTTCTCACAGCAGGAGCTAACATTAGATGATTGTGAAAATCGTAGGAAAATTAGGGTGTTTTAGAGTCTTCAGCTTCTTTCCTACGGCGGACGAAGCGCATCCCGAGTTGATCAATCAGGTCGTCTAAGCCAAGACCTTGCCCAGAGCGCTGTGCACTATTATAAACTTCCAAGGCTCCGATGTAAGCCTCCGAACCAGCGAGCAATTGAGTATCCTCGACTAGCTCTAGCAATTGTGCAAGTTGCTGGCGGATCGGCTCTAATGCCACGCTTAGGGCGTGGTCTTCGGCAAACTCTGTGACATCGAATTTTTTGGGCAGAAAAGAGTCATCCCTTTGCGCGATTTCTACGCAACGACTCACAAAGGCGACGGACTTATCGCCCATCTTAGGAAAGGTGCGGCGTTCTTCTGGTGAAAGATCGATGAGAAATGGCAAGGCATTTTTCACCTCATTGATCTTGGTTAGTAATGTGGTCACTTCTGCGGCTGTCAGAGTGGCGGATATACGGTTTAATGTGTTCATTTTTTGTTTTAGTTGATGTGAAATACGTAAGCGAAATACTTTTCGATTACACTAGAGGAATAGCATAACGCCCTCGCAGTGTCCAGATGCGATTCTTCAACAGTCAAAAAATTTCTACGGAAAGAACAAATAGCTTGCCGCGATCACATATCTGCCTATTCTAGTCCTGTCCGCATTGCGGATGAGGACTTCAAAATCTTCTCTTACAGCGGTTAGCAATGACCGCAAACATTGCTGCCAAACTAGTCGAAAGGCCGGGGAGGCAGCGGCGCATGTCCAAGCCGCTTTCTTTAGGTTTTGCCTTCTGAGGGAGGCCAAAGGCCGTTGCGGTCGTCTGTAAGCGACTTTTGAACTCCCCGTCCGCCAGTGCGGAATGATAACTTTTCCCACAAAATCATGAAAATCAGTCTCTTACAAAATTCGCGCCTCTACGCTCTCGCGTTCTTCGTGGTCAATCTATTTCCTGCAACCTATGCCGATGAGACCGCCACCCTCATCCCCGAGCAAGCAGCACCTAGCGCGCCCGCTGTTCCCGCCGCCCCAAAACTCGAAATCACCCCAGATGAAATCATTTCTTCCCGCACCGTCGTTCGCCCAGATCAAACCATCACCATTCAAGAAGTCGTCCCCCAAGACATTCCTCTTCCACATGCCGCTCCAACCCCCGAACCTGTAACACCGGAACAACAAGCCGCTCGTGCCGCAAGGATTGCTCATCGCACCGAACACCGCATGACGATGCTTTCCTGCACCGTCCATCACGACGAGGCCAACGGCACCACTCGCACCCACATCCGCTGGACAAGCCAAGGGAAAACTCCCACCGAATTCTACGAAGCATGGTCAAACGTCAACTTCCATCACCTCACCCATCTTCACGCCTTCAACAAAGCCAACATTACCCACAACGTCATGTTTGGCATTGGCGATCAATCTAATTCCCAAGCCGCCACCCGCGCCGCACAAGCAGGAAAAACCTATACCCCACCATCAATTCCCGAACTCCCCACCGATTCCACAACGCAACCCACCTACGCCATTACCCAAGGGAATCCCGATGAAACCGACCTCGCCGCCCTCGATGGTCTGCACGAACTCTACCAACAGCACCACGCCGCTTTCATCGCTAAATCTGCCTCCCTCAAAGAAGAAAACGCCCGCCGTGCCGCTGCATTAGCCGCCAACCCTCCCGACCCAACTCCTAACCTCATCATCCGCTATTGGACTCCCGAAAAAACGATGGCAGAAAAACTCCAAGAGCAACAAGAAGCTCAAACTCAGCAAGGAGGTGGCCAATGAAAACCATTTTCAGCTTTTTAGCGTTTCAGATTTTCAGCATTTTCCCACTCCTTGCCATCCTCGACACAAACGCTAACGGCCTAAGCGATGTATGGGAAAAGCAATACAACACCAGCCAACTCTTTCAGGCGAGTAACGCCACCCACGCCGCGACCGCCGATCCCGATCAAGACGGTTGGACAAACGCCCAAGAAGCCCTAGCGGGAACAAATCCCTTCTCCGCCAATGGCTCAAACGGGAAAACTGCCCTCGCGATCCAATCCACCGCCACCGCCGCAACTTACGAACTCACTTGGCCGGTGATCCCCGGGAAAAACTACCGTATTCAAGCCAGCACCAACCTCCATTTCTGGGTCAACATCGGGCCAATCATCGATGCCGCAGCGAACGACACCGCTCACACCATCGCCATTCAAGCGACCGACCCGGAAAACACCAACACCACCGCTCCGCCACCCAAGTTGTTTTACCGCGTAAAAGTCACAGACCGCGACGAAGACAGTGACGACTTGACAACCTATGAAGAATATCTTGTTGGCACAAACTTATTACTGAAGGATACAGATCGTGACGGAATAAGCGATATAATGGAAATACTTACCGGAACCTCACCGACGAATCCCGATACAGATGGAGATGGCATTGATGACGGACATGAACAACACTTTGGTTCAAATCCAATACTAGCAGCAAGCATGCCATACAGACATGTGAATGCCTTGAAGGCTTTGCAGTATGGTTGTAATGATAATACAACACCTAATAACCCTTCTTCTGGAATAGAAGGCCTTGTTACTACGTTAGCAACTTGGGATGAAACCAACGTTACGAGCGAGATTCAAAGTTTCAAAACTCTTCAAGAGTTGCGCGACATGCTAGCATTAAAAGCGTTTCCCAATCTGCCGACAGAAGATGAGCTAAAACCAGAAGAGACGAATTTGTTTGAATCAACTCAAAGATTGGAAGAACAGGGACGAAGCGAAAATGCTTACCTGTCAGCCAGAAGAATTTGGACGGTGTTACCCGAGTTAGCAGAGGCTCAGAGCAAATTTCACTTCATTGTGCGCCATCGGATTTTCAATGAAAATGAAAGTTTCATTACTACCTATGATAAACTCGAACAATATGTTAGCGCGGGAGCGATGAATTCTGCTCCTCTTGATATTTCCCCTCAAGAATCACCAGGGATCCAACAGGGAACAATTTTTGTCGCCGATGCAAAAACAATTCCTGTTCAGTTGTTATCTGATTTAAACAATGATGGTGTCATTGATACCAAGGACATCACCTTACGAGATGCCGCGCAGAGCGCAGCGGCAGGTAGTAATGCAAAAATATTGGGCACGGAGTTTATGTTCGCGAATGATAATTTATCAAATGGCAAGTGGGACATTGGCGATTCAGACCCAGATCGTCCAAAAAGTGAAATCAATGACGACGATGCAGAAGCGATCGCAATAACTTGCGGTATTGAAGAAGGCGAGATATGGCTAGAGCATCCTGGGATTGATCGACTTACTTTCTACAAAACAGCAGAATGCAAAGACGCGCTTGGACTAAAAACAGGAAATCGGTTTGTGGTGAGTGGAAGCAACCCTTTGCCAAAAATCATCTATGCACGAGCTGATGTTGATGTAGCTTATCCCGCAGATAATCCCCAAGTAGAAGGAGAACTTGTTCTCAAATTTCGTGAAAAAATCGATGGGGAATTCAAGGATGTGCAGACTTCTTTGAAACTTGACCTAACCGTTATTAAAAGATTTGGTGCTTCTAGATTTTTTGAAACAGTTGAAGATTATATTAGGGAGAATAATACGACACTATGTGTTGTTCAGCGTGCTTACGGTGCAGATACATTTCGGTTGGTCTTTATGCTAGAACAACAGACTAGACTTTTTCCTATAGACGCATCCAGGAGAGCTAATGGCGGTCAACTCAAAGGAATTGATGCAGTTATTGCTGCTTACCCTGCTACGGTAACTATAAACGGAAATCAATGCTTTTTCATTGATGACAGAAATCCTGCGGGAGCAGGAATTCGAGGCGATATAACTGATCGTTGCCATGGAAGGGTTGTAAGAAATGGGGTTCTGGATCAAATTGTATCATCCGATGCTCATTTACCTGCTCATGGTAATCCTTTCAGTCCATTAGCTGGTCCTGAGCCTATGCCTAATGGGGATCGAGGTGGCAATTATATCAGAGAGTTATCGACGGGAAATTACTCTTGGGGAGCAAGCGTGCTACCTTCAAGTTCTACAAATAACGCCGCAAATCCGCGATCTGGAATGGGAGGCTTATCAGCAAATTTCGATAAGCGGCAATCTGATGGTAATGAAATTCAGTCAATCGGCTACTACAATAAGAGTGGGCAAGCTACGAAAGGTATTATATTTAGTGCATCATCTGAAGTTGGGACGGGGAGAGGAAAGGATCTTGCCCATGACGCTAAAAAATCAGGGGTCAAACAACTAACAGGTGGCCGCGCTGATGAAATCGAGTTACTATTCTTGGATGGATCAACATCGGTGGCCTTAGCATACAGCAAGGGAGGTGCTCCAATTAAAACAGTCATAAAAGGTGCAAAGCATAACGGACCTCCCTATTACTACGTAAATACTTATCTAATTTTTCAGTCATGGCCCATTCGTCAAACACCATAATCATTCTTACTCTGTTTCTATCTGGTTTGTCATCTTGCAAGAAAGAAAAAATTTCTGAAGAAAATCGCACTACCAAAACACAAAGCGAGGCTTCACTCAAAAGACAACAATCAGGTAATAATATTGCTGATGAAAGCATTCTAAGGGAATTTGATTTTCATGGAATTTCTGTGAAAGATACAAGACCATTACCCACCGCTAACTCAATAAGTGATACTGGAAATGAAGTTCCATTACAAGAAATTCCTGCTTACGCTAAATTAGTTTTAGCAGAATTAAATTCTGCAATTCTAAAAGAATCGGATATTGCAAAAACTTCGCAAAAGTTGACACAACTTGCAAGCAGGTATTGGATTGAGGATTTTGAAGTGACTGTTGACATAGCGAATATTGACTTTAGTGTATTATTCCGTAGTTCTAGCAAATTTGTAGAAGAATTGAGAAAAGGAAGTAGCACGTCAAAGCTAACTGATGATGAAATGTCAGGCGCTTATGGATTGTACGCGGTTTATGCTTTATACTCACAGACAAATAATTCCGGCATTGATAAGTTCTTTAAGGAACGGATGTCCAAAGAAGAACCGCAATTAGGAGATATATTTTTAGCTAGAATTGCTAGTGATGTTAATCCATTCAAAAATTCATCTCAAGAAGAAAACATAAATATGTTGAAAAATATGGGAAATTCAAAAAACCCGATTTACAGAGCTTTAGCAATTTATACTGGCAAAAGTTACATAAAGAATGAACAAGACCTTTTTACTTTCTACAAAACTTTTGAAAACGATTTGCATATAAGTATAAGAAGATTGGTAATAGATGAAATTGCATTACAAAACAGTCCGGGATCGCTTTCGGAGCTACAAAGTATCAAAAATAAAATCGATGATAAAAATGACCCAATCTACAAACACGCTGCGACCTTATTCGAGGGTTTACCTCACTAATACATTTGGGCAATCATTGACTTTTCAAGAATACTAACAACACTTGTTGATCAAAATGCTTGGCAGGACTCCCCTGCCCTTCTACTGTCCTCGCATGTCTCAGCCGCACATCGATGTCCACCGCATTGCCCGACTTGCTCGCCTTGAATTATCTGAGGAAGAAGTCTTCTCTTACACCCAGCAACTCGATGAGATCCTTGGCTATATGGAAGAACTTTCCGCACTCGATGTCAGTGGGATCGAACCCACGGCAAATGCTATGACCGTCTCTGCTCCGATGCGCGATGATACACCAGGCACGAGTTTGCCCGCATCAGCTTTGATCCAAAATGCCCCAGACCACGCTCAGCAACAAATCCGCGTTCCTAAAGTGATCGCCGATGCCTAATCCGTTCTCCATTTCGCATCCTCACCAAGCCTGCCCACCATGTCTCTTCACACGCAAACACTCACTGAACTCCGCGCCGGTCTAACACAAGGCGAGTTCTCCGCGCTCGATATCGCAGAATCCTGCCTCGCCGCCGTCGCCCAACAAGACACCTCCTTCGGGGCTTTTCTGTCCCTTGATGCCGAAGCCATTCTCGCCGCCGCCCGCGATGCTGACATCACCCAACCCTTAGGTGGACTGCCCATCGGGATCAAAGACAACATCAACGTTCTAGGCCAGCCTTGTACGTGCGGCTCGAAAATGTTAGAAAATAAATACATTTCCCCCTATGACGCTGGCGTTACTAAAAAACTCCGTGCCGCTGGTGCCATCTGCTTTGGCCGTACCAATATGGACGAGTTCGCCATGGGATCTTCTACCGAAAATTCCGCCCTACGCCGCACCATCAACCCCGTAGCGCCTGACCACATCCCCGGTGGTTCTTCCGGTGGCTCTGCCGCCGCCGTTGCCGCAAACTTCGTCCCCGCTGCCCTTGGTTCCGATACCGGCGGCTCCATTCGCCAACCCGCCTCGCATTGTGGCATCGTTGGCTTAAAGCCATCCTACGGGCGCGTTTCCCGCTATGGTCTCGTCGCCTTCGCTTCTTCGCTTGACCAAATCGGTCCGATGACGCGCTCAGTTGCCGATGCCGCACTGGTGCTTCAAGCCATCGCTGGGCATGACCCACAAGATTCGACTTCCCTTCCCGTAGCTGTGCCCGATTTTTCTGCCAACTTACAAAAAGGTGTCAAAGGCCTGCGACTCGGCTTGCCGAAAGAATATTTCTCCGATGGTCTCGACCCCGCCGTCCGCGCCGCTGTGCAAAAAGCCATCGATCAACTTGCGAATCAAGGTGCCGAAATCATCGATGTTTCTCTGCCACACACCTCTTACGCCGTTGCTACTTATTACATCATCGCACCCGCTGAAGCATCATCGAATTTATCGCGTTTCGACGGCATACGCTACGGTCATCGCGCATCCGCGCCTGCCGATATTTTATCCCTCTACGAACGCTCCCGCGAAGAAGGTTTTGGCCCAGAAGTTAAACGGCGGATCATTTTAGGAACCTACGTGCTTTCCTCTGGCTACTACGATGCCTACTACACCAAGGCGCAAAAAGTCCGCACTCTGATCCGTCGCGACTTTGATCAAGCTTTTGAAAAAGTTGATGCCCTCCTATCTCCTGTGGCACCAACACCCGCTCGCCTCATCGGTGGCTGCACGAATCCGTTAGAAGATTACATGGCGGATGTTTGCACCATCCCTGTGAACCTCGCTGGACTGCCCGCGATTTCCGTGCCATTGCCTACATCGCCGCTTCCCATCGGCCTACAAATCATCACCCCGCACATGCAAGAAGCCCTGTTGCTACAAGTAGCACAAGCTGTCGAGCGTAGCTGAGAAAAGGATGGGGATTTTCACTTTTTGATTTGCGAGCCTATGTAAAAATCTTCAGCGCAGCGGGGGGTATTTTTGTAGCTTTCTTTGCAAAGACCGACGATGCAACCCAAGCACACGTGCCGCTTCGCTGATGTTTCCTTGGCAATCCGCCATCACCCGCTGGATGTGTTCCCATTCGACCCGCTCCAAGCTCGGTGCTACGAGCGGTGATTCCGATTCCGCCTCCGACCCATCGGTCTCAAAAGCGGCGAGTAGCGCATCGACGTCAGTCGGTTTGATGCGGTAGTCGATGGCTCCAAGCCGCACCGCTTCCATGGCCGAAGCAATGCTGCCGTAGCCTGTGTGGATGAGCACGCGCATCTCTGGCCGCGATTGCATGATGGAACGCAAAACATCGATGCCACTATGATGCGGCATTTTTAAATCAAGAATCGCCACCTCAATCGCAGGGTCATTGCTGAACTGGAGCGCTTCTGCGCCATCGCGCGCACTGACGACCACATGACCACGCGCCTGGAGTGCGCGGGCGAGGCGCAGTCGATAGGCTTCATCATCATCGGCGAGTAAAATATTCATGGTGCATGCGTAGATGGAGGTGATTGAAGAAGCAATCGCGCATGGGTGCGCCCCGAAGCCGAGCGGGTGATTTCAAATTTGCCACGCAATCGTTGCGCGAGGCATTGCACCAGAAACAACCCCAACCCCATGCCTTCTCCTGGTGCTTTGGTGGTGAAAAAGGGATCACTGGCTCTTTGTAAAATCGCGGTGTCCAATGCAGGTCCAGCATCGATCACTTCGACCACACATCCATTTTCGCTGGTAGTGATTTGCCATTCCACAGCGACATCGCTTTGGTCAGCCTGCACGGCATTTTCGAGTAAAATAATCATGGCCTGCACGATGGATTCTACTGGTAAGCTACAGGGATGATTTTTGAGGATTTTCACTTTCAGACGTGAAAGAACATCGGGGGAAGCTTTTTCTCTAACGGCTTTTTCTAAAGTCTCACCAGTAATTGCAACACAAGGATCGCCAATGCCGAAGGTATTCCTCTCGTTGAGTTGATCGAGTATCGTGCGGCAGCGTTGTGCCTGCGAGTGGATGAGTTGTGCATCGTCGATGACTTCTGGTGTGGCAGATCGTAATAACTCTGAACTCGCGAGCGAGATGGTGGCTAATGGCGATCCGAGTTCGTGTGCTACACCTGCGGAAAGCGTCACCAAAGAGGCAAAATGAGCATTTTTTTCCACCTCAATGCGTGCCGACTCTAGCTCTGCATCTTGCTCTAACAAAATCCGATGCATCCTTGCGACAAATGCCGCGATGAAGCAGGCCGTCACAATGAAGGCGATGAGCATGCCTTGTAAATGCCAACTATAACTTTCACAGCCACTACTAATTTCCATATCGCCCAGAATCACAGGCCGATGATTGAAAAATAAAAAACTATAGCCCGCGATGCATGCGGCCACCAGACACCATAAATTTCGTGCCGACAAAGTCATCGCCGCAAGCGCGATATGTAGCAGATAAAACGAAGTAAAAGGATTGTGAGGCCCGCCAGTAAAATAAATCAAGACGGTAAGTAAAATGACATCCAGCCATAAACTCCAACCACGTAAAACGAGTTTCGGTCGATGGGGAAAAAGGAGATTGGATACCACTGTCATAGCGAGCACAGCGGAGATGGGCCACCACGGAACTTTTACATCGTAGAGAAAAAACGCTACTACTGCCGCAACAAATTGCCCAAGCACCGCGAGCCATCGCATACGGATAATCCAGCGAATGCTGACGGATTGCCGGTGGGGTAGAGATTGGTGAAACATCGGCGCGAAGATGAACAACAATCGAGCCTAGGACAAGTGTTTCCAGAGTCCCTACGTGCGGCATTTTGCCACATTCCCGAATCGTTGTTACGCGCTATAGTAATGGCTGTCCGATTCGATATGTCCCGATGACAATACTCCGAAATCAATTTTTCATTAGAGTAAATGCACTAGCCCTTGCGGCCATGTGTTGTTCTGTATTGATGTGTTGGGGTGAAGATTTTACGCACTTTGAAGGTAGATTATGTCATCCTCTCGACCATACTCCATCGGGGCATCGCTTGCTTGCTGTCAACACCCCCGAGGGGCGCTTGTCCGTTTTCCATTCGGTATCTCCACACAATGTTCCTACATTGATTGCAGAAATCCCCGTGGGGATCGAACCTGTGACCGTCCGCGCCGTAAATGATCGTGAAGCATGGGTGGTAAATGAGGTTTCCGACTCGATTAGCATCATCGATCTAACAAAACTTCAGGTCATTGAAACCATCGCTGTAGATGATGAGCCAGCGGATGTCGTTTTTGCAAAAGGAATGGCCTTTGTCAGTTGCGCACGCCAAAATTGCATTCGCGTTTATGATGTAGCAACGCGAGCAGCTCTTGGCTCGATCCCGGTGGCAGGGAATTTTCCGCGCTCTCTGGCTGTATCTGCCAATGAATCCATGATCCATGCAGCAGTTCTTTTGTCCGGCAATAACACCACGGCGCTGCATTTCCGCCAAGCTCCCGCCCAACCCGCGCCGTGGCTCGCTGATCTTCCGCCACCACCACAGGTGGCACTGCTGGTGCCTGATTCTGATCCGCAGATTCCGTACGATGTCATTGATCACGACATAGCCCACATCAACGTAGAGACTCAGCAAATTGTCAGTTACACAGAGAATATCGGAACGAACATTTTCAGTCTCTCGTGCGGTGCGAACGGTAGCTTATGGGTGGGAGCCGCAGAGGCAAAGAACCTCATCCGCTTCGAACCGAATTTAAATGGAATTTTTTCGGAAAGTCGAATCGCTCGCATGACGGAAGAAGGCACAGAAATTTGGAATTTAAATCCCCATGCTACGGCGGCACAATTATCGCAGGAAAACAAATCCTTATCACTCGCGCAACCGATGTCCGTACAGGCGGATGAAGAAGGCGCATGGCTTGCAGCTTTTGCCTCCGATCGCATCGCCCGCATCGATTCCTTCGGAAAAATCACCACCCGCATTGATCTCCGTAGCACATTTCCTACACAAATGCGCGGTCCGAGAGGCATCAGTATTCATCCGCAGACGGGACACCTATTGATCTACAACAAGCTCTCACAAACGATTTCCTTGATCCATGGTAAGATGCACCATGTCATAGCGGAATTCCCATGGTCTAGTCATCAACCCATTTCCATCGCCCAACAACAAGGCAGAGGATTTTTCTTTGATGCCAGACTTTCTGGAAATGGCACAGTGGCCTGTGGGTCATGCCACTTAGATGCCGACATTGATGGGATTGCATGGGATCTAGGAGATCCTGTAGGTCGAATGAGCAGCATCACCGGCTTCGGCATCGCTATCGGAGAACCACAAGCGGTCAATCGCATCATGCATCCCATGAAAGGCCCGATGGTTACCCAGCCACTACGCGGCATCAAAAATTCGGGCCCATTCCATTGGCGTGGTGACATTGCCACCATCAAAGGCTTTAATTCCAGCTTCGCAAAACTCCAAGCAGGTAGCGAACTACCCGCTGCTGACATGGATAAAGTCGTCGCCTACATTGAATCCCTGCGCAATCACCCCAATCCTAACAGATTGATCGACAACACACTCCCCATCACACTTGCTGGCGCGAATCCGCGGAGAGGTCAGAGCCATTTTCACGATGCACAAGTCTGCTCAGTATGTCACGAAGGGGCGCGGGGAACAAATCACATACTCGACGATTTTTCCGCAGTTCTCACACGGCAGCCAGTTAAAAATTCAACCTTGGAGCATGTTTATAAAAAGATCCACTTTACTCCTTGGCAAGCCACTACACTGAGTGGCTACGGATTCACCCATGATGGCACGGGGCATGACATTCCACGCGGTCATGAATACGGGCAAGATGTCTTTTCTACCATTCCCCATGCTGAAGCGGATGTCATGGCATTTCTCCTTTGTACAGAGACGGATACCAAACCGATTGTTGGTAAGGTTTCGGCTATGCTCTCATCTGTTCATCAGCAACAAGCACAAGCTGGCCACTGTGATGTAGTAGCCCATGCCGTGATTCAAGGCGTGGCAACTAGCTTTCTATACCACCCAGCTACGAATACGTATCATCCTGATTCGCTCGATGCATCTGCGCTGAGCCCTGCGCAGTTGGAGGAAAGATCCACTTCCTTGCGCATTCTCGCAGTGCCTTTGGGGAATGGCAAACGATTCTCCATCGACCGCAATGGAGATGGTGTTCTTAATCGAGACACTCCACCACCACGATTGGAGATCGATGAATGGCTCTCCCCAGTCAAAGAAAGTCACCATCTTGATTGGTTTATCGAATGCTCTTCATCATTTTCTGACTGGCAGATCTATCAAAATCATCCCGAAAAACCAGCACGACAATTTTTTCGCCTTCATCGCACTTGGTGAAACGAGAAACAACAAACAATACAGTAATATATGAAATACACACACATCCTCGCATTAATCGCATCAAGCTCCTTGAGCCACGGTGCAGTTACCATTACTAACACATTTCTTACGCTCGATGGCGTGACCAAGTCTGGTTACACCAATCCGCTCGCTGTTGATACGGATGGCGCGAATCCCACCACTGTCAACGATGGCACACCTGGTACCGCGCGCTTTGGCTATCTCGCCAAAGTATCATTTACCAATGCTGATTCCGCCACATACACAACTACCATAACTGCTGGGGGATGGAGCTACTCGAATGTCAGCAATACCCACACAACAGGAGGAACCGCTCAAGGCTGGGGGCATACTTCAAGATGGTATCTGCTTGAGCTAAGTGCGGCCAGCTATGTGACGTTTGATATGACTCCGTGGGATAATCCTACCACTTCGCCATTAAATGAAAGCATCGACGGGCGCCCCGGCTTTGTTGTTTTTGCTGGTGAATCGCTGAATCACACTTGGGGAAATGCACACACATACAACAACGATGGAACAAACATGTCTCTCAACAGCGGATGGGATAAAAACATCACATCTCTCGGCTTTGTGACCAACGGCAGCAATAGTAGTGGATCAAGTCTTTCAGAAACACGCTTGCTCGATGCTGGCTCCTACACTGTGGTTTTTGGCAACATCGGTGATTCCAGTCTCGCAACGGGCAATAAAGGCTTCAATATTGGCATTACCGTTCCTGAACCAAGTACAGCGTTGCTTTCTATGGGAGGTGCTTTGCTCTACACATTGCGCCGTCGCCGTCGTGTGCTAGAGTGCTGAATCTGCCTGATGATCGGCAATTCCATGAAATTCATCATCTACATTTTATCTCTTATCGCTACGGCATACGCATGGGGCTACACCCATTTGGAGCCTAGGCAGCAGAATCCCGTCGCGCTAACGCCAGATGGGATGAAGTTGCTCGCATTGCATTCCACCGCGCATAGCTTGAGTGTCTTTGATGTAGGGAATCCGCCTCGCTCGATTCCGCTCCTAACGAGGGAAATTTCCCTTGCCACAGCGCCCGTAACAGTGAAAGCCCGCACAAATGACGAAGTTTGGGTTGTCAACGAAGGGTCAGACTCTGTTTCAATCCTGTCGCTCGCACAGGGGGTCATCATCGACACCCTGCGAGTGGCAGATGAGCCAGCAGATGTGGTTTTTGCCAATGGCAAAGCATTCGTTAGCTCTGCACAAGCTCGTGTCATCAGCATTTTTGATGCCGTAACGCGCATGCCTCTTGGGCAAATCCCCATCAATGGCGTAGCCCCGCGAGCCATGACTGCTAGTCCAGACGGCACAAAAGTTTTCGTGGCCTGTCTTTATTCAGGAAATCGAACAACCATACTTCACCACTTGAGTGCCCCCGCTCAGCCTGCTCCTACTAACCCATTATTGCCAGCACCTCCACGGGTGGGAGTCATTGTGCCAACCAATGATAGTCGCGTGACTTGGAATGTGCTTGATCAAGACATCGCAGAAATTAACACCAGCAACCATACAATATCCCGATGGATTAGCGATGTGGGCACAAACTTATTTTCGCTCGCCATGCATCCGGATGGCTCGTTGTGGTGCGGCAACTCCGACTCGAATAACCTCATCCGCTTTGAACCTGAGCTCAAGGGCGAGTTTATCAAACATCGACTCAGCAAAGTCGCGCTAACATCGAATACTATCGTCCATCACGATCTCAATCCAGGAATTCTTCGGGCGACATCTCCGCATTCACCAAGTATCGCGAAAGCCCTTGCTGCCCCGATGGCATTTACCTTCTCAAGCAATGGAAGTTCAGCATGGATTGCCGCATTTTCTTCAGATCGCATTGCAGAAGTCCATTTGGATACGGGTGCTATCATTCGCCGCATTGATCTACGTCCCGAAGGCACCGCCAGTGATGCCATGCGTGGCCCGCGCGGAATTGTGTTAGGCAACGATCGAATTTATGTCGTTAATAAAATTTCCGATACTCTCACGACCATTCGTCCCAGTAATGGAACGATTCTCTCAGAAATTCCACTGGGCACCATCGATCCCATGCCTGCCAACATTCGCGCTGGACGAGGCGCACTCTATGATGCGCGCCTCTCGGGAAATGGCACTATTTCATGCGCTTCTTGTCACATCGATGCAGATCGCGATGGTTTAGCATGGGATCTTGGTGATCCCGGCGGCAACATGATTTCCGTCACTAGTGCTGGTCTATCTGCCCATGATTTTTCTCTCTATACACAATCTCTGCATCCGATGAAAGGGCCACTTACTACGCAAACACTGCGCGGTCTAAACACCAACGAAGCCGGGCCCATCGACCCTACAGACGGAAGAACCCAACCAGCCGCTGCTATTGTTACCAAATTTCACTGGCGTGGTGACAAACCATCCATCCAATCGTTCAATTTTACCTTTCGCGATCTCATGGGGGGGAATCTGCAATCGGCCGCTACCATGAACCGCATGAATGAATACCTGCGTTCCATCGTCCACTCGCCCAACCCGAACCTAGCTCTCGACGGCTCACTTCGCACAAATCTCCCTCAGGGAAATGCAGCAGTAGGCAAAGGCGTTTTTCTCGATCACGGCAATAGTCACTGTGTTGTTTGTCATGGGCTTCCCAGCGGCACGAATCAAAACATCGATGATCCAGAACTAGTTGAAGTATCACAGCCGATGAAAAACCCCTCCCTGCGCACCGTGTACCAGCGCTTTGGCCTATTTCATCCTAGTCCCGGAACTTCCTCCATATCTGGCTTTGGCCTCGGCTCGGACGGCACGGGACATGCCATGCCCATCGTCCATCCCTACTTTCTCTCTACGATCAACCAAGATCCAGTAGATCAAACGGCTCTGAACCATCTCACTGCATTTATCTTATCCTTCGATACTGGCACGGCGCCTACCGCCTGCTACGATCTCACAATCACTGCGGCTAACAAAAACCACGCTAGCCAGCTTAGTCAACTAGCCACCCTAGAAGCCCGTGCTAACTCTTCCTCTAACGGTCTCGTCGCTTGGGGAAGCATCGCCAACACGTTACGACGTTTCCGCTGGGATACCACACTCTCGCGCTATTTCGTTGAGGATGAGGAATCGTCCTACAGTCGAACTGAACTATTGGCACTAATTCAAGCCGAAGACGTAATGACGTTTGCTGGAGTTTTTACCCATGAAGTCGCGTGGCGTAGCCTTGATCGGAATGCGAATCTCATTCCCGATGTCAAGGAATCACCTCCCCAAATCCAACTCACACAGATTGGAGCGATGATGTCATTGACCTGGCCCAAGGCAGATTGGTTCCCTGAAACATCCTCCACGCTCGCGCCGCCATGGCTGCCACTGCATCATGAAATGATTGATATTGGCGACTTCTGGCAAATCACTTTTCCTTCACCGCTTTTGCGGCAACAATTTTTCCGCTTGCGTCGCACTTGGTGAGACGACATTCATGTTCTGCCTATAAAATGAAATCCCCTTTACAACAAAAGAGAAATGGCTTCACGCTCGTCGAGTTGCTCGTCGTAATAGGCATCATTCTTGCCTTGAGTTCACTTGTTTTTTTTGCTGTGAAAAAAGGCATTGCCATGTCCAGAATGGCAACTTGCGCCTCGAACTTGCGCAATATTGGCATCGCCATGCAACAATTTGCCAATGACAACCAAGGATTCTACCCAGACACAACTCATACAAAGCCTGCGGAACAAGCGTGGATTACGCAACTGGAGGAATATCTTGGCGAAAATACCGATGTTTTTATCTGCCCTGCGGATCTCAAGGCCAAAGACCGCGAGAGAAATCGCGCCTCGAGCTATATTCTGAATAATTTGGTGTTTGCCGCTGAAATTGATGCCATGGCTGATGAACCACAGGTGAACTACAATCGCCCTGACCGCCTCCCAGAACCTTCCAAGACGATTCTTGTTTTTCCCGTCAGTGATAGTCGCAGCCCATTTCGCGGCGAAGATCATACCCACAGTGAAATGTGGAGTTCATGGGCTAGTGTCACTCGCGATATTGCACCAGACATCCACAAACGCCAAGGCTCTAACGATAACACCAAAGGCTGTGCGAACTATCTCTACGCAGATGGCCATGTAGAAAATATTACTGGAAATGAATTTAAGCAACAAATCGAACAAGGAAATAACTTGGGTGAAATTCCGGGAGTGGTTAGGCCATAGTCTTGCGTTTTTCAGTCTGTTCGCAGGATATGCACATGCATTGAATCCGCCAGGCAATAACCATTGGGAAATCACACCGGCATACAATACCACATCCACTACTTGGACGTGGACAGCAGTGGCATCTACCAGCGTACCACTTAGCTCAATCTTCTTCGCAGGTTCTAATATCACTGGGGGCGGCGGCACGATTGTCACGCGTCCGATTGGTACGCAGTGGGACTTTCTAGGTATTCCTTCTGGAAGCACTTTTTGGCGTTTCAATGGCACCGCATTTTTTACGCCAGGCTTTGCTGCTACTCCAAGCAACATGGCAGGAAATCCATTGAACTATCGATTACACAGCGTGATTGGTCCAGCAGGCGGCATGGTAGCATTGTACTTTTCCAACTCCAATCCCATCCCCTATTTCCGCACCGACAATGGCATCAATTCTACCGACCTCTATCCTAAACCTGACAACCATGAGCACATGAATTGGGCGTTTACCAAAAAAGGCTTATGGATCGTAAATCTCACCGTTCAAGGCACGTTCAGCGGTGGTGCTACTTCGCCCGTGAGCTCGCCACAACCCATTGCTTTTGCAATCGGCGACTACGCGCGTTGGACAGCTACGCGTTTTAGTATGGTGGAACTTCTCGATGCCAATACCACATCCGACTCCTGTGATCCCGATGGCGATGGATGGAATCAATTACTCGAATACGCCCTAGGTGGTGAGCCACTGATTTCTTCATCGCTGCGTAGTTCTGACGGCCAGGCGATGGCACCACAACTGATATTGCCACCAACCGCTGGTAACACGTGGAAATTTCGCTATTTCCGGCGCAAGCCGAGCGTGCCGAATGAGCCGATCGATGTAACTTATGTTGTCGAGTCCTCTACAACGCTGGCAGAAAACACGTGGCTGCCAGAAATGGGAACAGCACAAATCATTTCATCCACTGCAGAATGGGACTGCGTGCAGGTAGATGTTGCTCCCGCTACCAGCGGTAATGCAAAATTTACTCGCTTGAAAGTTATTCGAAATCCTTAAACGCCTGCTCTTTCTTCTTACGAAATCTTGCAAATCTATTATCGATTCTCGCTGCGCAACTCGGGATTTGACTGAAGTGAATCAATCGACGCGCGACTCTCCTTTTTTCAACTCTAGGAAGGTATCCCGTAATTTCCCTACCTCCCATTGTCCCGGCGCGGTGGGTTGTGAACCTAGGTAACCATAATTTAAAACAGATCCTGCATCAGCACAACGAATCCGCGAATCTGCCCCAAACTGGCCCATCCCCATAGTGGCAACGGCAATTCCCGCGTCTTCATTCTGAAGTGCCAATAGTCGCTCCACGTCTGTTTCTGTTTCCAAATATGTCGCCACTTTGAAAATGTGTGCTTTCGCGTAACGAGCTTGATCTCTTCGTTTTTTCAATTCATCGAGCGAAGGAGTTACCGAGAAGTTGTGGAATGATAAAACGAGAATGGGCGCAATCTCACCCCAACCTTGCAAAAATGCCTCGCGCCGTTCTTCTTCATTGAGCCATGTTGCTAACTCCACGTCCCATAAATCCCCCGGCCTGATCTTGGCCGCCACGGTTTTTATGCCAGCAATAGGCATCATTCTTTTTCCACCTTCAGCCGGCACACGCGCCGTATGCAAGAGGGGACGCGTTTGATTCAGCAGAAAATCAACTGCTTTTTGCTCTTCGGATGCGACATCATCGATCAGATCCCAGCGAATCTCCACCAAATCACATCGATTGAAGACCTCAGAATGATCATTGATTGATGAAAAATCACCGCCAAGGCTGCCGACAAACAATGGCGCATTTGTTAGAAAATCTGAGGAATTACAATGCATCGCGGCTAGATTTACCATTTCCACCAGCAAGTCAACGATGATCAGCGACTTACCCTCGGAACCAAGCCATGTATTTACGTTTGGAAAAAAAATGTTCTTACACCAGTTTTTCTCTGGTCATCCCAGCCCAATTTGGTTAGTAGGTAACGAGTCGTTACGCACAACCCATGAAAATGAATTCTAACTTATTCGTATTATTCTCTACAGCCTTTTTGTTATCGAGCCCAATTGCTTCCGCAGCGTCGAAAGTTGATGGCGACAAGCCTACTTTTGACGATTTGCAATCGCCTAACATCCAGCTTCCTAACAGCAAACGCTTTACGCCAAACGATTGGTTAGAGGTAGAAGCAAAGATCAAAGTCCAACTCAGCCCAGAACCAAAATCAAAAACGGCCAAGGAGGTGATTGTAAAGTGGTATGTTGCGGTTAAAAACCCAGAAAAGCCTGGAACATTTTTACTTCTTACCAAAAGCATCACCCACATCAACGTACCTCTCAATGAGGATATCTATTCCTCTATCTATCTAAGTCCTAACTCCATTCGCCTCCTAACTGGATCACCACGTGGTGGTAAAAATGCCGTCGAATTCGTCGGATACGAAGTTTTCGTCGATGGTGAAGAGAAAAAGACCAATACCAATAAAGGTAAAGATAAATGGTGGACTATGAAGAGCGACAAAATTAGCGAGGATAGCTCCATTCCGTTGCTTTCGAAAAATGATACACCCTTCTCCATTTTCTGGTATGACCGCTATGCGGAAATTAAACCAGATAATCGATAATTAGGTCACACCACATTTCCTCATACCATTTTTTCTTCAAAAAAATCTAACAAATATGGCAGAAACTCCAAGCTCCGTAGTTCTTAACATTGGGTCGCAGCGCATTAGCATGGCTGTCTTTGAAACCTCCAAATCTGGAGGATTAGTGCTCAAGGCCTACGAATCCACCTCAATTCTCGCAGATCCTGCTGCCGAAGTGATCCGCATGCCACAAACACGGCTCGCCATCCAAGAATTGGCACAACGGCTAAAAATCGCCAAAGGCACAAGGATTCGCTACGCGGTAGCCGGTCAATCCGTTCTAACCCGATTCGTGAAGCTTCCTGCCATCGATAGCGACAACATTGATCAACTCGTCACCTTTGAGGCACAACAGCAATTCCCATTCCCCTTAGACACCGTCGTTTGGGATTACGAATTACTCCCCGGTGCTCCCGGAGAAAAAGAAGTCGCGCTCGTCGCCATTAAGTCTGACGCACTCGATGAAATCAATAGCTGCATTCTCGGACATGGATTCTTGACTTCGGAAATCGATGTCGCTCCAATGGCTCTCTACAACGCCTTCCGCAGTGCTTATGCGGATGTGCAAGAACCCGTGCTACTGATTGATGTCGGAGCTAAAACAAGCAACCTCCTTTACATTGAGGGTGCACGTTTCTTCACCCGCAGCATTTCCGTAGGGGGCGCATCCATTACCACAGCCATAGCAAAAGAATATGGAATCAGCTTCGCAGAAGCAGAAAGCCAAAAAACTTCCAACGGCATCGTGACTCTTGGCGGTGGTCATACATCCCATCTCGATGAAGCCGTCGCCGCCCTTGGCACGGTCATCAGAAATGCCATGACGCGACTCCCAACGGAAATCGCACGCACCACGAACCACTATCGCAGCAATCATAGTGGTAATGCACCACGCCGTATCGTTCTCGCAGGCGGCGGTGCTACCTTGCCTTATGCCAAGGAATTCCTCGAAGAAAAGCTCGGCATACCCGTAGAATACTTTAATCCACTCCGCAGCATCAGCGTTGGAAAAAATGTCGATGCCGAACTTCTTTCACGCGAGGCTCACCTAATGGGCGAACTCATCGGTCTCGGTTTACGCACCACAGGAAAATCTTCGATTAATATCGATCTCGTACCAGCCAGCGTCGAGGCCTTGCGCAGTGCGGACAAACGTAAGCCCTTCTTTATCGCTTCCGCCGCGGCCATCGTCGTCGGCATGGCAGCATTTGGTTTACTGAAGAGCAAAGCGGCTTCCGATGCCGAAGAGCGACTCGCCGCCCTGAAGCAAGAAAAAGAAACACTCGCCCAAACGGGTGTGCCGATGGAGAACTTGCTCCGCAAAGAGTCACAACTCAAGGCGACCGCACAAGCCTACATCACAGCTAAGTTGAATCAAACATTTTGGGTCGCCGCTCTCAACGAAATCACCACTCACTTCTCCAGCCAGTATGTTTGGAGTGTGGACATGGCTCCTGTCAGGGGCTATGACCCATTGAAAAAGAAAGTTGAAGCAGGCCAACCCGACGTCAATGGTGAATCAGTGGTGAAGGATGATTTTGGTGCCAATTCCACGACTTCCTCGATCATCGCCAAGGTAGCTACCGCTACGTCCGCGCCTTCCAAAGCGAATACGAACACTACCGACAGCTCCACCTTTAATGCCATTCGCATCAAAGGAATGTGGCGGGATAATCCAGATAAACAGAACGTCGTCAACAAGTTGCTGGCCTCCCTGCAAGGCTCAACATCCACGATTTTCAAATTCTCTGGACTCAATCCCGATAAATCTGTCGCTGAATTCCCCAAAGAAAATATCCTCATCAAATTACAAAGTGCCGAAGATGAAAAAGAGAAATACGCTTGGCCTTTCGAAATCGTACTTCCCATCACTCGTGAAGTCCCCGCTAAGTAATTCACTCCGACTCTACCGCATCTTTCTCGCATTATGAATCCACAGGAAAAAAAATTCGTCATCATCCTCTCCGTCATCACTGCCGCTTGCTCCACAGGTCTTTACTTCTGGGCCGGCTCTGCCAGCACTCGCTACGACGAAGCGAAGGCCTCCTATGAAGAGGTCTCCACTGAAATCAATAAATACAACAACCTTCAACTTTCTCCTACTCCAGATAACATCGCCAGTAAGGAAAAAAATATTAAAAACTTCGATACCGAGTCAAATAAGCTGATCACAGAACTCCGTAAATACGGCTCCGAGCCAGTAACGAATACCGATGCTCAAGCTTTCACTGACAAACTTGTCAAAGAAGTCGCCGAAGTAAAAGAAGCACTGAAAGGTGCCGCGCTGCCCGATGGCTTTTTCCTCGGCTTTGAAAAATACGCTGACACCCCTGCCAAACAAGGAGCGACAGGCATACTTTCCTACCAACTCGATGCCATCAGCGAATTGACGCGCGCTCTCGCCGCCGCCAAACCTGCCTCCATCATGGCTCTCTACCGCGAACCACTCGCTGAAGAGACTGGCAAAGAGGAAACACCTGCAAAAGACTCCATCTATCGCGCCTTGCCCATAGAATTATCTTTTACGGGATCAGAAAAAACCCTCCGCTCCTTGTTGGATGCCACGCAAAACTCCAAGACTCACTTTTATATGATTCGCTCCATGCGCGTCACCAATGAAAAGCAAACCCCTCCCCTCGCCTCTGAAGCTCGCTTCGAGACCGCAGCGACTGATGAAGCTGGCAATAAAGATGCACCCGCTGCTTCTCCCTTTGGCGAATTCGTCCTTCCTGGCGAACCTGCTGAAGGTGAAAAGGCCAAGACAGAACCAGCCAAAACCATGACTTCAGAAATCATTCTCAAAGAAGTACTCGGAGGAGAAAAAATTCAAGTCTTCATGCGCATCGACATCGTTCGCTTCCATCCTGCACCTGCGGCAAAAACCAATAAAAAACCTTAATCATCATTTTTATCCCCATTCTTATTTAAAATGAAAAAAAACTCGGAAAAAATCATTCTTGGCGTCGCCTCCGTCATCGCTCTCGGCGTTGCTTTCCTCGGCTATTCGAAGATTACAGCCGTCGAAGAAGACTTCAGCTTTTCATCGAACCCTACGAATAAAAATGACGCGTCCATCGTAGGTGCCGCCGATCTCGCTAGTACGATCAGTATGCTCGATACCCCGCTTTCTTCCCCTACCGCCCTTGTTGGTGAGAAAAAACGCCCCGTCGATCTCTTCGTTGGAGTTTCTCTGCTATCTCGCAAGCCAGAGTCGGGACAAGACTCACCCAAATCTGTCGATCCGATGATCGATCCACCGATCCATGCCGACATCCCCAATACATGGTGGCTAGAAAATCAACTCAAGGATGACATGTTTCTCTCGGATGGCCCATCCCGTGACCCTGACAAAGATGGTTTTTCGAATCTCGACGAATACAAGGCCGCAACGAATCCGAATGATGTAGCCAGCTATCCAGAACTAGCCGATAAGCTTGAATTCGTAAAATACTCATCCACGCCCTATTTCCTCTGGTTTACCATGGCACTGGGGCCGAACCAATATGAGTTCAAAATTGCCGAACTCCCAGCGGCGTTTGAAAATGCCGCTCCAGTGAAACAAGCAAACTTTTTGAGAGATGCGCAAATTGCTTACGCTCGCACAGAAGAACCCGTCGCGCCAGATAGTAATATTTTTGAAAATGTTCCTGATAAAAAATGGCAAGCTGCGGCGAAGACATTTCAGAAAAATCGTTTCGTGCTGAAGAAAGTACAAAACAAGCAAGTTTTCAATCCACAACTCAATGCCAATGTAGATGTCGAATTCGCCACAATTCAAGACACCAAAGCCAATAAAATGGATCTGTTTGAGATCCCACGCAACCCACAAGACCGTGCAAAAACCGTGCGCTATGATCGCAGTGCCGTCTTGAATCTCAATGCCGCAGGTGAAACAGGGAAAACATTTACCGTGGAAGAAAATACAACATTTGCCCTTCCCAGTGATGCCAAGGAAAAAAATTACTTATTAAAAGAAGTCAAAAAAGACCAAATCACCATCGAATACAAATCGAAGAAAGGTGAAGTCATGACACGAATCATTCCGCTAAATCCATAATTCGTAAACATTTTCGAAATTTCCTCTTTTCAATCCCACTCTAACACGACATAAACACCTCGACGCACATGCAAAAAACACCATCGATATCGATTAAGAAAACCTTGGCGATGCTCCTCGCAACAGCCTCCATCATGCCAGTAGCTCTTCACGCCCAGCAAGAATCGGGCAGCACTGCCTCACGCGAAATCGCTCGCCGCATTGCCGCAGTGAAAGAAGCTGATAAGTTGCAAGCAGATGCACGCGTTGCGTATCAACAAGAAAATTATCAAGAAGCGCATGACAAACTCAGAGCAGCAATCAGTCTTCTTCCCAACGCACCGATTCTTGCAGATCGTCGCGCGGCTATGACGGCTGACTACGCCAATGCCGCCGTTGCTCTCGCCGGACAGTTTCGCAAGGTGGGTAAAAGTGCCGAAGCCCGTGCATTGATTGAGGGTGTGCTAGCCCCCGGAGTTGACCCAGAAAATGGCTTGGCGAAAAAAGAGCTTAGCATCTTAGAAGATCCGATTCAGCACAATCCTGTGCTCACATTCAAGCACACCCAAGATGTTGATAAAGTTCGCCGCACACTATACAATGGTGAAGGATATTACAATCTTGGTAAATTTGATGAGGCCAAGAAAGAGTTTGAGAAAATTTTATTAATTGATCCCTACAACTCAGCCGCCCGTCGTTGGATGGAAAGAGTCGCCGCTGCAAAAACAGCGTATTACAGATCCGCGTATGACCACGCCCGCGCCGAGTTGCTTTCCCAAGTCGATAAAGCATGGGAATTAGCAGTCCCCATGGGACTCCCTCAAGGACCAAGCAATACAGGAAGTGTGGATCGAAATGACGGCGGATCTTCGCAAATCATCAAAAAACTCAACAGTATCATTCTTCCAACAGTCAATCTAGAAGACACGACTCTTTCCGAGGCCATTGATTTCCTGCGGATGCGTTGCAAAGAATTGGATACCTTCGCTACTAGCGACACGACGAAAGGAATCAACTTTGTCATCCCACGTCCACGCTCATCAGGTGCTGCCGCTCCTGCCGCAGACGGCGGACTAGAAGCAGCACCACTCGATACCACTACGACTACTACCGATGCGTCTCAGATTCGCATTCCCAAATTGTTTCTAACTAACGTCCCTGTTTCCGAAGCACTTCGCCAAATCTGCGAAGCGGCAAGAATGAAATATCGTGTCGGCGAATACGCGGTAAGCATCGTCCCGATCAGCGATGATACCGAAGAAATTATTTATCGTGTCTTTACTGTTCCACCTGATTTCCTTACTGCAGTAGGTGGTGAAGGTGAAGGTGGCGGCGCGGCACCAGAAGACCCATTTGCCACACCTGCCCCAGGTGGAGCTAGCTCATTAAAACCAAAGCCCACAGCGCAACAGGCGCTCATCAACCGCGGAGTTCCCTTTTCAGAAAAGGCTTCTGCTTCCTACAATCCAGCAAATAGCACACTCATTGTTCGCAACACAGCAACCAACATGGAGTTGATCGAGGAGATTGTAAGAAGCCTCGAGCTTGGTGCACCGAAACAAATCAAAATCTTGACGAAGTTCGTCGAGATTAGCCAAGAAAACAGTGATGAACTTGGCTTTGATTGGATCGTGGCGCCCTTCTCCATCGGCGGAGGTCTATTTCCCGGCGGCGGCACAGTCGGCAACGGCCCAGGACGCACCAACGCCGACTTCTTGAACTTTGTAGGCGGCGAATCGATTGACGGTATTCCTCTCGCCACTGGAACGAATGTAACAAATATCGTAACAGGCTCAAATCGCAGTGGTTCTACAGCGATTACCCGCGACAGTATCGATGCTATTCTAAACAATCCAACTCGCACCGCGCAAAATGCTTCCGTCGCTCCTGGTATCCTTAGCCTCACAGGTCTGTTTACTGATGGACAAGTGCAGATGATCATGCGTGGATTAGCACAGAAAAAAGGTGCCGACATTATGACAGCGCCTAGCATCATGGCGAAGTCTGGTCAAAAAGCGAAGATTGAGATCATTCGCGAGTTTATTTATCCAATTGCTTACGAACCCCCACAGATCCCTCAGAACGTTGGAGGCAACTTTAACGGAGGATTCGGACAGGGCGGCGGTGGCGGCGGTGGTCAAGGGGCGACTGTAACACCTGCAACACCCGTCGAATTTGAAACTCGAAACACCGGCGTCACGATGGAGATCGAACCAACTTTGTCGGCAAATAACTCTGTGATTGAACTCACATTTGCTCCTGAAATTGTCGAGTTCGAAGGTTTCATTAACTACGGCAGCCCAATTCAGTCGCCTTCGACTGACGCATTAGGTAACCCTACAACTGTCGTTGTCACGGAAAACCGCATCGAAATGCCTGTTTTCTCCGTGCGTCGCGTCAATACGACTCTTTCGATCTATGACGGTCATACCATAGCGGTTGGCGGCTTGATGCGCGAAGATGTGCAAAACGTCGAAGATAAGGTGCCGATTTTAGGTGATATTCCCATCGTTGGCCGACTCTTCCAAACCAAAGCGGAAAATCGGATCAAGAGTAACTTGATTGTTTTTGTCACCGCACAAGTCATCGATGCTACGGGTGCCGTATTGAAAGATACGAACGTTGCACCTACAGTTGACGCAGAGGCGATTACTCCTGTAGGGGCAACTGACTTAATTCCTCCAGTAGGTGTGCTGCCGATGCAGTAAACCCCAGTAATTTAAAAATCACTCAAACAGGCGAACCAACAAAAGGTTCGCCTGTTTTTTGTAGAATTTATCCACTTGCAAGTAAATGCTTCCTGTGGAATGGTATTTCACTCCATTCATGCCTGCCATCACTCAGAATCCCGGACGTAAAGATTCGTTTCCCTTTGAACTTGTGCGCCCGCACTTAGAAAAAGTAGAAGTTTCCATTCGTGAACAAGTTCGTGCCTTTGACCCCATGGTCGAACCGTATGTTTCCTATGTTTGCAATACTTCGGGAAAGCGAATTCGCCCCGCTTTAGCCATTCTCACTGGCGGCGCGCTTGGCGAGGTGAATGATGATCATTTAAAGATCGGCGTGATCCTAGAACTGATTCACATGGCCACTCTAGTGCATGATGACATCATCGATGGAGCTTCGACTCGCCGCATGGTGCCCACGGCGAATGCCAAGTGGGGAAATGGCCTATCCGTGCTCCTCGGCGATGCGCTTTTCTCTCATGCACTCTCGCTCGCCACGGATTTTGATTCGATCGATATTTGCCGCAAAGTGGGGCACGCCTCGCGGGAAGTTTGCCAAGGGGAAATCATGCAAACGCAACGTCGATTCGATCTGACACTGACAAAAGACGAATATTTCCAAATCATGGAAATGAAAACGGGAGCCCTTTTTGCTGCGGCCTGTGGCTTGTCGGCCAAGCTCTCTGGTGCTGATGAAAAAACCGAGCAACAACTCTACAACTACGGCTTGCGCCTTGGTGCCGTTTATCAAATTTACGATGATTGTCTCGACCTCGTCGGTGTCGAAGAAACCGTGGGGAAAACGTTGCGCACGGATTTGGAAAAAGGAAAATTGACTTTACCGATTTTGAATTTGTTAGAGTCGGCAAGTGATGCCCAGCGCATGAAACTTACCGCCCGCATCATCAATCAGCAACCCCTCGATCTTCCGGTGTTAGTCGGCATTGCGGAATATGAAGGTGCAGTGGAACGAGCCATCGATACTGCGAAAGATCTTCTCGGACAATGCCATGATGACTTGCGCATTCTTCCTGAAAATGAAAGCTCGCAGGCACTCCACCAGATTGCCTATTTCTTGGATTCCTTACTAGAAAAATGCCGCCGCTAATGGCCGACTCGCCGCGTCAATCTGAAAGCAATCGTCAAGCTGCCGCAGCGACGGGCAAGATTGGTCTTGCGGTGATGGCGAGTCGAGTGCTCGGCATGGCGCGGGATGCTTTCATGATTTATTTATTTGGCGATGAGTCAAAAAAGATTCTCTCCGATTGTTTTAATCTCGCTTTTAAAATCCCCAATTTACTGCGCGATCTCTTTGCCGAAGGCGCGCTATCCCAAGCGTTCGTAACGACATTTGTCAAAAAACTCCAAGTCGAAGGCGAGAGATCGGCATGGAAGCTCGCGAATAAAATCATGACTCTCGCCACCGTCGCGATGAGTGTGATTTCGTTGTTAGGGATTCTCGTAGCGCCGTGGATTGTTGACTTTATTTTAATGGCATCGAGCCAAGCCTACGGGTCGGTCGAGCGAGAGTGGATCATTCTCTTTGCCCGCATCATGTATCCCTTCATCCTAGTTGTGAGTCTCGCGGCATTAGTGATGGGGGTTTTGAATGCGAAAAACGTTTTTGGTATGCCTGCGTTGGCATCGTGCTTTTTTAATCTCGGCTGCATCATCGGAGGCGGACTCCTCGGCTGGCTGATTGACCCTACATGGGGGTTTAAGAGCTTGATCGGCATCAGCATCGGCGTGCTGATTGGTGGCTTGGGGCAACTTGTGGTGCAATTTCCTTCGCTGAAGAAAGTGGGATTTCGCCCGCGCTGGGACTTTGACTGGCGGGATAGTAGTGTGAAAAAAGTCCTGAGCCTGATGATACCTGCGGTGATTGCGGCGAGTGCCGTGCAAGTAAATGTTGTCGTCAATGCTGCATTTGCGGCGAGTGCGGAAGCGGGCGGCGTCAGTGCTTTGAGTTACGCCTTTCGCTTAATGCAACTTCCCATTGGCGTGTTTGGCGTTGCCATTGCTACCGTGACCTTACCCGCGATGTCGCGAGCGGCGATTGGCGGTATCGGGGACGAATTTGCAGCGATGTTGAATCGCGGGCTCAAAATGGTCGCCATCCTCGTGCTACCCTGCGCCGTTGGCTTGGGCTTCCTTGCACTGCCACTGACGAAAGCGGTTTTTCCGAATACGGATCTAACAAACATGATCGCCTACGCGCTGCAAGCCTACGCCATCGGTTTATTGTTTTACAGTTGGATGAAAATTGTCCAACCGGCGTATTACGCGATTGATAAAAGATGGATTCCCATGGCAGTGAGCTTTGGCTCGATTGCGGTAAATTTTGTCTGCAATTGGTATTTCATTCGTGTTTTAGGATGGGGCTACCGCTCGCTCGCCTGCACAACGAGCTTGATTGCCGTTCTGAATTTTACGATCTTGTATGCGCTGCTCCATCGCTACGCAAAAAATCTTCATACCAAAAATGTCTGGAACACCCTGTGGCGCTGTCTAGTGGCCGCCTTTGTCATGGCCGAACTCGCATGGTTGGCTAATCAACACGTCTTCAACCAAGTGAGCGGCAGTAGCTATTTGATCAGATTATCGATCGTCATTCTTGTCGTTGCGGCGCTTGCTGCGGTCTATTTCGGACTTTGTTATGTGCTCGGCGTGCGCGAAGCTCACGATTGCCTGCAAATGATCAAACGGCGCATCCCATGGCTGAAAAAGCTCTAATCCATGAAAGCTCTGCGGCAATGTTCAAGTATATCGGCTAGCTCTTCATCCTAACAATTTCCCTATGATCGCCTGGTTTGCCCGAAATCACCTAACAGCCAATCTCCTGGTTGTGATTATCGTGCTTTTAGGCGCGTATTCGGCATGGAAAAAAGTCCCACTCGAAGTGAATCCCGAATATCGCTTCGATGAAGTCCGCATCAATGTTTCCTACCGAGGTGCAACGCCTGCCGATGTCGAGCGCGCCGTGGTCATCCCCATCGAACGGGCGATTAAAAATCTCCCGAGCATTGCCGAAATCGAATCGGAGGCAAATTACGGCACCGCCCGTATCATCGTCACGGCAAATCAGTTGACCACCCCGGAAAAGCTCATCGAAGAACTCCGCCCACTCATTCAAGGAATCACCACATTCCCCGCAGAAGTAGAACCACCGAAGTTAGAAATCCCTAACAGTGCCAAATGGTTCGACGTCATAAAAGTCGCCATCACCGGGGAAATGGACGAAGCTGACCTCTTGAAAGCTGCTCGACGTGTGCGCGATGACCTCACCGCATTACCCGGCATCAGCCAAGCAGAACTGCAGGGCGACTCACCCGTGGAGATCTCCATCGAGGCCGATCCCGCTCGCCTGCGTGACTACGGCCTCACCTACCTCGATCTTGCCGAAGCCATCCGCCGTTCTTCACTCGATCTCCCCGCAGGGCAAATTCAAACGTCCGAAGGATATTTGATGATCCGCACCAGTGGTCAAGCCTTCACCCAAGAAGATTTTTCCGACATCGTCGTGCGCAATTCCCAAGGATCACAAGTCAAACTCAGCGACGTCGCCCGCGTCACCGATGGCTTCGAGGAAGTGCGGAAAATTCTCCGCTTCAACGGCAAACCCTGCCTACTCGTCGAGGTATTACGCCTCAATAATGAAAGTGCCCTGCAAATTGCCGAAAGTGTCAAAAAATACGTCACCGAATCCAAAGCGAAATTCCCCAGTGGTGTCACCCTGCACATTTGGGACGATAGCAGCATCGAACTCAAAGGCCGCCTCAATTCCCTACTCTCCACACTGCTCCAAGGATGCCTGCTGGTCATTATCGTCCTAGGGCTGTTTTTGCGTCCCGCCATTGCTCTCTGGGTGTTAATTGGCATTCCCATTTCCTTTGCTGGCACTCTTTGGGTCATGCCGATGATGGGCTTGACCCTCAACGTCATGACCATTTTTGCCTTCATCATCGCCGTAGGCTTGATCGTCGATGATGCCATCGTGACCTCGGAAAATATCTATTCCAAAATGTCCGAAGGCATGGATCCGGAACAAGCCGCCATCGCTGGCACAGAGGAAATCGCCATGCCCGTGACCTTCGGTTCACTGACCACGATTGTTTCATTCTTGCCTTTGATGTTCTTTGAGGGCTTTTACGGCCAATTCGCCAGTCAGGTACCGCCCATCATCGCTGCGATTTTACTATTCTCCCTGATTGAGGCAAAGCTGAGTCTGCCGAGTCATCTCAAATACTTAAAACCCCTACCCGCCAACCCGCAAGGCTTTGCACGCCTCCAAAAATGGATTGCCGATGGCCTAGAATACCTGATCGAAACCCACTTCCGCCGCCTCGCCACCTTCACGGCGCGCCATCGCTACGCCAGCGTCGCCTTTTTCATCGCCATGTCACTCGCATCAGTCGCCCTGATTACCAGCGGACGACTCGGCTTCGTTTCCATGCCGAATCTCGAAAAAAATCGACTTTTTGTCAATTTCACCATGCCGCGAACGGCGCAAGTGAAGGACACGAACGAACTCGTGCTGCGCTGCGAAAAAGCCGCCGAGCAATTGCGCAAAGAATTCACCGACCCCGCCACCGGAAAATCCGTCGTCCTTGATGTCCTCGGCTCCGCTGGCGGTTGGCCTGGCATGCCTTGGGTCGATCCCCGCTCGGGCTTCGTCATCATGACAGTGATCGATAGCGCCGACCGCACCACCGCACATCCCGATACCCGCGCTCTCATCAAACGCTGGAAAGAACTCTGTGGCGATACCAGCAGCGCGCAATCTTTCTACATCACTGTCGATTCCGGACGCGGCTCACGCGGCGGCGGCGGTAGTGGTGAAGAATCATTAAAAATCCAACTCCGCGGCCCTGGTTCGGAAGCTCGGGATAAACTCGCTGATGACATCGCTAACCTACTCCGCTCCTACGAAGGAATTACCTCCGCCGGCAACGATCTCGGGCAAAATCGCGATGAACTCATCGCCACCATTCGCCCCGAAGGCGAAGCGCTTGGCCTTACGCAGCGAGAGCTAGCGCGTCAAGTCCGCTCGTCCTTCTTCGGCGAGCAAGCCCAACGTGTGCAACGCGAGATTGATGATATTCGCGTCATGGTGCGTCTCCCGCGTGATCAACGCGAATCCCTCCATACCCTCGAAACCATGCGCATCAAGATTCCCAACGGCGGTGAAGCTCCTCTTACTACCGTTGCCGATGTCAGTTTCGGCAAAGCCCGCGCAGAAATTGATCGCAGCGATGGCATGCAGGCCGTCACCATCTGGGCCCAGGCCGAAGACAAAACTGTGGACATCACCAGCATCGCCAATGATGCGCAAGCGAAGCTCGATGCCCTCATCGTCGATCATCCTACCTTGTCATGGAAATTCACTGGTTACATCGCTGAGCATGGCGAAACCAAAACCCGCCTTTTCGTGGGTGGAGCCGCCATTTTAATTGCCCTTTACGCGTTGCTGATGATTCCCTTCAAATCCCTCGTCCAGCCACTTTTCGTTATGGTATCCATTCCCTTTGGTGTCATTGGCGCACTCGTCGGCCACATTGTTATGGATGTGACGCCGTCTTTCCTCTCCGCCTTTGGCATTCTCGCCGTCTCCGGCATCGTCGTCAACAACGCCATCGTCATGATGGATTTCATTAACCAACATCGTGCCAACGGCATGAGCGTCTGGGATGCCGTCATTGAATCGGGAGTGAAACGCTTTCGCCCCATCCTGCTTACCTCGCTCACCACCTTCGTCGGCATGGTGCCCTCCATGCTGGATGAATCCCTGCAAAATCAGTTCCTTCGGCCCATGGCCATCTCCATTGCCTTCGGCGTGCTTTTCTCTACCTTGATCACGCTCTTTCTGATTCCCTCGATTTATTTGATCAGCCATTCCGCCATGCTCCGGCTGACGAATCTCTGGAATTTGCTCACGAAAAAATCACCTACTTCATCGTTTTCATGAAGCGTCCTAGCATTTTTGCCACCTTGTAAAATCACAAATGCCTCAGCACAAGTGTGTTTGCCACTTTGTAAAATCACAAATGCCTCAGCACACGCCTGTTTGCCATCTTCCAAAATCGGAAATGCCCCCGCAGACGTCTGTTTGCCTATTTCCAAAATCGGAAATGCCTCAGCAGACGTCTGTTTGCCTATTTCCAAAATCGGAAATGCCCCAGCAGACGTCTGTTTGCCTATTTCCAAAATCGGAAATGCCCCAGCAGACGTCTGTTTGCCATCTTCCAAAATCGGAAATGCCCCAGCAGACGTCTGTTTGCCTATTTCCAAAATCGGAAATGCCTCAGCAGACGTCTGTTTGCCACCTTCCAAAATCGGAAATAGGCAAGCAGACAGCTCCGTTGCTACAATATCATACATTCCCCTAACTTCACGATCATGAATCTCAGCAAAAGAATCCTCGTCTCAATCATCGCGGCCATTTTATGTAGTGTTATCGTGCCGCTGGCTTATTACTTCGCATTCTCGGGCTTCCCCTTAGAGGGTTACAAGGGAGTCATCATGCTGGCGGTCATTGGTCTCATCGTTGGTGCCCTACTTGGTTTCTTCTTCCCCCGCTGTGTCGGATGGATGATCGATTGGATTCTTTTCGATTGACCACCTCGCGGACGCTGTGACTTCTGGCATCGTCACAAACACGTTTTTCATAAAATTTACTCACGAAAAACCCACCAACCGCTAGGAATCACAAATTGTTTCCTCGTAAAAAGTTTCCTGCCTCGCTAATCTCCGCTCGAAGATATGGATGACCTTTTTTCCTTTGCTAATCAAAATCCAGCCGCAGATGAACAAGCACGCATCACACACCTGCGCGCCGAACTGTCTCGCCACAACGATCTCTATTACCAAAAAGCCACCCCAGAAATCTCCGATGCCGATTACGACCGCCTCTACCGCGAACTCGAAGAGTTAGAAAAAAAATACCCGCATCTCCACGATCCTAACTCCCCCACCCAGCGCGTAGGCGGTGCTCCGCTTGATGGCTTTACGCAAATCACCCATGCCGTACCCATGCTCAGCATCGATGACGTTTTTGAACTCAAAGACACCGACGTGCCCGATGCCGAACTCATCGCCTTCTACAAACGCCTGCAAAAATCCCTAGGGCGCGAAAACATCCGCGTCACCATCGAGCCAAAAATCGATGGTGTCGCCGTATCTCTGCTCTATCGTAACGGCGAACTCCTCTACGCCGCCACCCGTGGCGATGGTACCACCGGCGACGACATCACCCAAAACGTCCGCACCATCCGCAGCGTCCCTCTCAAGCTCACCGTGGCGGCGGATTCCATCCGCCAAGCCAACCCATCAAAATTTCCGCAAGAAATTCTTTTCACTCCCACGAACGCCACCAAACTTGAACTAGAAAACATCCTACCCTATGAATCCACCCATGAATCCACCACCAAAAACGCCACTCTCGTCCGAATACCTTCGCAAGGCACGGCACAAAGCCTGGCTCGAAGGCTTCAAGAAGAATCCGCAGGAAAAGATGGAGACAATGTGGCGCAACGGATCCGACGTGAAGCCGAATCCATTCTTGAATGGGGAACTCACGCTCGTCGACTCCTCAACCTTCAGGAAATTACTCGCCTCACAAAAGACTGGATAAAGCTCGGAGGTCAGTCCGAACACACCGTTTTCCTTGTCGAAAAATGGGAGCGAGTGATAAAGTTCACCCTCCCCCCTAATTTTGGCGCACAAGGCAGCGTTCGCTATCTCCAAAACATCGACGCCTGCAACCGCCTCTTCGGCGATGACATCTGGTTCCACGGAATCTTCCTCACCGAGCAAGGCCCCGCTTTTGTCATTTCCCAGCCTTACGTCGATGGCACCGAACCGACTCTGGAAGAAGTCGCCGACTGGTTCACCAACCAAGGCTACATCTCCAGCGGCCACAACCGCTGGCTCCATCCCGACACAGGCATCGAAATCGCCGACGCTCATACCGGAAACCTCATTAAATCCGCTGATGGCGAACTGATCCCCATCGACCTCCAAGTCCTCAGTGAAGGTCAAAACCCAACCGTCCCACAAATCCAAACACCCGCAAGCCTTGAAGTCCGCGGCGAAATTTTCATGCCGAATGATGCCTTCGCCGCCATGAATGCCGAGCGCGATGAACAAGGCCTCGCCACCTTCGCCAACCCGCGTAACGCTACTGCTGGCACCCTCAAGCAACTCGACCCAAAAGTCGTCGCCCAACGTCCGCTCGCCTTCCTCGCTCACGGCCTCGGCCTCTACGATGGCCCATCGCTCGCCAACGAATCCGAATTCCACGCCCTGCTTGATGCCTGCGGCATACCGCGCAACCAACCCATCCACATCGCCGAAAACCTCGATGAACTCCGCGCCGCCATTGCCGATCTCAGCATGCAGCGCCACCAACTCCCCTACGGCACCGATGGTACCGTCGTCAAGGTTTGGGATCGCTCCGAACGCGAAACCCTAGGCTTTACCTCCCGCGCCCCGCGCTGGGCCTGTGCTTACAAATTCCTCCCCGAGCAAAAAGAAACCACACTCCTCAATATCACCATTCAAGTCGGTAGAACGGGAGTCCTCACTCCCGTTGCCGAATTGGAACCTGTTCTCGTTTCCGGTACTATCGTTTCCCGTGCCACCCTCCATAACCAAGATGAAATCACCAAAAAAGATATCCGCATCGGCAGCCGCGTCCTCATCGAAAAAGCCGGTGAAATCATTCCCTCCATCGTCAAAGTTATCTCTCATAACGAAAGCAGCCCGCCCTATTCGATTTTCGATGCCGTAGGCGGCTGTTGCCCGTCGTGCGGCAGTCCCATCTCGCAAGAAGACGGCTTCGTCGCCTGGCGTTGCACGAATTTCCAGTGTCCTGCTCAAGCTGTCACCCGCATCACTCACTTCGCCTCGCGCAAGGCGCTTGATATCACCTCGCTCGGCGAAAGTGTAGCCCTTGCCCTCGTACGCGATGAACTATGCCGCACCCCGCTCGACTTATTTTCACTCACGCTCGAGCAACTCGCCCCGCTCAATCTCGGCACCGATGATGAACCGCGACGCTTTGGCGAAAAAAATGCCGCAAAAATCATCGACTCCCTACAATCCGCCCGCCAAAAACCTCTCCACCGCTGGATCTTTGCCATGGGCATTCGAAACGTCGGCGAAGGAGCCGCCAAAGAACTCTCCCGCCTGCATAAAGACTTTCCCGCCTTAGCCGCATCCGAAATCCTGCGGGAACTTCTCACTGATACCCGTGCCGATGCCAAAAAGCGCAACCCTCTACTGCTGCCCTATCGCATCTCCGGCGATATCGCCACCACTGTCGCCACCAGTATGCTCAGCTTTTTTGAGTCAAAAGCTGGCATCGACGTCCTTGAGAAGCTCGCTCACTACGGTCTGAATCCCTCATCCGAAAACTACCGTCCCCTCCCCGCCGATGGCGTGGCATCTGGCATTCTCAGTGGCAAAACCTTCGTCATCACCGGCACCTTAAGCAAGCCGCGCGATGAATTTAAAGAACTCATCGAGAAAAACGGCGGCAAAGTCAGCGGCAGTATTTCCGCCAGCACCAGTTTTCTCCTCTGCGGCGAAGGCGGCGGCAGCAAGCGCGACAAAGCAGCAGCCCTCGGTGTCGCGATCCTTGATGAGCCATCGCTCATGGAAATGATTGATGATTGAAAAATTGATTCCCTTGTGCCGATCATCGACTTATGCTCGCGGCGCATGGAAATGACGATTCAAGGAGCAATGGACCTAGCCGTCCAATATCATCAAGAAGGCAAGCTAAAGGAAGCAGAGGCGCTGTACCGGCAGGTGTTGACCTTTGATCCGTATCAAACGGATGCCATGCACCTTCTGGGATTGCTTGCCTCACACGTGGGGAAAAATACTGTCGCGATACAATTAATTCAGCAAGCGATTAAACTCTCCCACCCCAATACCCCGAGTTTGTTTTGGATCAATCTTTCCGGCATCTATTTAGGCCTGACACTCGTTCTGGATGCGGAGAATGCCGCTCGTCAGGGACTGACAAACGACCCTACTTGTTCTGGTTTATGGAATAATCTCGGCAATGCCCTTTATATACAGGGGAAAATTTTAGAATCCGCAGACGCGTTTAAGAGGGCCATCGAACACGACTCCTTAAACGCCGGTGCCCTCTCGAACTGGGCGAATATCATGCAGGAAACAGGGCACATCACTGATGCGATGGCCGCGCATAAGCAAGCTTGCACGATTGATCCAAATCACAAAGCCGCCGCTGATAATTATCTTCGCGACGTCGGGTTTTTAAAAGATCTCGATCCCATTTTTGTTCGTGATGAACATATCGCATGGGCCCGTGAATTCGAGAAGAGTATCCATCCCGAATCGATTTTTCGCCATCACACCAACAAGCCCGACGCAGCGAAACGCATCAAAGCAGGCTTGATTTCGCCCGATTTCCGCTTGCACTCGGTCACCTACTTCATCGAACCATTACTGCGCAATATGGATCGCACAAAATTTGAAATTTTTTGCTACGCCAATGTCGTCAATCCAGATGAAACAACAAAGAGATTGCAAACCTACGATGTCAACTGGCGCAACATCATCCCCCTTGACGATCAGAAAGCCGCACAAATGATCATCGATGATGGCATCGACATACTCATCGACCTTGCCGGACACACCTCAGAAAACCGCTGTCGCATCCTCGCATTACGTGCCGCGCCTCTTCAGATGACGTATCTTGGCTACCCCTTTTCCACAGGGCTTAAGGAGTGCGATTATCGTATTACTGATGCACTGTCTGACCCCGTAGGAATGACGGAATCGCATTACTCAGAAAAACTTTTACGACTGCCGACTTCGACATGGTGCTTCCATCCACCGTCATACAACATCGCTGTCGGACCATCGCCCGCATTAAAAAATGGTTATATCACTTTCGGATCGTTTAACACCTACAATAAAATTAACGATCATGTGCTAGATACTTGGAGTAAAATTCTCCATCGTGTTGCCCATTCTCGATTACTCATCAAAGCACACGGCTTTTCTGACAAGCAGGTACACGACCAATTATTATCCCAATTACAATCCCGTGGAATCGCACCGTCGCGGGTGAAAATCATGGGGCGAGAGCATGAAACGAGCAAGCATTTGCAACTCTACCATGAGATGGATATTGCCTTAGACCCATTCCCCTACAATGGCACGACAACGACCTGCGAAGCAATTTGGCAAGGACTGCCCGTTATTACATTGGAAGGAGCCACACACGTCTCTCGTGTCGGATTTGTCATCAATACCCTGTTGGGAAGAGAAGAACTGATTGCAAAAAATCCTGATCAGTATGTCGATATTGCGGAAAAATTAGCGAGCGATGTCCAGCGATTGGATGAAATGCGCCAGTCCTCGCGTAGCGCTATGATGCAGAGCAAACTCTACGACCAAATGGATTTCACTCGAAACTTCGAACAAATTCTTACGCAAGCATGGCAAGAATGGTGCGAGATGCATCAGTAATGGAACATCAAAGTCTTATTGTTGCTTTTTTGCAAATAGCAAGCCCGAAAAATATTTTATGTTAGAATTTGCCAAATGATGAAATTTCGTTTTTTTTAATTGAAGTATATGAACAAGAAATTGCAAAGTATCGTAACGATTTTGTTTAGTGGCTACGTTACAAGTGTGACACATGCGCAAGTAACGCCAACATCCGAAGCACAGCTCATTCCGCCATCTCCTGTAACTGCGGAGGTGGCGGCAGTTCCCGCTGTAGAATTACAAATTGATGCCGCAGACATTGTCAGCCGACGCGTCGTTGTCCGACCTGAGCAGACATTCACAATTGAAGAGTTGAAATCGAAAAAGCTCGACCCCTTGCCCAAGCCCGAGCCAAAGCAACAATCCCAACTTTCAGCAGAAGATCAAACGGCACGTGCAGCCCAGGCGATGACAACGCGATTCACGATGTTTTCATGCACTGTTTTTCGAGACGATGAAAAATCCCTCACTCGTAGCCATATCAAATGGACAAGCCAAGGTAAGACACCCGTGGAGTTTTACGAAGCTTGGTCGAATGTTGATTTCCGTCACTTCGCCCACATCCAGTCATTCAACAAAGCACAAACCCAGCACAGCGTGATGTTTGCGATGAATTATCAAAGCAGTGCGAAAATGGCACAACAAGCTCGCAACATGCAGCGCGAATACGTAGCTCCCACCATACCAGAACTCCCCCGCAATGCGGCGGCGAAGCCTTCGTTCACGATTGTTTCGGGGAACCCGGCACCAGAGGATTTGGCCGCTGTTGAGGGCCTCCATGAGCTATACAAAAAACACCGAAAAAGCTTTATCGCAGAATACCAACGGATTTCATTGGAGAATGCTCGTCGTGCCGCTGCATTAAAAGCGAACCCGCCAGACCCTTCGCCCGATATCACCATCCGCTATTGGATTCCAGAAAGTCCCATTTCTCCTGAAATCTCGGAACAATCACCCGCAGCGAAAGGAGGCGACCAATGAATTTCTCTTCCAAAAAGATTCTGCAACGAGTATCGATCAGTGGCTTCCTTTTTTCCTGCGTGCTACCAAGTGCAGGCATGGTTGACCGCAACAACAATACTCTGAGCGACGCATGGGAACTGAAATATAATAACCTCGTGTTATTTTCCGATGCAAACGCCACTCATTCCCCTACTGCCGATCCTGATCAAGACGGCTGGACAAATGCCCAAGAATGTCTCGCAGGAACGAACCCGTTCTCTGCATCTGGAGTCACTGGCAAAACCGCAGTGAAAATCACGCCTGCGCTCCAACAAAACAGCTTCGAATTGGCATGGCCCGTGATTGTGGGTAAAGTCTATCGAGTCCAAACAAGTTCCGATATGAAGTTTTGGGCAAACGTCGGACCATTAATGGCGGCTGGCACGAACGATCAGCAGTTATGCATGGGCATACAAACCACCAATACCGCTACCGATTCTGCTGCTCCACGTCTATTTTGGCGCGTAAAAGTTCTCGACCAAGACACCGATGAAGATGGGTTAAGTAACGCTGATGAACTGATCCTTAGGCTGGATCCAAATCAATCGAGATCTTTCCTTGATATTCCTGATCAAAATCTCGCTGAATACCATACTACTGAACTTGTTCAGAATGGCATCTCTGGAATTCTTTTAGACATCGATCCAGATAACGATGGCAGCTTAAACCTCCAAGAGCTGAAAGATAACACCGATCCGAAAAACCCCGATACCGACGGCGACACTCTCCTCGATAGCCAAGATGCTGTGCCGACAGACGCTGAAATCAATTGGCTAAAAACCCCTGCTCTCACCTACACTTGGCAAGCCCATGTGACCGAAATTTCACCCTTGCATAAACCGATTGCGATTAACCAAGATGGTCAAATTCTCTTCCGCGATGGCAGGTTGACCGGCATGCAGATTAACGACCAAAAAAACCTGTGGGATAGTGCATCGCAAACATGGGTCACTTTGGAACTCAGTGGTCAGCAAAACATCAATATTGGCACAAACGAATGGGAGATGAGTTGGAGCTATAATGGCAAGACGGTTAATGTAGCTGCAAATCAAACACAATTTGATCTAATCGAGCCTGTGATTGAGTTCATCGACATCAACGACAACGGTGTCATTTTTGGACTCAGCAAGGGCGATAATTACGGCAGGATCGACCCCTTTATTCCTGGCATGGTCTGGAAACGCAGCGGCACAAGCAAAACGCAATATGCCCCGCCTAATTATTTTTTCCCACAATATCCATTTCCAGCAGGGGAAATCAGCTCAGTTGTACATAACAATTATTACCAAAATGCTCTCGAACCGCGAAAAACCTTTGGCGGCATTGCCAACGATGGCACCATTAATGCTCTCTGCTCTCACGCTCCCGTAGGATTTAATATTTGGATGAACTATGCCAGTTCAGGCAATACCTACAGCATGACAACGGTACGGGATTTAGAACAAGAAATTGATGAAAACATGACCTTCCCTGGTGCGATTCTTGATCAAAATCGATCCCTCTGTGTAGAACGAAGAGCGCTGAATGCGGGCGGCTATCAATCAAAAATCTGGCTCAAAGAAGGCACTGCCATTTCAGAACTTAGTTTCATGACAAATCAAGTCGTTGAAGTCGCTGAAATGAGCGAGGCGATTAACAAGAAACAAGATGACACAAGTCGGCTGTGGATCACCTCAGGTGATGCGTGTTTGCTCGAAAAACGCATCGGCGGCACAGGCACGGCGCGTTGGCATAAGCCCGCATCAATGAAAATGGGTGCTCATCGATTAAATGCCCAAGGACTAGCCATCACAGAAGGTGACCCAGATGCTCAAATTCCGAAAAATCCAACCCTCTGGAGAAATGGCAAATACATCGATCTCAACACTCTGATCACTAAACCTGCGGGAAGCAATTTACAAATCATCAGAGCCATCGATCTATCTACGAACGGACTGATCCTTGTGGTGGCGACAGAAAACGGCGTTACCAAAACAGGCATCTTGACTCCCGTGGCACCATAACGATCGAATTCCCGCACAATCATCTTGTTTCCTTTTAGGATTTTGCTAGCAATTTTTCATGGCAACAAAAAAAGCACCACGCACAGCCGAGCGTGAATTACTCTTCGGAAATTTATGGGACTACGATCCCGCACCTGAGACAGCTCAACCCCACCTCGATACTCGCTACGAACTTTTCATCGGCGGAAAATTCACCAAACCTCGGAGCAAGAAATATTTCCCCTCCCTGAGTCCCCGCGATGCATCACACTTGGCAGACATTGCTCATGCCAATGCTACGGATGTCGATGCCGCCTACCAAGCCGCAGCAAACGCCTTCCCCGCATGGAGCAAACTCCCCGGTGCAGAGCGTGGAAAATATCTCTATCGCATTGCCCGCCTACTCCAAGATCGAGCCCGTGAGTTTGCCGTTGCCGAAACACTCGATGGCGGCAAACCCATCAAAGAAGCTCGCGACTTTGACCTTCCCATGGCCGCTGCGCACTTTTTCTACCACGCCGGTTGGGCTGATAAACTCGCCTACGCCACACCAGGGAAAAATCTCGCACCGCTTGGTGTCGTCGGACAAATCATTCCCTGGAATTTCCCGCTGCTCATGCTCGCATGGAAGCTCGCCCCCGCACTCGCGTGCGGCAATACCGTCGTCCTCAAGCCCGCAGAAACCACGAGCATTACCTGCATAAAATTCGCCACCTTGCTCCTCGAAGCAGGTTTGCCACCGGGCGTTGTCAACTTCGTCACCGGCCCTGGTGATACAGGAAAAGCCGTTGTCCAGCATCCACTAGCGAAAAAAATCGCCTTCACTGGTTCTACTGCTGTCGGCAAATGGATCCAGCACACCTTAGCTGGCAGCAGCAAACGCCTGACTCTGGAACTCGGGGGAAAAGCCGCGAATATCATTTTTGAAGATGCACCCCTTGACCAAGCTGTGGAAGGGATCATTAACGCCATCTTTTTTAATCAAGGCCACGTTTGCTGCGCTGGGTCGCGATTACTTGTGCAAGAATCCATCGCCGATCAAGTTCTCGCCAAACTGAAAAACCGTCTGCGCACACTGCGCGTCGGCGATCCTCTTGATAAAAATACCGACATCGGTGCCATCAATTCATCGCAGCAACTCGCCAAAATCCAAGAACTCTGCGCCGCTGGTGTTGCCGAAGGCGCGGAAATGCATCAACCCGACTGCTCACTGCCCACAAATGGGTATTATTTTCCGCCGACCATTTTTTCTGGTGTGAGTCTTAGCCATCGCATCGCCCGTGAAGAAATTTTTGGCCCCGTGCTGAGCATTCTCACCTTCCGCACGCCAGAAGAGGCCATCGAGAAGGCGAACAATACCTGCTATGGCCTCAGTGCTGGAGTTTGGACGGATAAAGGATCGCGCATTTTGCGTATGGCCACACAACTCAAAGCAGGGGTGATTTGGGCAAATACCTATAATAAATTCGATCCCACTTCCCCCTTTGGTGGCTACAAGGAATCGGGATTCGGACGCGAAGGGGGCAGGCAGGGCTTGCTAGATTACGCGGAATGTGTGTAAACACCTCACCACATGTACGATTTCGATACCATCATCCCGCGCCGCGGTACAGGAAATATTAAATACGATCGCCGTCCCGAACTTGATCCATTCTGGGTCGCGGACATGGACTTTGCCTCGGCGCCCGAAATCACCACCGCGCTCATCAAACGCTGCCAACACCCCATTTACGGTTATGCCCAGGCGCACCATGGACTCATCGATGCCACGCTAGGCTACCTTCTCCGGACAAAAAATCTCACTGTCAGCGAAAAAGACCTCGTCTGGCTCGGTGGGCTCGTGCCCGCATTATCGCTTGCCGTTCGCGCCTTCTGCTCACCTGGTGATGCGGTGATGACTTGCTCACCATCCTACCCGCCATTTCTTAACGTTCATCACGACGGCGAGGATGTACAACTCGTCAGTTTGCCGCACACACAAATCGACGGACGATGGACTTTCGATTTCCCTGCCATGGAGGCCGCGATTACGCCACGCACACGGGTATTTCTTCTCAGCAACCCGCAAAATCCTCTAGGCCGTGTTTTTGCCAGAAACGAACTCGAAGCCCTCTGTGACTTTTGCGAACGCCACAATCTCATTCTCATTTCTGATGAAATCCATTGCGACCTCATTCTAGACGAAGCGACAACGCCTCACATTTGCGCGCATGCACTTCCCGCGCGATACCACGATCGCATCATCACGCTACTTTCTCCATCCAAGACCTACAACATCGCCGGCATCGGCATCGCCTACGCGGTGATCACGGATGATTCCCTACGTCGAAAATTCACCGCCTCGCGCGGACACACCCTCGCCGAGATCAACACCTTTGGTTACTACGCCGCCGAAGCCGCCTACCTCCATGGGGAACCGTGGCGAATAGAAATGCTGCAATACCTCGCCGCCAATCAAGAATTCCTTCTTTCCTTCCTCGCGGAAAACGCACCATCTTTGATCGTCAATCGCAATCAAGCCACATACCTGACGTGGATCGACTGTCGCGCTCTAGACCTGCCGAATCCCGCATTGCATTTGGAAAAAAATGCGGCTCTCTTTGTTTCTGACGGCACCTTCTTCGGGCATCCAGGCTACATTCGTTGGAACTTTGCCTGCCCCCGCACTGTGCTAGCCCAAGGCCTCGAAAAACTTGTCCTCGGTTTTTCACATCGCTAACTTTCTCGCATCATGAATCGATTCCTCTCATGCATCATCGTCATCGCATCGTCCATTTTGTGTATAGCTCAACCAGTATCGAAGATTTCACCCGGCAAGCCATGGCACGACAGCAAAGGAGAACTGATTAATGCCCACGGTTTCTGCGTGATCCAACACGAAGACACCTACTACTGGTATGGAGCTCAAAAAATCCCTGGAAAGACCGAAAATGACAAAAACGAAGCGGGCGTGAGTTGCTACACGAGCAAGGACCTCTACAATTGGGAAAATAAGGGATTGATGATCTCTGTTTTCGCCGCCGATGCTCCACCAGAATTAGCCAAAGCGTTTATTCTCGATCGGCCCAAAGTCATTCATCACCAAAGAACGGGCAAGTGGATCATGTATTTCAAACTCTATCCGCCAAAAGAAGAAGGGGGGAAATCGGGCAAAGACTACGCCTACGTTGGTGTGGCATCAGCACCCGCTCCACTTGGGCCTTTTACGTATCATGGCCGCTTTCTCGGAGGGAAATGCAATGGTGTCGATAGCAAGTTCGGCACGGGAGATTTTGCGATATTTGTCGATCAAGCCAGCGATGTTTTTCACGTTTGCGTACGTAAGCCAGACAAAAAGCTCATCGCAGGAAAAATGTCAGCTGATGGCCTCAGGCCCGCAGGAGATTACCTAGAAATGCAAGGCATCACCCAGCACACGGAAGCCCCAGCCTTGTTTCAGCGTGGCAAGCAACTTTACCTCCTAGGCTCAGCCAGCACAGGCTGGAAGGCAAACCCCGCGCGGATGTTTGTAGCCGATCAGCTCACTGGTCCTTGGCAAGCTCTGCCGAACCCTTGCCAAGGAATCAATCCCCATAACAAGCTTGGACCAGACAAAACCTTCGGTGGCCAAAGCACTTATATTTTTCCTCTGCCGGGGAAAAAAGATGCTTGGATTGCCATGTTCGATATAAATAGTGAAAACAATCCTTACCATTCCCCCTACATCTGGCTCCCTGTCACTTTTGATCATCAAAATCGTGCAATCATTCAATGGCAAGACCAGTGGGACTTATCCATTTTTCAGAGGAAGTAAAGTCATCGTTTTGCTATAGCAATCGTCCCGCCTTCCACAAATACCGCTAGAGTATTGGTTTCTTTGAAATCCTTTTTCCCTTTTGCGACATTTCTTGCCCACTGTCTTGTCCTCTTGAGCACAAATTCTATGTCCCATTTGACATGAGCAATCATCGGAGAACTCCAAGCAAAAACATTTTCATATTCCATGCTCACCAAAGATACATCGCGCGGCACGAGAATCGTTTTGCTGGCCAGAAACTGCTGCGTGGCGAGAAGTATTGCTAGCTCATCCACAATCAGTGCCGTAGGAGGTGTGGTCGCAAAAATTTTCTGAAGAACTCCAAGCAAGCCTTCGCTCCCATCTTTCCAATCAGGCAAATGATATTTACTACTTAACAGACCGTTCCTTTCTAATTCTCGCAGAAACGCACGCTCGACATACCCGGGATGAGGTTGTCGCCGATCCTCCCGCACCAGCATCACAATTCGCTCATGACCTAGGGAAATCAGCTTCTTCGTCGCCTCCGCAATCGCCGTTGACTTATCGGGTCCAGCACTAGCGATCGGCAAGCCGCGACGCCGGCCAAATAAGGCAAAAACAGGAATCCCCGACTGCGCGAACCATGCGGCGAACTCTCTTGTAGAAGTGCACAAAATCCACGCATCAGCCTTGATTTTGTCAACGATGCGAGAAAGTTTCCTGATGCTCCCTCCTAACTCCATCTGTGTTGTATTGACAAAAAAGGCATCGTGACCGTCTTCCCTAAGTAGGTGTAATAGTCGTGGATAAATCCCATCGCTATAGGCTTCACGTTCATAAATTAAGATCGCAATCCGTAAACTGTGCGCACCATTCGATTCCGCTAGGTTAAAAACCTTGCGTGGGCGCCCTGCTCCTTGAGAAATGAGCCAACCTTCTTTTTCCAATTGCTGGAGTGCCATTTCTACACTCATCACCGCCTGATCAAACTGCTTCGCTAATTCATTCCTCCCAGGGAAAAATTCCGCCCATCGTCCCGACTGAATTTCTAGCTTGATATAATCGGCAATTTGCTCAGAAACAGATCGAATCGTAACATGGTTCATGATGAACAACGTGAATAAATTCTATACAGGCTGCAAGAAAAAATATCATTTGATAAATATTTTGAACGTTTCATTCTGTTGCGGATAACGACAGCACAATTGAACTCGAATATGTTACAGAAAGTAAAATCCAAAGGTCTAACCGCAATAACACGCTACATCAGCCTTTCATTCCTTGCCTTATCCCTAGCAGCGCATCCATCGCATGCTGCCGATTACTGGTGGGATTCTAACGGCGCAACTGCAGGCTTTGGTAGCACGACGGGCACGTGGGGAACGAGCGATTTCTGGAGTGCCAATAACGCTGGAACTACCGCAATCTCACCAGTCATCACAAACTCATCCGACACTGTAAATTTTGGCACTGCAACGCTTAATTATGGCAACGGGACTGTGGGTATCGCAGCAGTAGGTGTTGTCGCGAGTTCTATCGTTTATGGTGCAGGACAAACGTCTGCAATCACACTAGGTAACGCCGCAAACTCGTTGACCGTAAGCTCCATTACTCAGAATAATCCTAATGTTATTCAAACAATAATCTCTCCCATTTTGGGAGCAACCGGCATCAATAAAACTGGCACAGGCACGGTGGCCTTCAGTGGCGCAAACACTTATTCTGGCGGCTCATCTGTAAACGAGGGCACACTGGTATTTCGCAACCTTGCCGCAAAAACTAGTTCGGGCACTCACGTATTCAGCGCAGGAACCACACTTGGTCTTGGTATGGGTGGCTCAGGCTTTACTGTCACCGATCTTGACAATGCCTTCTCAGGAGTCATGTCGGGAAACTTGAGCAATGTTTCCGTCGATAGCACAACATCTATCGGTATCGATACCACAGCAGGCAATTTTTCCTACTCCTCCGCCATCGGCTCCGTCAGCAGAGGTCTAACCAAACTAGGGGCGAATACACTTACCCTAGGCGCGAATAATGCCTATACTGGCACGACCACGGTGCAAGGTGGCACACTCAGCATTGCTAACCTTGCCAACGCCGGCACTGTCAGCAGTATTGGAAATTTTGCCACTGCTGGTAAAGCGGGTCTAACACTCATCGGGGCCACGCTGAATTATTCTGGATCTGCTGTGACGACAAATCGAGGATTTACTGCGAGAGGAGGCGCAAATGGCATCAATATTTCTGCAACAAATGTCAACCTTAGCTTAGGCGAATCGGAATATAATCAGTCGTCAGGACAACAATTTGTTTTCACTACAGCGTCAGGGTCGAGCATCGTCATTTCCAAACTTACCTCGCTCACAGCAGCAATGGATTTCACCACCGCAGCAGGAGCGAATGCGACCATCAATGAAATCGCCGCCACAGGAGCATTTAATATCGCCGTGCGCACTGGAACGGACATGCTCAAAGTAGGAAACATTACAAACGCGACACCTAGCGCTGGGAATTATTGGCTGAGTGGACTCAACATTTCCGGAAATATTTCAGGGGTCCAAGCCGGGCAAAATATATTCCTAGGAGCAGGCACACCAAACGGGGTCATCCTCTCGGGCAACAACACTTTTGATGCCATAATCAACACCCAGCAAACGGGAATCTATTCCTTTCATTCTATCAAGAACGTTGGCGCAGGAGCTAGCGCATTGGGCGCTCCGACTACCACGGCCAGAGGAACCATCGGTTTCGGTTCTCTAACCGCTAATCCCACCTTACGCTATATTGGAACAGGCGACACCTCAGACCGCGTAATCGATCTCCGAGGCACCACTGGCACTTCGACACTAGAACAAGCTGGTACAGGCTTACTTAAATTCACAAGCAACATGACAGCCACAGGCGGAGGATCAAAGACCTTGGTGCTCTCTGGTTCGACAACAGGAACAGGAGAAATCGCGGGTGCCATCGTGAATAATAGCACGACGAATATCACCTCCGTCTCCAAAACAGGCACAGGAAAATGGACTCTCTCTGGTGCAAACACATACACTGGCACAACAACGATTCACGGCGGAACGCTCGCCTTAGGCGCCAACAATGTTCTACCAAATTCCTCGGCGCTCACAATCAGTGTCGGCACTTTCGATGCGGCAACTTTTTCGGATACGGCGGGAACACTTGCTATCACCGGAAATGCTACGATCAACCTACAAACCGGTGCATCTTTGACTTTTGCCAACAGCAGTTCTATTTCTTGGCCTGGAACGCTCAATATCACGGGAACTTTCACGACCACGTCGATCAACTTCGGCTCTGGCACGGGGCTGACTGATGCGCAACTCGATAAAATTTCTGTAAACGGCACGGGGCTAGGGGACTACTCGCTAGATTCTAACGGATTTCTTATCTTGGCTTCCGCCCCGCCCGATACCACAGCACCTACGCCGAATCCTATGACATGGGCCAGCGTACCAACGGCTACTGGAACGGACACCATCACCATGACCGCTACCGCAGCTACGGATGCTAACGGTGTGGAATATTTTTTCGATGAAACCAGCGGTAACCCAGGCGGCACAGATAGCGGTTGGCAGTTAAGCCCGGCGTACATTGATACAGGCTTATCGCCCTCCACGACCTACACCTACACCGTAACAGCACGTGACCGCAGTGCAGGACAAAATACGACGTCTGGTTCTGGACTAGCATCAGCTACAACGACGACTCCAACGTCGAAATCAGTTTGGAACGTTCAGTTCGCCACACAATCGGGGAATCAAATCACCACAGCCGATAACTTTATCGGTGCTGCATCTGAGAATACGGCAAATAGCACATGGAATCGAGTTGCCGCGTTGCC